>CADBKS010000016.1 GCA_902795255.1 uncultured Chloroflexota bacterium
AGTGTAGCCATGTCTTTGCCGCCCCGGACCAGCGCGCGGATATCGATTCCTGCCACTGCCATCGGCAGCAGGCCTACATAGCTGAAAGCACTGTAGCGTCCGCCGATATCGGTCGGGAAGGGAACGAATGTGTAGCCTTCTTTTTCACAGAGTTTTTCCAGGGAAGAACCGAAAGTGCCGGTGCAGATGGTGCGCTTTGCCGCTTCTTCGGGAGAATATTTCTTTGCCATGGCTTCACGCAGAATACGGAAAGAGGATCCTGGTTCCAGCGTCTCGAAATTTTTGGCGATGCAGTCGATGGTGTAATCCTTCCCTTCGAGGCTCTTCAGCATCTTGTTGAGTGCGTGCGGGGAAAGGGTATTCCCGGCATAGATGATTTCAACTTTGGAACCATCTGACAGCGCTTTGATCACGCTGCGGGCGGCGTTATTGCTGCCGCCGACACCGATGAGGACAAAGGCGTCGCTGTTGGCCTGAATTTCGACTGCCAGTTTCTCTATACGGGAGAGCGTGTCTTCCCCTGCCCATTTTTCAAGATCCAGCCAGCCCTGGCTGTCAGCGTATTTTTCTTCACCTGCCTGAGCCCGTTTGAGGATGGGTTCAGCGTCTTTCATCGCCTGAGAAAGTTCTTCCGGCGAAACAAGATTATTTTGATCTTTGATCGTTATATTCAGCATAATTCCTCTATTCCCTTTCCCTAAAACCTGACGCCTGAAACCTATTTTCTCAGGTTCATCAGCTTCGGCAGCGGATCGCCGAGAAGCGGACGGACCCATTCTTTGTAGGCTTCGGTAACGCCGTTTCCTTCCGCGTTGATGAATTCATCCGGCATCTTGCGCTCGGTCATCATTACTTCTTTGATATCAACCAGGAAAGTCTCGCTTTTATACGGTTCTTCGGAGATCCGGCGGATGGCGACCATTTTCGCGGTCTCACCGGCGATGGCTGCCCGGGCTGCTTCCCGCCCGCACGCTTCGGCCTCTTCCCGGTCGATCCGGCTCTGCCAGTAAACGGATGCTCTTCCCAGCAGGCCCGGTTTTTCGGAGCGGGCTTTATAATGCAGCTTCCGCGTGATCAGCTGGGCCAGATGTGAGGACACGTCCCCGAAATAGGTGGACCGCCCCACGCTGAAGATCGGCTCGACGATGGGCTTCCCGGATGCGTCATGCAGTCCTTCACTGGCCACGACCACACCGCAGCCCTTTTCATCGATCAGCTTCTGTACATCCCGCAGGAACGCCTCTTCGTCAAAATTCCGTTCCGGCAGATAGATCAGATCCGGTCCTTGTCCGTAGCTGTCGGAAGCCAGTGCGGAGGCCGCGGTGACCCAGCCCGCATTCCGGCCGAGCGCTTCAATGACCACAACGTGGATCGGCAGTCCGTCGACATCGCAGCAAAGCTCGGCTACGCTGCCGGCCATGTAGCGGGCTGCGCTGGCAAATCCGGGCGCGTGGTCGGTGATGGCCAGGTCGTTATCCATGGTTTTCGGAATGCCGATCACCCGGATATCCGTGCCTTCACAGTGCTGTTGCAGTTTCCCGCAGGTGTCCATTGTGCCGTTCCCGCCGTTCATCAGGACATATCGGATCCCGTATTTCTTCAGAATGCCGACCATCATTTCGTATTCCGGTGCTTCCAGCGCGTCCCGGGAGGAGCCGATGGCTGAAGCCGGACTGGTGAGCAGGCCTTTCAGTTCGTCATCCGAAAGATCCGTCACATCCCGGAGGTTTTCTTTCATCAGACCGCCGGTCCCGCCGATCGCGCAGTAGACGCGTCCGACTTCCGGGCTGTCCTGTGCTTCCCGGATCGCACCGTAAAGTGAAGCGTTGATGACCGCGGTCGGGCCGCCGCCATGGATGATGACCAGGTTATTATTCATATCTTTTGTGTCCTCCTTTGATCAGGAAAGCATTCGAACTGCGTTATATACACATATGAAAAAGATCACGATGAGCAGACCGACGAAAAGTTTATCGGTCAGTTCCGCGGAAAGCTTCTTGTGCAGCCGGGCGGAGATAAAGCCGCCGAGAGCGCCCGCTCCGACCATCGCAATGAGGTTCCCCCACGCGAATTCCGGAACGGTACCGGTAGCGATCGTCATGATCAGGCTCGCAGTCTGGCTGAGCAGGATGATCAGGATCGAATTGACCGCGGCCTGTTTGGTGGTCATTGAGAAGAAATAATAAAGGACTGCCAGGTTCATCGGGCCTCCGCCGATCCCCAGAAACGAGGAGCAGATCCCTAAAAACAGGCCGATCAGTACCGGAACGATATATCCGGATACATTGCGTGTCCGGATCCGGTCTTTGCACAACACGTATGCGAGCGTTCCCAGTACCATAATGCCGAGGACGATCGCCTGAACTGCGCCGACGATCCGGTCGGCATTTACCGCAGCCTTCAGCGAGGAGAACATCTGTTTCCCGATGACACCGCCGACAGCAGCCCCGATCCCCAGCGGAATGCTGCGTTTTGCATCCAGTTCGCCGCCTTTTCGGTTTTTGTAGACATTGATGCACGCCATTGCCAGGACCGTCAGCCCGGAAAGGAATGAAACGGTCGGGACCGGCATGATGCCGATCGCATCCAGCAGCGGTTTGATCACCACACCGCCGCCGATGCCGCAGATGCCGCCGATCGTGCTGGCCGCAAAGCAAATCAGAAAAACAAGAACGATCATTTTTTCCTTTGAAATGCCGGCAGCTGACCGGTTTACCGGGATGTGGTTTTACCCGGGTCCGGATAAACGATCAGCTGCCGGCTGTCAGCTCTGTCTTAACAGCCGCAGGGATGGGCGGGAGCGTCGTCCCGGTAATGGCTGTTTTCAGCAGGATCCTTCATGCACAGATGGACCGCTGCAGTCGTGAAGGTCTTCGGCAGGGCAAGAATGTTCGGATTTTCACCGACATACTTGCGCTTGGCGTCTTCCAGTGCCTCTTCAAAGGTCGCGCGGGTCTTGAGTCCCATGCCGCGGGCAATGCCCGGTTCGCGGGCGCCGACGATATAAATGGCGCTGGTGTGCATTTCCGCCAGATGGCCGCAGCTCATCATGGAGAAACCGTGGAAAGGATGGAATGCATTGGCAAAGCGGTATTTGCGGATGTATTCCTGATTGGTGGCAAAGTATTCGCCGTAGCGGTTCATGTCCGGCAGCGTCTGCATGTAGTCGTGCTGGAACATTTCGTAGAGTTCGCGCAGGTACGGCCAGCGTTCGTCATGGAACCAGCCATCGCAGATGCTGGAAACGATGAATACGCAGTGGTCGCTCAGGACCCGCTTGTGGCGGATGACCTGCGCGGAGAGCGCCTGCATCATCTGGATCGGGTTCGTCCCCATCCCGGCACCGTAATGGAAATTGGTGGGCATGCCGAAAACGACGACGTCGTATTTCTTCTCAGCCCAGTGCACATAGGTGCGTTTGTCGGCAGTCTTCCAGGAAACCGGCTGCATTTCCTTTGCCCAGCCGGAGTTGATCTCGATCTGGCGGGATTTTGTGTCCAGAACCGCGTCGCAGCAGAAGAATTTTTTGCCCATTTTCTCTTCCATGAGCATGCCCTGCCGGTCGAATTTGTCGCGCATCAGGCTGTTGGTGCTGACCGGAACGAAGTCCGGACGGTGCATGACCTGCGGAACGTGGTGGGCGGAGATGCTGCGCCAGTGGCTGATCCCGGTAGCGCAGTGTTTGTACCCGCCGGAATATCCGCCGTAGGGGTTGCCCTGCGTGTGCCCGATCAGGATCGCGGCATCCGCGTCGTAGACATATTTGTTCATGATCACATGGTCACCCTGATCCGTATAGCCGATGTCGACCAGATGGTCATAGTCTTCACTGTCATGACTGGTGATCTGCCCGGTGTACCAGAATTCATTGAACAGCTCCTCGCCGAGGATCTGTTTCGCCTCATTCATCGGGGTGCGGGGATGCAGACCATTGGAGAAAAGCAGAAGGATATTTTCCTTCTTAATGCCCGCTGCATACATTTCATCCAGACAGGCGCGGATCGCGACTTTCCGGTGGCTGGTAGGCTGGCAGCCGCCTTTGACGATGTCCGGAATGACGAAAACCACGGTCTTTTTCCCTTTGACGTATTCCGCCAGCGGTTCCATGCCGATCGGATGGCGCAGGGAGTCGAGCGTGGCCTGATAAAGGCTGTCCCAGTCCTGCGGAAGACATGCGGGGTCCGCAACAGTTTCACCCGGAATAAAAACATCGGTCGTGTCGGGTAAATTGGCGGACATAAATCCGTTGCCGTATTCAAACTGAAGGTTCATTTTCTTTTCTCCTTATTTTTCGCAGTTTTCCATGTAGATGCGGATAATTTCAAGATATTCTTCGGGGTAGAAGCCGATCTCACCCTGGAAGCGGGTAAGCGCGATCAGGCCGCCGTCGATTTCGGGGATCGAGGCCAGCATGGCCGCGTTATCCTGTTTCAGACCGCCGCCGTATACCACCGGCATGCCGCCGGTCTTTTCTTTGATAAACCGTGCGATCGGAGCGATCACGTCCGCTCCGGGCGGGGTTTTGCCGGGGCCGATCGCCCAGATCGGTTCGTAGGCGATGATCACTTTTTCTTTGTCAATCCCGTCAAGGCCGACGGTGAGCTGCTCTTCGAGAACTTCCTGCCAGTGCTCACGTTCTTCGGCTTTTTCACCGATGCAGTAGGTCACCGTCATCCCCTGACTGATGGCACACCGGATCTCTTTGTTGAGCAGGCGGTTGACTGCGGCTGTGTCGGTCACACCGGCTTCCTGCAGGATGCCCAGCTTGTCAGCCCGTTCTTCGCAGTGCCCGATAATCGTCGAGGTCACGCCCAGCGCTTTCATTGCGGCGGCCGGACGGTTTGTTGTGTACGCACCGAAATTTACGCCGGGTGCAACGTCCGCGCGGTATACGCTCTGACAGCCGACTTCAATGACACTGTCTTCGCCGGCAGCCTGAGCGGCCGCGATAACGTGCGCTTCCGGAAAATACATCGGGAAACGTGCCTTTCCGCGATACTGTTCCAGTCCTTCCTTCGTTCCGGATACGATGGTATCCGCCCAGTTTTTCCCATCAGCCAGACGGTTCACACCGCCCATCGCCGCGGGAACGTCAAAGCGTTTCAGATTCAGGCAGAGATGTTTCATCAGATCCCTTCTTTCTTATAGCGGTCAGCCATTTCTTCCAGTGTGACCGGTTTGATCAGATGGCTCTTGCGGTAGCTTCCGAACTGGACCAGCAGCGGGGCGACGGATTCCATAACCCCGTCCTTCATGCAGTCGACGACTTTCTGTACATCCGCGTCCGGAACGATGCCGGTGATCACGGTGTCGATGATGCTCTGGAGATAGTTCCGCGGGTCGAAGTTCTTCGGGTTTGCACGCATTGCTTCATAGATCTTACCGATCGAAGGACTCTGCTGCAGTTCCGGATGGTTCGTGAACAGTTCGAGCAGATTGCGGGTGCAGGCCAGGCGGATATCCGTGTCCACGTTGATCTTGTTGATCCCGACACGGGAGACGTCCGCAAGCTGGTTGACATCAATACCGTTCGCATTTTCGAGCTTCCCGCCCAGGGCGTTGATCTGATCGACGTATTCCCGCGGGACGGTCGAGGAACCGTGACTGACCAGGAACCCGTTGATCCCTTCATGCATCATGCATTCTTTGGTCGCGATGGCGATCTCCCGGCGGATCTTCACGTCTTTGCCTTTGGTCGCGCCATGAGATGTGCCGTAGCTGATGGCAAGCGCGTCGCATCCCGTCTTCTTGAAAAAGTCGATCGCCTGCATCGGGTTGGTGTAGGTGCTGGTGGCGGAGAAGACGTGGTCTTCCACACCCGCCAGGACACCGAGTTCCCCTTCAACAGACACGCCGTAAGGATGGGCGTATTTGACCACTTCACGCGTCAGTTCCACGTTCTGCTCGTAGGGCAGGCTGCTGCCGTCGATCATGACGGAGGTATATCCGCCGTCAATGCAGGCCTTCACGCTGTCCAGGCTTTTCCCGTGATCCAGATGCAGCGCGACCGGAATCGGACTGTCCGCACCGTATTTTTTGACGGCATCACCGATCGCCTTTGCTCCCTTTATTTTCTGTTCGATCGTGCCGTGCATAAAGTCTTCCGCACCGCCCATATAGGCATTGGATGCTTCGGCCCCCTGCAGGATCGCGCCGGAACGCAGCAGTTCATGAATGCGGATGGCTGCTTCGATCTGGCCGGCACTGTTCATATTAAAGGCAGCCTGACCGTAGTGATACGTATCTGCTGCTTCAAGGATCGATCTCATCGGAACTAACATTTCAACACCTCTTTCTAACCAGTTATGCTTTATTTTACTTCGGTATGACAGGTATAACTGCGCTTACCCATCAGTTCTACAGATTTGCCTGTGAGTTTGATTTTCTTTTCATCAATGATATCTGCACTGCTGACACCCAGCTTTAATTCTGCATTGCCGGGTTCAACACCGTAAACCATGTCTTCGTTGTAATATCCAAGCATGGAAGCGGTAACATGGAAGATGACGGTCTTACATTCTCCCTTTTCCAAATGGACACGTTTGAATGCGATCAGCTGCATATTGGGGCGGATCACGTGAGCATTGGAGAAGTGATAATAGAGCTGGACGACCTGGTCACCGGCGCATTCACCGGTGTTTTTGACAGTGCAGCATACATCGATGCCGCCGTCTGTCGGCAGTTCATCAGAGGAAAGTGCCATCGGGCTGACTTCAAAGCTGGTGTAGCTCAGTCCATGTCCGAAGGGGAAGAGAGGTTTGTCCGTATCATCGACATATCCGCCGGAGAAGATGAGGCTTGCGGAAGAATCGCTGCCCGTAGAGTAACCGGAACCAACGCGGTGGTTGTAGACGATCGGAAGCTGCCCGATGTGGTGCGGTACGGTGAAAGGCAGATGCCCGCCGGGGTTCACAGATCCGTCAAGTACATCAGTAAGGACTAAACCGGCGTCCGGGCCGGGCATAAAGGCCTGGATCATCGCCGAAACATTTTCTTTGGCCCACGGCACTGCAAATACGCCCGGACCGTAAAGGATCAGAATGACAGGTTTTCCGACAGCGGCAACGGCTTCCAGCAGCTGCTGCTGTACACCCGGGAGTGTCAGGTTGGAACGGTCTTTCCCTTCGCCGCCGGTGACATTGACCCAGCCGCAGTTGCCGCCCATTGCCATGACGACGGCATCGGAATTTTCCGCTGCTTTGACAGCCGCATCAAATCCGTTGGTGTTTTCACTGATGATGCCGCAGCCCTCTGCGTAACTGATCTCAAAGCGTTCAGCCAGAACATCTTTCAGGCTGCGGGAGCCCATTTTTTTGAGCAGTGTCGGCAGGTCGCTGAGCTTTTTGCGGTCTTCTTCGGTGAAAAGGGCAAGCATGGAGGCAAACATATTCAAACCGGTCGCTTTTTTCTTGCCGGTCGTTTCCTTGGCTGCCGCGGCTTCATCTGCAATGCCGTTGAAGCTTACGGAGGAATCGTCTTCGGCCCCGGCCATCATCATTTCAATATATGCGGGGTATGTGTATCCGCTGATGGGATAGCGCATATTGTCGGCATGCGGACCGATGACCGCAAGTTTCATTCCCTTTTTCAGCGGCAGGATACCGTCATTTTTCAGCAGGGTGATCGATTTGGCTGCGATCTCACGGCTGAGGGCGGCTTTACTTTCATTTGTCATTGCCGTACGGACAGCGTCAACATCCACATAAGGATTCTCAAAAAGGCCGTACTCAAATTTGATGGTCAGGATTCGGCGGACGGATTCATCCAGCAGCGCTTCATCCAGCTCTCCGGATCTTACATAATCCGGCAGCTGACGGTAAGCTCCGCCGACCGGGATCTCGGTATCGAGTCCGCCCTTTTTCGCAAGCAGACCTGCTTCTTTATAGGTGGGAGCGATGTGGAAGTAGTTATACATCTTCATGATGGCAGCACCATCGGATGTGAGCATGCCGCGGAATTTCATTGTATCGCGCAGCAGGGTACGGGCATATTTTTTGTTTGCACCGACGCACATACCGTCAATTTCGCCGTAATTGGCCATCATCCCGGAAACATCGGCTTCATTGGCCGCTGCTTCGAACGGGGTGGCAAATGTTTCGTACATTTCACGGTCATTGATCCGGCTGACAGCGCAGTTGAGGCCGCCCTGGCTTTCTGCATAACCGAGAAAATGTTTGGCGATGCAGGCGGGACCATTCGTTTTGTCACCCTGCATTCCTTTAATATAGCTGATCCCCATCTGACTGATGAGGTAAGGATCTTCACCGTAGGTCTCGTAGGTCCGGCCCCAGCGGGGATCACGCGAAACATCGATGACCGGGCTCATGGCACTGTTGATGCCGACCGCACGGCTTTCCTGACCGATGACCGCAGCCATTTTTTCAGCCAGTTCAGGGTCCCAGGTGGAGCCGACATTGATCTGGGCAGGGAAAAGAGTTCCTTCCGCGCCGGGATACCCGCACAGGTTCTCTGCCTGCAGCGCGACCGGAATGCCCAGCCTGGTTTCTTCCACGAAGTAATGCTGAAGCTGGTTGCTGATCTCCGCGATCTGGACCGGGTCTACGATGCCGGCCATGGAGTACTGGGTGAAGCGGCCGTGGCCGTCGGGATATTTTTCCCGGAGCAGTTCGAGAGATACTTCTCCGTCTTTCATAAAACCTGCGGGGAGGTCGCCGCAGAGCTGGGCGGCTTTTTCTTCGAGAGTCATGCGGCTGAGCAGATCCTCAACGCGTTCAGATACCGGTTTGCTGCTGTCCTTGTAGAGTTCCATAACAGATATTACCTTTCCTTTTCAAAAATCAGATGATAATGACAATTAGTTATTTTATTTAATAAATAAAATACCAGAAAAGTTTTGTTTTGTCAATATGGAAATTACAGGTTCAGTGAAATTCATTACATTTTCATGACAGAAGCTGAAGCCCGTTTGTTTTATTAAAAATAAGAAGCGAAATACACTTTGTTTATGCGTAAAAACAGTATTTTGGCAGCGGAAAATCATGCTGCGGATCTGCTGTAACCGGGGGAAAATTATTGTCATAATTTGTCATTGAATTTTAAAATAATCTATTGACAAACAAAAAAAATCTGGTAATATTTAATTCAATGAATAAATCATTTGTTCAAACCATATAGAAGGAGAAAATGATCATGAAAAAACTGTTTTCAATCCTGCTTGCCGCGATCGTCGCGCTCGCACTGTTCGGTACTGTCCTGGCCGCCCCGAAGGACGGTGTTCTGGACATCGCTTATTCGATTATTCCGGATTCTCTGACGCCCTTCCGCCCGGAAGTCAACCGCGATGCTCCGTATTTCACTGCAGTTTGTGAATCCCTCGGTGTATTCGACAGTGAAAAGGTCCTACACCCCTGGCTGGCCAAATCCTGGAATACCGAAGACAACGGTTTCACCTACACCGTTGAACTCCGCGAAGGCATCAAAGATTCCGCAGGTAACCCCTTCACCGCTGATGACGCTGTCTGGTTCATCCAGGAATCTGTCGCCCGCGCGCTGAAACCGGTTTATAACAAGGTTGAAAGCGTTGAAAAGACCGGAGACCTGACTTTTTCCCTGAAGCTGAAGTCCAATATCGTCGGCACCTTTGAAAAGATCATGACCGAATCTTACGGTATCACAAAAGCCGCTTTTGAGGCAAGCCCTGATGGTTTCGGTTCTTCCCTGATCTCCACCAGCCCCTATGCCGTGACCAATTTCGTCGCTTCCTCTGAAATGACCATGGAACTGCGTGAGGATTACTGGCAGGCACTGGAAGATATGCCCGCCTGCGTCACCCCGAAGGTCTCCAAGGTCCATTGGGTCCAGATCGCTGAACCTTCCCAGATGGGTATTGCCCTCGAAACCGGTGTCGTTGAAATGGTCCTCCGTATGCCGATCGCTACCGGTATGCAGTACGAAGGCAACCCGGATTATGTTGTCGAAAAGACCTCCGGTCCTCAGGGTTTTCAGCTCTTCTTCTCCGGTGCGGATACTTCCCCGGTCGCCAATGACCAGAAACTCCGTCAGGCGATTGCCTACTCCATCGACAATGCCGCTCTGATCCAGGCCCTGGCCTATGGAAACGGTGAATTCCTCTATGATGTCCATTCTTCTGCCATGATCGGCTACAATCCGAAGTGGGAAAATGAAGAGAACTATCCCTATGACGTCGCAAAGGCGAAGCAGCTGGTCGCGGAATCCGACTACAAAGGACAGCCCCTGTCCATCCTCTGCTCCGGCAACGGCGACATGCCCCGCATGGCTCAGGTCCTGCAGGCATTCATGATGCAGGCCGGCATCAATGTTGAGATCAACGCTGCTGAAATGGCTTACATCGTTGCCAACCGTCTGGACGGCACCAAGTATGACATGTTCATCAACACCATCGGCGGCACCTACCTTGCTGACGCCTGGGCGATCCGCTATGACCCCAACGCTTACTCCACCGGCGACGGCACCAGCCGCAAAGACTATGTTCTCGGCGACCTGCTCTATGAAACCTGGACTCCTGAAGGCTACACCGAAGAGAATATCGATAAGGTCCACAATTACCTGAAAGAAAGCTGCATCGCCTACGGCCTGTACAACCCCTATAACTTCTGTGTATGGCGCACTGAGATCGGCGTAACTGATGAGGTGTACTCCATCTCCCAGCACATTGCTCCGCTTTCTACCAGCTACACCGGTTTGTAATATAGACTTGAAGCGATAAACCTCAAGGGAGGGAGCTGAGGATTCCCAAAAGCTTCCTTCCTTTTCTTACTAAATCTTTGTGAGGTAACTCTATGACACGGTATGTATTAAAACGAATTCTCTGGATGATCCCGATCGTTCTCGGCGTAGCGATCCTGGTGTTTACCCTGATGACCTTCTGCCCGGGCAGCCCGGCTGAGATCATCCTCGGATCCACTGCAACGGAAGATGCGCTGCTTGCCAAGACCGAAGAACTGGGATTGAATGACCCGTTCCTGGTCCGTCTGGGCAATTATCTGGTCGATGTTTTTATCAAACGTGATCTGGGTGCTTCCTGGGCGACCAACGTCAGTATCATGACATCCATCGGAGAACGTCTGCCCCGTACGCTGACCTTGACCCTTGTCACGCTGTTTCTTGCTTTCGGTCTGGGGATCCCGCTCGGCATCGTCGCAGCGACCCACCAGAACCGCTGGCAGGACTCGCTGTCAATGGTCTTTGCCCTGATCGGTGTGGCGATTCCGAACTTCTGGCTGGGCTTGATGTTCGTCCTGCTCTTTTCGGTCCGTCTGGGCTGGCTCCCGGCCATGGGCATCAGTGACGGTCTCAAGAGCTACATCCTTCCGGCAGCCACTGCCATGATGGGCGCTTTCGCCACCTGTGCCCGTCAGACCCGCTCTTCGATGCTTGAAGTCATCCGCTCCGATTACATCACCACCGCCCGCTCTAAAGGCGTTCCGGAACGCGATGTGATCGTGAAGCACGCGCTCAAAAACGGCCTGATCCCGATCATCACCATGTTTGGTTCTACATTCGGTCACATGCTGGGCGGTATGATGATCATCGAAACTGTCTTTTCGATCCCCGGTATGGGGACCTACATTATCACCGCGGTCAATAACCGTGACTATCCGGTGGTCCAGGGTGGTACGATCTTCCTTGCCATTACCTTCAGCCTCTGTATGCTGATCGTTGACCTGCTCTACGCAGCCGTTGACCCGCGCATCAAAGCCCAGTATGAAGGTCAGAACAAGAAAAAAATCAAGAAGGAGGCTCAGGCATGATGGCAGAAGCATCTGTACAAACCCGGAAAAAACCGCGGAAAAACAGCGAATTCCTCCGCGTGATGAAGCAGCTCAGCCGCAATAAAACGGCAGTGATCGGTCTGGTCATCCTGCTGATCGAGATTGTGCTGGCGATTCTGGCTCCGTATATCGCGCCTTATGATTATACGCAAATGGATTTCATGAATATGTTCGCGACCCCGTCCAAAGCCCACCTTTTCGGCTGCGATGACCTGGGACGTGACATTTTCAGCCGTATCCTGATCGGTTCCCGTTATTCCCTGAGCTGTGGTATTCTTGCGACCCTGATCGGGACCGTTATCGGTATGGCGATCGGCGCCATTGCCGGTTTCTTCGGAGGAAAGACCGACAACATCATCATGCGTGTTCTGGACGTCATCCAGGCGATTCCCGGCATGGTGATGATGATCGTGATGTCTGCGGTGCTTGGGCCCGGCTTTATCAACACGATCATTGCGATGGCATTCGGTTCGATCGCGGGCATGGCACGTATGCTGCGGGCCCAGATGCTGAAGGTCCGCGAAAATGAATATATCGAAGCCTCGGTCTCCATTAACTGCTCCAAGGCACGGATCATCCTGGATCACCTGATCCCGAACTGCATGAGCCCGATGATCGTTCAGGCGACCATGGGCGTCGCTCAGACAATTACGACTGCTTCCGGTCTTTCCTTCATCGGCCTCGGTGTACAGCCGCCGGCTCCTGAATGGGGCGCGATGCTTTCCGGTTCCCGCCAGTTCATCCGTCAGGCGCCGCATCTGGTGATCTTCCCCGGTCTGGCGATCGCCGTGACGGTACTGGCTCTGAACATGATGGGCGACGGCCTGCGCGATGCGCTGGATCCGAAACTGAAGAACTGAGAAAGAGGGGAACAATAATATGAGCGATAATAATGAGTTCCTCGAGGTAAAAGACCTTGTAGTGGAATATAAATCAGACGGTCAGATCGTTCACGCGGTGAACGGTGTGAACCTGAAGCTCGGAAAAGGCCGTACGCTCGGGCTGGTCGGGGAGACCGGTGCAGGAAAAACCACGATCGCCAAATCGATCCTGCGCATTCTTCCGGATGTCGGCTGTAAGATCCGCGGCGGTGAAGTGCATCTGAACGGAAAGGATCTGCTGAAGATCTCCGAGAATGATATGCGCAAGATCCGCGGCAACAACATCTCCATGATCTTCCAGGACCCGATGACCGCACTGAACCCGGTCCAGCGTGTGGGTGATCAGATCGCGGAAGTTGTCCGGCTGCACAACGACACCCATGCCGATCCTCGGAAACGCGCGGAAGAAATGCTCGAGATCGTCGGTATCCCGGCGGAACGCTATATGGAATATCCGCATCAATTTTCCGGCGGCATGAAGCAGCGTGTGGTCATCGCCATCGCCCTGGCCTGCAACCCGGACCTGCTGCTGGCAGATGAACCGACTACCGCTCTGGATGTGACCATCCAGGCGCAGGTGCTGGATCTGATCAAGGACCTGCGGGAAAAGTACAACACCGCCATGCTGCTCATCACCCATGATATGGGTGTGGTAGCCCAGGTGTGCGATGAAGTCGCAGTGATCTATGCCGGTACCATCGTTGAATATGGGACCAAGGAACAGATCTTCGACCATCCGACCCATCCGTATACCATCGGTCTGTTCGGGGCGATCCCGGATATGAACGAGGACGAGGAATGGCTGCATCCAATCGACGGTCTGCCGCCGGATCCCACGAATCTGCCGAAGGGATGTCCTTTTGCTCCGCGCTGTAAATTTGCTAAGGCGGAATGTGAGAAAGGCGCAATTCCGGTTTACAAGACAGCTGACGGTCATGACTGTGCCTGCTGCCACATCGATGTTGTTGTGAAGGAGAATAAAAAATGACACCTGTAATTGAAGTTGAACATCTGAAAAAGTACTTCACAACACCCCGCGGACTTCTTCACGCTGTAGATGATGTGACTTTCACGATCGAACGGGGAAAAACTCTGGGCGTTGTGGGCGAATCCGGCTGCGGTAAATCTACGCTTGGGCGAACGATCATCCATCTGCACGAATCCACAGACGGTGTCGTAAAACTCAATGGGGAACAGGTGAATCATCTCTCCGGAAACGCGCTGAAGAAAGCCCGTGAAAAGATGCAGATCATCTTCCAGGATCCTTATTCATCCATCGATCCCCGTAAGACTGCCGAGCAGACGATCATGGAACCGCTGATCGTATCCCGGAAGTTCTCGAGATCCGAGATCGAGGAGAAGACGGATGAACTGATGTCTCTGGTCGGTATTGACGAACGTCTGCGCCGTGCCTATCCGCACGAACTGGATGGGGGCCGCCGTCAGCGTGTCGGTATTGCCCGTGCACTGGCCCTGAACCCGGAATTCGTTGTTTGTGATGAGCCGGTTTCTGCATTGGATGTCTCGATTCAGGCACAGGTACTGAATCTGCTGAAGAAACTGCAGATGGACAAGGGGCTGACCTACATGTTTGTTACCCATGACATGAGCGTTGTCCGCCACATCAGTGATGACATTTGCGTGATGTATCTTGGGCAGGTCGTAGAAAAGTGTCCCTCCCGGGAACTTTTTAAGAAACCGCTGCATCCGTACACCCAGGCTCTGCTTTCTGCGATCCCTTCAGTTGACATCCATAACCAGACTCAGCGCATGATCCTTAAAGGCGAATTGACTTCCCCTATCAACCCGAAGCCCGGCTGCCGTTTTGCTGCCCGCTGCCCGTATGTGAAGGATGCATGCCATCAGGCTCAGCATCAGGAAGAAGTGTCTGCCGGACATTTCGTCACCTGCTGCCGGGTCCACGAATTAGCATGAAGTTTTAGTTACAATGGCTGCAGCGATTTGTATCGCTGCAGCAGTTTTTTTATCAGGCATCATTAATTTGATAAATTTATTCTGAAGTATAATAAATTTAGGTTTGGATTCTATCATCAAAAAAGCAAAGGATAATGTATTGAATGGCAGGTAATACCGGTACGAACAGCGCTGTTGTAAAGCAAAGGAACCTGGAAGCAGTCAAACTGATGCTTTATCGGGAAGCTCCGATTTCCCGTGCGGAAATAGCGTCAAAGCTTGGTTTGACCCCTGCTACCATAACGAACATTACTGCTGAACTGATAAGCGGCGGGTATGTTGAGGAAGTCAGCGAGGATCCGGATTCTTCACACAGTATGGGCCGGAAGCCGATTCTGATCGATCTGAAAAGAGATTCTTTGTATACCCTGGGAATTTCTCTGGGCAGGGACAGTACCCGTTATGCAGTTTGTGATTTGCGGGGAAAGGTTCTGGCACAGGGAATCTATGAGGTCATGAACGATGATTACAGCGTGATGATCCATCAATTACAGGGAATTATCAGTCTGATTCAGAAAGAACATGCCGATCTTTGGCCGAAACTGCTGGGGATCGGACTCGCGATCCCGGGTGTGGTCAATGCACATCTTGGGCAGCTGAAAAACCACGGAACCGAACGGGTCTCCTGGTGCAGTCAGCCGCTGGGTGAAGAGATAAGCCGATTTACCGGTCTTCCTGTTCGGGTTGAAAACAATGTGAAGGCCCGTGCAAGTGCAGTCAGTTTATTCTGGCCGGAACTGTTGGCAGGCGACACAATGTTCGCATTATGCTATGTTTCGTTCGGGATCGCCTGTCCTTTTGTATTGAATAACCGGGTGGTTAAAGGTGCTGAAGATGCAGCCGGCGAAATAGGAAAGATGATTCTGCGGCCTCATTTTACCGGATCTGTCGGTTTTGCACCGGCAGGCAGCCTTGAAGCACTGTCAAGTGTACTGGCGATTCTAAAACAGTGCAGAGACCGGATGGAACAGGGCGAGGCCACTGTTTTGCGGGAATTATGTCCGGATGGAACGAAACTTTGCTTCCCACAGGTGCTTGAGGCCCAGCGGCGCGGGGATCCGATGGTATGTGAGATCCTGAACAACGCGATGTTTTATATCGGAATCGCTTTGACCAATATGGTTGATATTATCAATCCTCATTTGGTGCTGCTCAGCGGGGCCGTTTTTACGAATCCGGAAAACGTGGCTGCCGTTGAAAAAACTTTGAAAGAACATGCATTTCTTGCAGACAGGGAATCGCTGCGTGTTGCTGCTGTGGATATGGGGGAATATGCCGGTGCGGTCGGCGCAGCAGCCTGCTGCGTTGAGAAATATTTCCTGAATGCATGATTGAAGGATCATACAAATGAAAGAGCAACGAATCATGGCGGATCCGATGAAGTTTTCGGCTTCGCTTTTGACTTTTCTTGTCATGATATTTTTGATTTGGAATGCATTCAGCCTCGGACATATCATCACGGGGATCATATTTGTTCTGATTGCTGCCATATTTCTTTATATCATGTTTCTTTATGGAACTGTTCTGCGGATTTCGAATGACTGTATTCGATCCGAATTTCTTTTCATTCCCCTGACCACTCTTACCAGAGATCAAATCGGTGAGATCGGTGTTGTGGGTACGAAGGTTTTTAATGGAACCCGAAAGAATAAAAAACCCGGACGCCGTTATATTTATATTTCACCGGAAGTGCTTGATAACGACTCCCGTTTTAAAATGGCACTGGAGTGGCCGCCGCGGAACGGAACACTGTTCTGCATTTATTCCAGACAGCATATTGATGCGATCCAGTTTTTCTGGAGAAATCCCATTGCCCAGTTTAATGCAGGAGATATTTTTGTTAATTCGATCGAATAGAAGATGAATTATCCGGGGTAATAATAGTCTGTTTTCTTCTGTTTTGGTATGGATGCGGAAGCCGGAAAGCAGCCTGTTTGAAAGATGCGGGCGGGGCTGTTCATGTTCGTGTGAACGCCCCTCCCTTTTTTATTACTGTCTGAACAAGTTCAGGACATGCCGGTTCGCTGTTCTTTTGTAAGATTTTTAAGCCAGATATAACGGTTGAAATGAGGACGGATAAATGGTACTTTGATGATCTCATCGATACACATGACGCAATAGATCAGCATTACGGGCCAGTGGAATACGTAATAGCCCGCAAGTGCGAGCGGGATCGAAAAGCACCAGGTCGCGAGGAAGACACTGACAGCATCATATTTGCTGTCACCGCCGGCCGGGAACACGCCGACTGTAAACATCGCATTATAAGACAGGGCAAACATGTAAAATGCGTTGAAAATCAGCATTTGGATCAGATAATTCTTAGCCTGTTGTTCCAGAACATAGAAGAAGTAAACCAGAGGCCCTGTAATGCCGATCAGTCCGATATTGACCAGTCCCGTAATAAAAGCAATACGCCAGCTTTGTTCTCCGTATTTTTTCGCTTCTTCCAGCTTGTTCTGTCCGAGGAGTCTTCCGATCATAATGCCGGTTCCGGCTGCCAGACCCTGCGTCAGGCATTTGACCAGCTGTTTTGCCACGTTTGTTACGGAATGAGCGGCCATGGCATCCGTACCCAGATGACCGAGAATAAAAGAATGCATCGTCAGGCTCAGCCCCCAGGAAAGGCTGCTGCCGAGCATGCCAGGAATAATTTTCCAGATGTTTTTTCAAATGTCTTTGAGAAAAAGAACACTTCTTTCAGGGTGATCCTGACTTCTTGTTTCCGCCCGGACCAGATAAGGCACCAGACCAGCGCAATCGCCTCAACACAAATCGTAGACCAGGCTGAACCATTTGCGCCGAGTGCTGGAAAGGGACCGATGCCGTAGATCAGAAAGAGGTCTGCAGTCATGTCAATAGTTACTGTAACTGCAGAGATCCATACACTGATCCTTGCAAATCCGCTGACTCTCATCAGCATCAGGAAACACTCGGCAATGCCGGTAAAAATGTACGAAAAACTGACGATCCGGAGGTATTCGGAACCGATTCGGATCAGTTCCGGCTCTGATGTGAAAATTGCCATAAGCCGGTTCGAAATCAAAAATGCCGGAATAAAGAAAATGATGGCAATGCAGGCTGCGTAACGGATCGCCATTCCCAAAAAACGTTTTGTATTAGCGAAGTCCCTTTTCTCCCAGTATTGTGCAGCAAGTACACCGGCGGAACCGATCACAGCTCCGGTAAACAGAGACATAATAAATGAGATCTGATTTGCCAGTGATACCGCGGCAATGGCATCCTGAGTCAGTCTGCCAAGCATCAGCGCGTCAGACGCTCCGACCAGGGCGGTCAGCAACCTCTGCAAAGCCAGCGGTATGGCCAGCTCCATCAATTCTTTATTAAACCGCTTTCTTTCTTCCGCCGTCATGTTCGATGCTGTTTTTCCCCCCGGCCTATGGCAGACGTGCCGCATTGGCGTTTACATAGATCCGTACGTCCGGATGGTTTTGAAGCAGGGTGACAGGAAATTCTGAACTGATATCACCGTAGGCTGCTCTTCGGACTACGGCGCGGTGCCAGTCCCGGAAAACGCCCAGACGAACTCTTTTTGCCGCCAGGATCTCGGCAATACCGATCGTGATGCACTTTTTCGGCATATCTTCCAGTGCCCCGCCCAGGTCGCCGATTGCATTGGCGGTCCTTGTTTCCGGTGTAATATACAGGATCCTGGTATGCTGCGCAGCGAATTCCTGTACAGAAAGTGAAGGGTCTGCTTCATTGAAAGCCAGGTGCCCGTTGATCCCGATGCCCCCGACTGCCAGATCTACGCCGCCGAGCATGCTGATCAGTTCCTGTATTGCTTCAGGATGCCGCGGATCCGGAAATATACGCTGTTCGGCGGGCATCAGCAGTTCTTTGCTGATCCGGCTGTAAACCTGACGATTCATAAAGGAGCGGAAAGAAAGCGGGGATCCTTCATCAATGTACTCATCTTCATCTGTCAGATATTCGTCCATATTGATGAACCAGCAGTTTTTCAGACTGATCTGCTGTTCATTGACCAGTCTGGTAAAGATCGGATACTGCCCTACCGGACCGACGGGGCAGATCATAACAGTGTTTTTCCCCTGTGCATTGTTCCGTTTGATCTCTTCGGTCATTTCCAACGCGAGTTCGTAAAAGACTTCACCGGATTCCCCGAGAACGGAGAGCGGAATTTTAGCGTTTTTTCCGAGGTCTTCTGCCGGGATCTGGTAGTATGCGTGCATAGAAATCCTTCCTTTTTGGGTTTTAGAAAAGTACTCTCTTGTTATGGAACGGTGCAGTTCCATGGGTTTTGTTTTCCCTTTCCGGAATCTGCCCGTGAAGCCGCGATTCTCTTTTTCCTGAGGCCGGGTGAAATACGGTCGACTTATGGCTTGTGGTTTCAATTATACATAATATCCGGTATGTGAAGGACATACTCTGAAAACAGCCCTTGAAAAAAGGCCCTTCATCTTATATAATGGCAGGAGAATTATATCAACGGGTGAGAGTTATGAAAACGATTGTGAACGGGACGATCCTTTTGCCTGACGGGGAAATAAAGGATAAGGCGCTGCTTTTTGATGACCGCATTATCGGTATTATGGAAAAAAGCGCGGCGCTGACGGAGGCCGAAGAGGTCATTGATGCGGAAGGCGCTTATGTTTCTCCGGGATTGATCGATGTTCATATACATGGTTATAAAGGCGCTGATGTGTCGGATGATGATCCGGATGCGGTGCGACGGATGGCGTGTGAACTGACAGAAAATGGCGTGACGGCTTTTCTGCCGACGACACTGACCGTCTCCTGGGAAATTCTGAAAAGCATCTGTGAACACATGCGGATCCTGGCCGGTGAAAGCCGCAGACCTGATTTTCCCGGTGCAGAGATTCCGGGGATCCATATGGAGGGTCCGTTTATCAATCCGCAGTATAAAGGTGCTCAGAATCCGGCTTTTATTCTTGCTCCGGATGCAGACAAAATACTTCCCTATGCGGATATTATCAAAGTCCTGACGTTGGCACCGGAAATGCCCGGCGGTAAGGCATGTATCCGGGTGCTGAAGCAGAAAACGGGAATTGTTCTTTCCATGGGCCACACCGGAGCCTCTTTTGAAGAGGCGGTGGAGTCAATTGGTGTGGGAATCAGCCGTGCTACACATCTAATGAACGCCATGACGCAGATGATCCATCGGGAGCCGGGTGTTGTCGGGGCGGCTTTGTCGAGTGATATTTATACGGAACTGATCGCTGATACCTTTCACGTCAGCAGAGGGCTGTTTCCGCTGCTGACCAGGGCAAAGGGATCCCGTCTGGTATTGATCACGGATGCACTCCGTTCTGCGGGGATGCCAGATGGCACATATGAAAACGGCGGCCAGAAGTTCATCGTTAAAGGGATCGAATGCCGTTTGATGGATGGTACGATCGCCGGAAGTGTTCTGCGTTTGAACAAAGCTGTGAAAAACCTTCGGGATTATGGAAATATTCCGATGTATGCTGCAGTCCGGGCAGCGTCTCTGAGTGCGGCGGAATCAGCCGGTCTGGCAGCTCGGAAAGGTTCCCTGACTCCCGGAAAGGATGCTGATGTTGTTTTGATGGATCGGGACTGTAATGTGCTGAAAACTTATGTGCGCGGAGTCTGCAAATATTCAGCGAAATAAGAATAGAAAAAGATTTTTACTCGTTTAACGGACAAAAAACACCGGAATGATTTCCATTCCGGTGTTTTTGACTGTAATTCTTATTCGATTCCGTCGCTGTGCAGGTCAAAGCCGCATTTCGGGCAGATCAGGTCCTCTCCGACGCGTGTTCCGCAGCGGCAAACTTTTCCGATCGGGCGGGCTGGGTTTCCGACCACCAGTGTGTAGGGCGGGACATTGTCAGTAACGACAGAACCGGCTCCGACCATACAGTAGCGCCCCAGTGTGTGGCGGCAGACAACTGTCGCATTGGCACCGATGGAGGCTCCTTTTTCAACTTTTGTTTCGGAAACTTCCCAGTCCGGGTTGCAGGCACGGGGATAGTAATCATTGGTGAATGCTGCGTTCGGCCCGATAAAGACATCATCCTCCACGGTCACCCCGTTATAAACCGAGACTCCGTTCTGGATCTTGACATTGTTGCCGATTTTTACGGCATGGTCAATATAGACATCCTTGCTGATGATGCAGTTTGTACCGATCTCCGCGTCTTCCCGAACCTGGACATTGATCCAGATTTTTGTTCCGTCGCCGATTTTGGCCTTTTCAGAGACATGCGCTGTTTCGTCGATATAAACGCCCATCATTCCCCCCTGAATTCATTGATCACCCGGACAACTTCACTGAGATCCGCTTCTGTGAGCGCGGGGTGGACGGGAAGTGAAACGACCTGCTGCTTGACGGCATCCGTTACTGCCCATTCGGTCTTGAATCCTCTGTCCGCGTAGCATTTCTGTTCCGGGATGGAGAGCGGGTAGAAAATACCGTAACCGATACCGTTTTCCTGCAGGTGCTTGACAAAGGCATCCCGCTGTCCTTCCGAAACTTTGACAGTGTATTGATGGTATACGTGATGTGCGTTTTCCGGTTCAAAGGGAACGGTTACCAGCGGATTGCTGATATGGCTGCTCAGGTATGCTGCGTGTTCTCTGCGGGTGGCATTGAATCCGTTCAGTTTTTTCAGCTGGCAGCGTCCGATGGCTCCGCAGATGTTTGTCATACGGTAGTTATAGCCGATCTCATCATGGTGGTAACGGATCTCCATACCGTGATTGATCAGCAGACGGCATCTCCGGGCAGTCTCCGGATCATGTGTTACGACCGCACCGCCTTCTGATGTGGTCATGTTCTTGGTCGGGTAAAAGCTGAAGCATCCGGCGTCACCGAATGTTCCAACCTTTTTTCCTTTCCATTCCGCGCCGTGGGCCTGCGCACAGTCCTCGATCAGCAGCAGGTGATGCTTTTTAACGATTTCCATGATCGCGTCCATATCACAGCTAAGGCCGAACAGGTGGACGATCAGGAGTGCTTTTGCTTCAGGATGTTCTGTAAGTGTCCGTTCGATTTCGGCGGGATCGATCAGAAATGTTTTCTCATCGATGTCTGCAAAGACCGGTGTTGCTCCGGTATAAACGATGGAGTTTGTGGATGCGATAAAGGAAAACGGAGTTGTCACGACGGTGTCGCCTTTGCCGATCCCTAAAGCCCGGAGAGCGACTTCCAGTGCTGTTGTTCCGGAGGTCGTTGCAATACAGTTTTCGATTCCGAGATATTCCGCAAATTCTTTTTCAAATTCACTGACAACGCTGCCGCATGCGATCATGCCGGAATCCAGCACGTCCAGAACGGCCTGTTTTTCTTCTGTTCCCATTAACGGTTTTGCGATACTGATCATAAATAAAACCTCTTTCAGAGCGGCCGGGGATCCCGGCCGGTAAATTCACAGTTATTATTTTATTGTATTCGCGGGTTTTTATGTAAAAAAAATGCGGGTTTATGAATATAATAATTATATTGATCATTCGCAGGCAGAGGGCTTTTCCTCTTTTTATATCCGGAAAGAGCCTTTATTCGGAACGATTCTTCGAATGATCGGAGGAAAAATGGAATTGCTTGATCGTTTTTTGCGTTATGTAAAGGTGTATACGACTTCCGATCCGGAGTCAGAGACAGTTCCGACGACAGCCAGACAGCTGGATCTCGCGAAGATCCTTTGTGACGACCTGAAAGAGATCGGTGTGGAAGATGCCCATATTTCCGAATACGGTTATGTTTACGGCACGGTACCGGCATCTGAAGGTTATGAGGATTCTCCGGCGCTGGGGCTGATCGCTCATATGGATACAGCTCCGGATTTCAGCGGTGAACATGTTTCGCCTCAGGTCATTCCCGATTATGACGGGAAAGATATTCCGCTGGGCAGCAGCGGACGGACGATCAGTCCGGATATGTTCCCGCATCTTCCTTCGCTTGCAGGCAGGACGATGATCACAACAGACGGAACGACGCTGCTGGGTGCTGATGACAAAGCCGGGGTAACGGAAATTATATGTGCGGTCGAAACGGTTATCAGGGAAAAACGCTCTCATGGGAAGATCTGTATCGCCTTCACCCCCGATGAAGAGGTCGGAAAGGGCCCGGATCATTTTAATGTCAAAGAGTTCGGTGCGGATTACGGTTATACGTTTGACGGCGGACCTGAAAATGAAGTGAGCTTTGACAACTTTAATGCCGCTGCTGCGGTCGTAAAAGTTAAAGGCTTCAGCATCCATCCCGGCAGTTCCAAAGGTAAAATGATCAATGCAGCTCTGGTTCTTTATGAATTCAACAGCATGCTGCCGGCAGGGGATATTCCGCGGGAAACAGACGGTTATGAGGGATTCTTCCACCTGACCGGAATGTCCGGCAATGTTGACAGTGCAAAGGGAACATATATCGTCCGTGAGCACGATAAATATTTATTTGATGGCCGCAAGAAGACTATGCAGCATGCCGCGGCGCTGCTGAATGAGAAATACGGTGAGGGTACCGTGATACTTGAGATCCGTGACCAGTACCGCAATATGCGGGAGGTCATTGAAAAAGTTCCTTTTATGATGGATTTCGCGGACCGTGCGATCGAGTCTGTGGGGCTGAAACCGGATCATCTCCCTACCCGGGGCGGAACAGACGGGGCGACACTTTCCTTCATGGGCCTGCCCTGCCCGAATCTCGGGACCGGCGGGTATGCTTTTCATGGACCGTTTGAACACATCACGCTGGAAGGAATGGAGAAATCCAGAGATATTGCACTGGCGCTGATCGATCTTTACGCAAAGATGGATCCGAAGCAGCAGGCTTAAATTTTCTGTGAAAGTGTAAAACATTCACATCATTGTATCAATATTGAACAGGAGAATTGAATATGGAAAAAGTTGTTGTAAAAACCGATAAAGCCCCTGCAGCGATCGGCCCTTATTCGGCCGGTATCCGTGCCGGGAATTTTGTTTTCACTGCCGGGCAGATCCCGCTTGATCCTCAGACCGGTGTTATGGCCGAAACGATTGAAGAACAGACAAGACAGTCTCTGTCTAATGTGAAGGCGATCCTTGAAGCAGCCGGTACAGACCTGGCGCATGTGGTCAAGACAACCGTCTTTTTGCAGAGCATGGGCGATTTCGCTGCAATGAATGGTGTATATGCTGAGTTTTTTACGGAAAACTGCCCTGCCCGTTCTGCAGTTGAGGTTGCCTGCCTTCCGAAGAACGCAAAAGTCGAGATCGAAGCAGTCGCGCTTATCGACTGAAGACGGATCGGATTCCCGGAGGCTGCAGATCTGCAGCCTCTTTGTTTTCGGAATAGGCAAACGAATACAATCTGCACTATTTCAGCCTGTTGTTCAGGATGATATTCGTCAGACAATTATTTATGGAAGGAAATGGCAATCATGAGATATAGAAAACTTGGCAGGACCGGTTTGCAGGTGAGTGAGATCGGTTTCGGAGGTGAATGGCTTGAACGTCATGAAGAGTCCGAATCAGTCGAACTGGTCCGTTATGCCGGTGAGAAGGGGATCAATATTATTGACTGCTGGATGCCGGACCCGAAATCCCGTGACATTATCGGTAAGGGCATTGCCGGAAATCGTGAAAACTGGATCATTCAGGGACATATCGGCTCGACCTGGCAGGATGGACAGTATGTTCGTACAAGGGATATGAAATATGTAGTTCCGGCTTTTGAGGATATCCTCAGACGGATGAATACGGATTATATTGATTTGGGGATGATCCATTATGTGGATGCGGAAGAAGAATGGAATACCTGTATGAATACGGATTATATCCGCTACGTTCATGAACTCCATGAGAGTGGTGTGATCCGGCATATCGGACTGTCCACACATAACCCGCGGATCGCAAAAAAGGCCGTGGAAACCGGTTTTGTGGAAATGATCCTTTTCTCTGTAAATCCTGCCTTTGACATGCATCCGGCTACCGAAGATCTTGACAATATGTTTGGCGAATATGATCAGGCGCTTTCCGGGATCGATGAAGATCGGGCCGAACTTTACCGTTTGTGTGAAGAGAATGAAGTCGGTATCACGGTCATGAAGGGCTTTTTCGGCGGAAGACTCTTTGATGCGAAAACGTCTCCTTTCGGAACTGCCTTTACACCGCTGCAGTGTATCCATTATGCGCTGACACGTCCGGGAGTATGTTCGATTCTTGCAGGGTACGATACAAAGGAACAGGTGGATGCTGCGGTATCTTATGAAACAGCATCCGATGATGAAAAGGACTATGCTTCCGTTATCGCCGGAGCACCCCTTCATTCCTATACCGGACAGTGCACCTATTG
>CADBKS010000017.1:0-42867 GCA_902795255.1 uncultured Chloroflexota bacterium
CACAGCATCCGCACCGGACTGGACAACGGTGAAAGCCTCGCGGACGCCATCTCCGGAGCGAAGATCTTTGATGAACTCCATGACCGGATGATCAAAATGGGGACCGCCACCGGACGGGAAGATCAGGTCCTCGGCAAGCTCGCCGAACTTTACGAAGAACAGGTGGAAAACGACATCACCCGTCTGATCTCCATCATCGAGCCGACGCTCGTCGCGATGCTGGCCATCGTGATCGGCGCGGTACTGCTTTCCGTGATGCTGCCGATGGCGGGGATCCTTTCCAGCCTCTGATACGGAGCCTGAACCATGAACCGACGTGATATCTTCAAACCCCTGCTCATCGGACTGGTCCTGTGCATGTGCGTCGTGCTTGTGAGCAGGATCAGCCGTTCCAATGATGCCGCGGAGAGCGAACTGGTCCGCAAAGCCGTGCGGGACGCCGCGATCACCTGTTACGCGGTGGAAGGGGCCTATCCGGAGGATGTGGAATACCTGCGGAAATACTATCACCTTTCCTACAACGATGACCGCTATCTTGTCACGATCGAAACCTTCGCGTCCAACCATATTCCGGATATCTATGTGACCGAGAGAGGAGCACAGCTGCAATGATGACCAAAGGAAGCCATTCGCATCCGATCGCAGGTGTTTTTGTGTTCCTGCTGCTGGGGCTCTTCGCTGTCTTCTCCACCCTGATGGTGCTGACCGGCGCGAAAGCATACCGCGGGACCGTGGACCGTTCGGACGCGCACAACCGCGCCCGCATCGCCTCCGCCTACATCCGCTCCATGCTCCGCGCGGATGACGGGGAAGGCACCCTGCAGATCGAGGACCTGGACGGGATCCGGGCGATCACCCTGATGAACACCTATGACGATGAAAGCTACGCGACCCGTATCTATGTTTACGACGGGATGCTCCGCGAGCTTTTCACCGATGCCGCCGAACCGTTCGACCCGGAATGGGGCGAACCGGTCTGCGAAGCGGAAGCCCTGAGCGCTGAATTTCAGGACGGGCTGCTGCACGTGACCGTCACTGCGGGCGGTGCCGGAAGCGAGATCTTTTACGCCCCGCGCACGGCCGTTACGGAAGGAGCCTGAGATGAGATCCGGCAGCCGAAGCAACGCATTACTTGTGGAACTGATGATCGTGGTGATGTTTTTCATGATCGCCGCGACTGTTCTTTTACGCGTCTTTGTATCCTCCCGGCAGCAGTCCGACCGCGCCGAACTGATCACGGCGTCCATGGCCGCGGCACAGAACACGGCGGATCAGCTCTACGCCGCCGAAGACCCCGAAGCCCTGCTGCAGGGCCTCGGATTCGTTCAGGAGGACGGTGTCTGGCGCCTTTCCGCGGAACGGTATACGCTTGAAGCATCCGTTGCTGAGGAAACGGAGCCGGCCGGCATCTTCCGCCGGCAGTCCGTCCGGGTGAGCGCGGACGGGGAGACCCTTTATGAGCTTCCCTGCTCCAGATGGCAGGAGGTGAACCAATGAACAGCAGAAGCACCGTATCCCTCGGTCCGGGAGCTTCTTCCCTGATCCTGATCTTTGTCGTCCTGGCGCTCTCCGTACTCGGAATGCTTTCCCTGCTGACGGCAAGGAACGATCTCAAATTCTCGGAACGCTCCGCACAGGTGATCGAAGCCGTTTACCGGCTCAATGAACAGGCAGAAGAAAGCCGCGCGCAGATCTCCCGCATCCTTGCCGAAAGCGCCGGCGTGCCCGCCGCGGAAGCCCTGCCGGAGCCGTTCGAACTCTTTGAGGATGAGATTGCATGGAGTGAGGAGATCCAAATCAGTCTGGATACCGACACGGCAGACGATAACGCCCGGACAATGACGCTGGACTGTGCCGTCCGCATCCTGCCTGACCCGGAAAATACCCGTACGGAATGGATCCGGCATAACCTGTCGGTTTCCACGGAGGATGAAGAATGGTTCTGACCGAATTGCTGAAACAGGCCGTCAGTATGGGCGGTTCCGATGTTTTTATCATTCCCAACGCTCCCGTCACCGTCAAAGTGCACAGCAGCATGCTTCCGCTGACGGAAGAAAAGGTCAATTTTGAAGAAACCGAAAGCCTGGTCCGCAGCATGTACGAACTGGCGCGGCGTCAGTTTGACCTGCTGGACGTGGCGGGAGACGATGACTTCTCCTTTGCCATCAAAGATGTCAGCCGCTTCCGCTGCAACGCTTACCGCCAGCGCGGTTCCGTAGCCGCCATCTGCCGCATCGTCAACTTTGACCTGCCCGACCCGGTGGAACGGCACATTCCGCAGCAGGTGATGGACCTCGCGAACCTGCGGTCCGGCATGGTCCTCGTGACCGGTCCCGCCGGCAGCGGGAAGAGCACGACCCTTGCCTGTGTGGTGGATAAGATCAACAGCGAACGCCAGGCACACATCGTAACCGTCGAGGATCCGATCGAATACCTGCACAAGCATAAGAAGAGCCTGGTCAGCCAGCGCGAGAAGACGCGGCGACCTTCCCGCGCGCGCTCCGGGCCGCCCTGCGCGAAGCGCCGGACGTGATCATGCTCGGTGAAATGCGGGACCTGGAAACGATCCAGACCGCCATCACCGCCGCCGAAACCGGGCACCTGCTGCTTTCATCCCTGCACACGATCGGTGCGGCAAAGACCGTCGACCGCATCCTGGATACATTTCCTGCCGAACAGCAGGCACAGGTCCGCGTGCAGCTCTCCATGGTCCTGAAAGCGGTGGTATCCCAGCGTCTCGTCCCGACGACCGACGGCAAACGGGAAGTGGTCTTTGAAGTGATGACCGTCAACCCGGCCATTCAGAACCTGATCCGCGACGGACGCACCCACCAGATCGACAACGCGATCTACGGCGGGACCGACAAGGGGATGCTTTCCATGGACAATGAACTGCAGCGCATGTTCCGTGCAGGACGCATCACCCGCGATATCGCCATCAGCTTCGCCGTCAACCCGGACACGCTGGCCAAAAGAATCTAACAAATCGTGAAGAATAAATGATCCCGGTGCCGCTGCTCGGCACCGGTTTAAAAACAAATATCCGCCGGCCGGCGGATATTTGTTTTTATATCATTCAGATGCGGTTCAGCCTTCACTGTTTCCCATCGTCAGGGTATGAGCGACAAGCGTGGACCAGGAGACCTGATCATCCGTACGCTTCAGCAGTTCGCCCATGCGGTCAACATCCACACCGGCGTCAGCGAACTGTCCTTTGATGGCTTCCCAGTCATCCAGGCAGCGGTCGATCAGGCGGACGACGCTGATAAAGTTCGCATCAAAGGCACTGCGTTCCTCATCAGACATGCTTTCCCAGGCCGCGAGCAGATCCGCACGGAGCGTCGGAACGTCCTCGTTCCAGATCTGGTGAGACTGCGCGAAATCAAAAGCCTGATAAGCCGCCTTTGCCTCCGCCAGGGAAGAACCGGCAGTGCCCGCGTGGTAGCCGCCGATCACATGGAAATAGCCGTCAATAAGATCCTGCTGTGTCGGGAAGAAGAACCCCTCGTAATCGACCTTTTCGAATTCCATATCCTTCCCGGCATCTTCCACGGCATCTTCCCAGAGCAGCTTTCCGCCATCGGTCAGGCGGAAACGAGCGGTACCGTTATTGTAGGCTTCCGTACTGGAAGCTTCCGTTCCGTCATTATTGAAAACGAGCGTGGTTTTGACGCCGGTCCCGGCATCTGCCAGGCAGTCCTCCGCGGCATCATAGCGCAGGGTATATTCCCAGTTGACGCTTTCGTTATAACTTGCACCCCAGTGAATGAGCGCTTTATACCCCATGTCCGCGCGGATCATGCGGATCTCGGCGCGTTCACACACCCAGACGCCTCTGTAGTTTTCCGGTACGGGCGTATCTGTGTTCTCCTGGGCAAAAGCGCCGCAGAAAGCCGACAGGACAAAAACCAGCGCGGTCAGTAAAGACAAGACTTTTTTGTTCATGTTTTCATTCTCCTTTATATTTGTTAAATGTTTCCGGTAAAGAATAGTTCCGTTTCTGAGCAAATGTTAATAATTTTCATCCGGAACCGGGTCCGCCCTTAATTTTACCCGCGGATCCGGCATCGGAAAGCAGAAGAGACGTTTTTTACAAGACGTTTTTCACGGAAATGAGCAGTTTTCACGAATTTTGGCGGTTTTCAAAAAATCATGATACAATATATCAGCATTGAGCCTCCATCGTCTAGCGGCCCAGGACATAGCCCTCTCAAGGCTACAACATGGATTCGAATTCCATTGGAGGTGCTGAACCCC
The DNA here is from genome assembly GCA_902795255.1 of uncultured Chloroflexota bacterium. The sequence continues at coordinate 4,258 of CADBKS010000017.1, forward strand.
GGTGTTTACCGGGGTTTTTGTTATCCGGATCCTCCTGTAAAAGCTCACTTCCGATTGCCATGAGCATATCAATGTGAGCTCTTCATAGCTGTTAAACGAAAAAGAGGCGGCCGGAGCCGCCCCTTTGTTCGTTGACTTATATCCCGAGCGTGGTCTTTACCAGCGCGAGCAGGACACCGCCTGCCACGACGGAACCGAGCTGGCCCGAGGTATTCGCGCCCATGGCGTGCATCAGGATAAAGTTATCCGGATCATCTTCCAGGGCGATCTGAGCGGCGATACGGCCGGCCATCGGGAAAGCGGAGATACCGCAGGCACCGATGAGCGGGTTGATCTTGCCGCCGGTGATGATCTTCATGACCTGGCCGAACAGGACACCCGCGACCGTGTCGAGGATGAAGGCCAGCAGGCCAAGCGCCATGATGAAGAGCACGTCCCACTTCAGGAACTGTTCGCCGATCATGGTCGCGCCGACAGCCAGTCCAAGGAAGAGCGTAGAGACGTTGATGATCTCATTCTGGGCAGCCTTGTCCAGACGTTCGACGACTTTGGATTCCTTCAGCAGGTTCCCCAGCATCAGCGCCGCGATCAGCGGAGCGGCATCCGGGGAGAGGATGGAAATGATGATGGTGACGAACATCGGGAAGACGATGACCGCGCGGTCGGAAACTTCACGCGGGGCGTATTCCATGTGGATCATGCGGTCCTTCTTCGAAGTCAGCGCCTTCATGATCGGCGGCTGGATGATCGGGATCAGGGACATGTAGGAATAAGCGGCCACCGCAATCGGTCCGAGCATATGCGGAGCGATCTTGGAAGCAACATAAATGGCGGTCGGGCCATCGATGGCGCCGATCGTGCCGATGGAAGCGGCTTCAGCCAGACCCCAGTTGAGGGAGGGGATGAGTTTCGCAAGCAGGCAGCCCAGGATCAGGGTGCCGTAAATGCCGAACTGGCCGGCAGCGCCGAGGATGACCATCTTCGGCATGGCCAGCAGCGGGCGGAAGTCGATCATCGCGCCCACGCCGATAAAGATCAGGAGCGGGAACAGTTCGGTGGCGATCCCGGCATCGTACAGGACCTTCATGAAGCCCGGCTGCTGCAGGCCGTTGATCTCAACGGTCTGATAGGCGGACATCCCGAGGTTGGCCAGAACACAGCCGAAACCAATCGGCAGGAGGAGGGTCGGTTCATACTCTTTGATGATGGCCAGTCCGATGAGGACGAAGCCGATCACGAGCATGACGATCTCTTTCCAGCTCAGAAAATAAAAGGAGTCGACAATACTGCTGAGGTTCATAGCTTCACCTCTCAGCCGGCATAGGTCATCAGGACCTGTCCGTGCGTTACGCTGTCGCCCTTATTGACATTGACAGAAGCAACCTTGCCGTCATGCAGCGCGGTGATGTTGTTCTTCATCTTCATGGCTTCGAGAACGAACAGGACGTCACCCTTCTTCACGGTCTGCCCGACTTTGACGTTGACTTCCTGGATCACGCCCGGGATCGGGGCAGAGACGCTTTCACCGCCGGCAGCAGCCTTCGGTGCAGCAGCTTTCGGGGCGGCGGCAGCCGGAGCGGCGGCCGGGGCCGGAGCAGCGTTCTTCACGGCGTAGGACATCAGGACCTGTCCGTGGGTGACACTGTCGCCCTTCTGGGCGTTTACGGTCTGGACCTTGCCGTCATGCAGCGCGGTGATGTTGTTCTTCATCTTCATGGCTTCGAGAACGAACAGGACGTCGCCCTTCTTCACGGTCTGACCGGCTTTGACGTTGACTTCCTGGATCACGCCCGGGATCGGGGCGGTGACGGTTTCAGAGCCTTCGACATAGGACTGGGAGAGGGCTGCGCTTACGGCACCGGCAGCGTCGGTGCTGACGGTAAATTCGGTCCCGTCAACGGTGACCACCATCGGATCGGCTTTCGGATCCGCGATCTCTACGGAAAAAGTTTTTCCGTCAACTGTTACTGAAAGGTTCATTTTTTCTCCTTCGTAATTCAAATAAATTCCAGCGTCAGGGCGGATCTACTTCTTCGCGATGACATAGGCAGCGGCCGCGGCGGCTGCTTTGAGTTTCATCTCATCGACCGCGTCAGCGGTTTCAACGATATCGGAGGCGCTTTCTTCAGCTTCCTCTTCTTTCTTCGGGCCGTCCTTGACCAGACGGACCAGAAGCTCCATCACACCCCACAGGACCAGAAGGGAAACGAAAAGGATCCCCATCCCGACACCTGTGATCTTCAGTCCCTGCATCACCAGATCCTCAGCCGGGGCAGCTGCCGCAGCGAGTTCGGTCGTTTCTTCCAGGGCACTCTGAAACAAATAATGGACCATTCCCAATCCTTTCTTTTGCCGGCAGCAGCCGGCCGTGCAAATCGTGCATCTTATCATTACAGGCCCGGTGAGATGCGGAAACCGGCGCCCGGTCAATTTAATTGCAATGGAAAAATCAAATTTCCCATTAAATACTATTTTACCTCAGCACTGTTTTCCGGCTGTCTTAAAATGACGTAAAGGGGAACCATCCCAAGAATCAGGACCACCGGCTGAGCCGGTGGTTTGCTCTGCGCCTATAAGGCAATGTTACCTGAGTGCGCTTGCAAGCGCATGGCAGCGTTCATTTTGCGATGCACCAGGCTTCGGGAGTGAGTGCTTCGCAAGGCGCGGCCCGATCGCTCGTGTGTTTGCATAAGTTTCCTGCCGCGACCGGTTTATTTAGCCGGGCCCGATCGGGCTGGCCTTACGGCCACCCAACACCTGCACCGTATGGGGTGGGCTGCCCTCTTGATGCGGTGCATGAGCTTCGCCCCCCCTTTTTTGTCAGGGTCAATAGACTTGTATTACCTATATGATTTTCAGACTAACCTACATACTGTGATGCAGTTGGCTTTCAACTAAAGCTCTTCGGCTCCACCTGCTTAGCAGGTGGTTTTTCTACCATGAAACAAAAAACTGCTGCGGAATCAAAACCGCAGCAGTTTTTTATCTCATCTTCCGGCGGGTTTTCCCGACCGGTTTTCAGGATCTTACCAGATGCCTTCCTCGTACGGAGCCTGGCTGTCGATGACAGCGCGGATGATCTGGCGGCGTTCGTACTCATCGGTGCTCTGGTTGTAGTTTTCGCAGGTCACCAGGGTCAGGGACCGTTCGCCAACCTGCTGGAACATTTCATAAACATCCGTCGGCTGGGCGAGGAACTTTTCGACGACCTTGTAGATGTACTTGATCCCGTCATTACCGTAGACGATGACCTCATCCTCATAGTTCAGGTTGCCGAGGTTCGTGAAGACGGCCGGCGTGGAGAACGGGGAGAAGTGCCCGGTCAGTGCAGAGTTGCCCGCGTACGGCAGGTAGGTGCCGCCTTCCAGTTCGCCGACGTAATTGCCCAGCGTGGAGAGGTCCCATTCCAGATCCGGAGAATCTTCCTTGTAATACACGTGGACGATCGGGATCGGGGTCTCCATACCAAGGCCGATGGCCGGGATCCTCAGAGAGTTGCCTGTGAAGACATAGCTTGTAGCCTCGTCCGGGGATTCATTAGCGCTCATCAGGCTGCGCATGGTGATACCGGTGTTCGGGATCTTCTTCACATTTTCGCATTCCTTGACATACACGGAGAAGAACAGGTGCGAAATGTTGTAGGTATCCTGGCGGGCATAAGCCACACGGTACTGGTCGTATTCCGGCGTGGAGGCCAGGTACATCGTACCGCCGGTGATCGTCACCTTCGTAAATGGCGGGACGTAGACATCATTCGGACGGCAGTAGCCTTCGCCCGGGCGGCCGGCCGCAGTAAGTGCCTCAAAGCGGCAGGTCAGGCTGGCGACCTCAAGCTGCTGCGGTACGTAAGACCATTCCGAAACATACGGGAAGTGTACGCCGTGAGCGGAAGTGTTGCGGATCCAGGCCTCTTCAGTATCCGGCATATGCTCGAAGGTCAGCAGCTGGGTCTGCCGGTAATCAAGGCAGTCATTCCAGTAAGCGCGGAAGTAACCGTTGTTCGCCAGCGTGCTGCAGGTGTCAAGATCTTCCTTGGTGTTGACGGTCACATAGAATTTCACCGCATAATTTTTTGGGTCGAGCGTATCGTAATCGGATTCCGGAACGAAGCCATAGATCACATAAGTGCCGGGTTCTTCAGCGACCAGATGGACCTGGATGATGGAGAAGGGATGTTCGGTGGTCCCGTAGGCCTTCATGTTGAATTCCGTCCGAGTGCCCGGTTTGTGGTAGATATTGCCGTTATATTTATAGGTCCGCCACAGATGGTCACCATCGGAAACCGTAATGTTGTACGGATAAGCCCGGGTCGTTGTTACGCTCTTACAGGAAGCATCCACACACTTACGGGTGATAAAGCGGTAAGTCTTGAATTTTTCCGGTTCTTTAGTGGCGACCGTCACGGCAGAAGTGTTCGGGACTTTCACGCCTACCTGCGTTCCGTCAGACTTTGTATAAACCAGGTCCGCTTCAAAGATCTGCGCGGTCCGGTCACAGGGATCATACAGGGTTTTGGCAATGCCGGTAAGATCTTTTGAAGGATCCGCATCGCAGTAAGGAGCAAACTGAAGGTTCAGTCTGCGTTCAAAATGGAAGATCGAATTATTGTAGCCGTGTGTCTCTTCCTTATTCTCATACCAGAATTTGATATCAAAATTGACATTTGTCGGGAGATCGGGATTTCCCCAAAGGTCTGTCTTTGTCGCGCTGATTTTTTCAATTTTTCCACCCACAAGCTCGATCGGGAGATCACTGTTTGTTTTCCCGTCAAAATCTGAAGGAGTGATCTTCGGGTCTTTTCCCGGTTCATACTCATACATAACCGTAAACACCGTGCCCTTCGTGTTTTTGAAGGTAAGCGTCAGGGTATACTTAAAATCGACCGCGGGAGATACATCCATTTTGATGCGTTTATTTTCCAGCGTATCGTCCGGAACGATGCTGACCATCGCAAATCGGTCCCCATTTTCAATGAAGTCAACCGTTGTATGCTCCGAAGAGCATTCTTTGGACGTATTATAGACCAGCGCTTTGCCGTCCGGTGCCACAAAGTCCTTTACCACGGCATAGTTGCGTGCACAGGGATACGGCGGTATTTTAGCAACAGCGTTCGCTTCCAGAAGCAGTGCGCCTGCTGTTTTTGCTGCGGATGCACTGCCATAAACAGTCGGATAAACGAGGAATGTTATATTCGGATTTTTGAAGAAATCAATACTACCTCCGGGTTGAAAGCGGAGATACACTCCGGAAATCAGGCCGTTCGCGGGAAAAGAGTTGCAGGAAAATTGACCTGGAGGAAGAATATCATCTGTACACTGATAACGGGGAGAACTGTTTATTGCTTCGATCTCCATCGCCACAACCGTCCCGGCAGAACTGCCGTCAGACCGGGTAACAACTTCGGCCGTCAGTTGGCCGCGCCATTCATCGGCCCGGGGAGCCAGTGCGGAAAGCGGTGTAAAATACTCGATGCCTTCCGTTCCTGCGTTGTAGCAGGCATCGGTCGCTTCGGCGCCGATAGCAGCCATCGCGCCGTTGACTGCCGCACCTGCCGTCATCAACACACACAGCAGCAGCACCAGCCACTTTTTCATTCGGTCATTACATTTCATAAAATCACTCCTTGTTGAGGTCTTCTGCCGGATCATTTTAACCGGCCCGATGATTTCACGCTTTTTTTGACGGATTCTTAAGACAAAAAAACACGCCAATTTCTTTAATACTAATACAATAGTACCATATTTTTTAACAGATGCAAAATCCGTACCGAAATTGATCACCGCCGCCGGTACGTCATCGCTTCTTTCATAACGGCATCCGCACGGAAAAAGTTCCCGATCCGCAAAACAGGCCCTGCCGGATCAATTCCCGGTCAGGGAGTCGAACCATACTTTTTCCTCCGACGGCAGGGAATAGAGGATGCCGTATTCCGTCAGCCGCACCCGCTGCAGATCCGAACTTCCGGCCCGGATGAACGTCCCGTCCGAACGGGTGTACTGCACGGAGGCCTGCTCCGGGAATTTGCCGCTGATGAAATAAAGCACCCCGTCTGTCACCGTGGAACGCAGTTCCCCGCTCTCCGGGTCAAACTCCGCCGAACAGAGGCGTCCCAGCCGCGCGAACCCGCGGTCCGTTCCGCCGGAATAGCTGATCAGCCAGACATTTTCCGGGGTGACCGTCACCGGCCCTTCCGCGTTTTCCGCGAAGCCGGCCAGCAGCTTTGTGTCCCCGACGGTCCCTGGGATCCGGCGGCTGTTGTTTCCGTAGAACTGCGGGTACAGTCCGCGGTTGTTCCAGTCAGCTTCCCAGAGCATTCGCCGGTCATTGACCGAAACGAGCACCGCGTCCTCCTCCAGAAAATCGAGGATCCCGCCGTGCAGTGCCGCTTCCCCGGCATTCCGCGGGGAATAGAATACCCGGTTCATGATCTCCGTCACCGCCCGGTTGTTCTGCAGGTTCAGCAGCAGGATCACCGCAAACGGTGACGATCCCGTAATACTGCATATAGACCGGCAGATATCCGAGCCCGGGCATCAGCTGCCCCTGGTAGCGGCTGCTCATCGCGACCGTCACCGCGGGCAGAAGGGCAAAGGAAAAACCGAGCACGGCCAGGGATCCGAATTCCGGTGCGGAAGTGTTATTTTCCTCAGCGGAAATACGCCGCAGCACAAAAAACGCCGCCAGCAGAAGCATCAGATCCGAAAGGCAGACTGCCCCCAGGAAAGAGCCCAGGCTGTAATTCATGAAAGAAGCCGCGGGATGGACGTTGTCCAGCACCGCCGCCTGATACCCCGCCGAATAAAAACTGAGCGGCAGCCCGGCGCTGATCTGGGTCAGCCCGGCACGCAGGATCCGGAGCGGATCCATGCTGAAGGCCACGCCGGCATAGGCCGTTTTCGTGACATACTTCGCGCGCACAAACACCACCGCCGCCAGGGCCAGGACTACCGGAACGGCAAAAGGCAGACTGTCCCGCACGGCTTTGCGGAAACTGCGGCGCCGGACCAGGATCAGCAGGAAGATCATAGCGATAAAGGGAAAACAGACTTCATACGTCAGCAGTCCGAGCGTGAAACAGACCAGGCTGAGCGCGAGTTCCCGCCCCCGGCCGCTGCGCAGCCAGCGGGAAAGGAAGAATGCGCAGAGCAGCATCTCCGCAGTCAGCACCTGCATCAGGCTGTAAAAACCGCTGACCGGATCCTGATAGGCCCGGGTCTGCAGCATCAGCGGGACCAGCAGCATGCCCAGCCGCGCCCTGTTTTTCGGGACCCCGAACTCCGTTAGTGTCAGGCGGAAAACAAGCTGATCGGCAAGGATCGAAAGGATGATCAGCGCCTTGTATACGCTGACGTTTTCAATGTAGAAGAAGAAGTAGTAATAGAAGGATAGGACGTTGATCCGGCCCAGCTTCAGATATTCCTTCATGAAATCCAGCACATGGCGGAAGGTCGGGATGCTGTCCTTCTTTTCCGCCAGATAAGCTGTGGAATTCACCGCGTCATCCCAGTAATAACCGCTGCGTACGAGCATCGAGAGCGAAGCGGCCGTGATAAACAGGATCAGCAGCTCCGGGCCCCACGCACTGAAAAACCGGGCCGCCCGGCCGGAGCCGCCAGCATGCCAGGCGTCAGGCGCCGCGCTCTCCGGCAGCGCCCGCAGGAGGAGCCAGACCAGCCCGGTCAGACCGAGCGTCCAGAAAAGCCAGCCGAGATGCTCCCCGCCGAGCACGCGCAGAAAGGAAAGGCGGTGCGGGAAACGTTCCCAAAGGACCCGGAGTCCCCCCGCGAGCATCAGAACAAAAGGCAGCAGTCTTTCCGTAAGCGTTTTCATAAATCAGTCATCCCCTGTCAGGCCTCAGCGGACCGTCTGCCTGACGGCAACGATCGAATCAAACAGCATCGGCACATTATCCTGCAGCTTATAGAGCGTACCGCTCTCCGTCTCCCGGATCACCAGGGCTTCCCGGAGCGGAAGACGCTTCGCCCCTTCGTCCCGCGTTTCATAGATCAGGACAGCGCTGTCCGGGTCCATGCCGCTGACAAAGAAGTAAACATCCGTCACTATCGGAGACTTCAGCGTATCCGCTTCCAAATCCAGCCCGGTGCCCCGCAGTTCACCGCATTTCGCGAACCCGGAGCGTCCGTCCCCGGCATAGGAAACCAGCTTCGTATTGCGCGGCAGCGTGATCCATACGGCCTCCGGATCCTGCTGCGCGATAAAATCATGGACCCCGACCGCGGTAAGGGGATGGCGCGCGTTCAGGGAATAGAAGGCGGACTGATAAGGCTCCTGCTGCCAGCCGTGTTCCCAAAGCGAATATGGCCGGGCGCTGATGAGAAGCGGATCCCCGGCGATATCGGATTCAAGCAGACCGGCCTGCAGTGCGGCCTCCCCGACGGAACGCGGGTACAGGAAGATCTCATTGAGCCGTTCGCTGATGCCGCGGTCATCCTGCAGCCCCAGCAGCAGCACGGCACAGCCGATCCCGCTGAGGAGGAGCCGCACCGTCCGGATCGGGACCCGTTTTTCCGCCAGGGCAGCCAGCTCAGCGATCAGCACCGCAGCGCCGAAATACGAGAAAAACACCGGAATATAAGCGATTCCCGGATAAAGATCCTGCTGATACTTGGAGCTCAGTGAGATCACCAGCCCGGGCAGGATCCACAGCAGCAGGCCGAAACAGACACTCCGGAATGAAAAGCCGCGCTTTTCCGCAGGGCCGCCGTTGATCACCAGGACCAGAGCCAGACAGGCCAGCAAGTCCTGCCACTGCACGGAAGCGATAAACTGTCTGAGAGAGGTGTTGAAGACCGTATGCCACGGGATCAGCTTTCCGAACAGGGCCGTATCATAACCGGCGGTGCGGTAACTGAGCGGAAAGGCCGCGGTGAGCTGATAGCGGAGTGCCGTCAGGATCGCGTTCAGATCCGGCGCGAAGGTCGTTCCGGAATAAGCCGTTTCCGCTGTGATGTTCCGCCGCAGCAGCATCGAAAGGGCAAACAGCAGCACCGCCAGCAGAATATGCGGCAGAGACCGCCGTACGGCCCGCAGCAGATTTTTTTCATGAAACAGCGCCAGCAGGACAAAAAAAGCTGTCATCGGGAAGAACATCTCGTAGGACATCAGCCCGGCCGCAAACAGCAGCAGGCTGCCGGCCAGATGCACCGGCCGTTTCGCACGAAGATATCGGACAAAGCAGATCAGCGCGCCCATCAGTTCGCAGAACATCACCTGCATCAGCCCGTAATAGCTGTTCAGCGGGTCATGATAGAGCCGCAGCTGAAAGCACAGCGGGACAGCCAGCAGCATGACCTGTGCCGTCCGCGGTTCCCCGTCCCAGAGGCGGATAAAGCGGTAAAACAAAAAGGCACACAGCATCGTCAGCACGAGCAGGAGCAGTTTATAGGCAAAAACATCCGGGATAAAATAAAACACCAGAAAATGGAAAGTGGCGAACGGGTTGATCCGTCCGATCCGGACATATTCAACGATCTCCCGCCAGACCCGGTCAAAGATCGGTTCGCCGGAAATGCGCATCGCCTGGGCTTCCACCGAAAAGAACGCGTCATCCCAGTTGAACCCGCCGCTCAGCACCGGCTGCAGGCAGATAAACATCACCAGCAGTGCCAAAAGGAGCTGTTTTTTCTCACTCAGCTGCCTGCCTGCCGGCGGAAAAAACGCACCGGTCCAGAGCGCCGTCCCGGCGCCGAACGCGGCCAGCGGGACCGGCATCCACTGTTCCAGACGGAAGATCCACGGACTGTCCGGGCTGCGGTACGACAGCAGCATCCGGCCCGTGAACCACAGGACCGCCAGACCGATGCAGGCCGTACCGGCGAATGTTTCGCGGGTCAGCGGACGGAAATAAAAGGCAGCGGAGGCAGCCAGGACGAAAAAGCAGAGGACCAGCAGCGCCCCCTTATACGGCCCGACAGCAATGGGGACCGTATGCCCATAGCCCCGGAGCAGCCGGGCACACACCAGCAGAATACAGCCGAGCGCAGCAATGCCGGCAGCCAGGCTGATCATTTTCCGTAAGCGTCCGTTCATCCGGCCTCCTCCCCGAAAAGCAGGGCGGAAAGCTCCGCCACGGAATTCAGGCAGAAATCAGCATTTTCTTTCATATAATTCCGGATCACCGGAATGTCATAGCTCCAGAAACAGGCCGCGAAATCCACCCCGCACGTATGCGCCATTTCCAGTCCGGGCTTCAGATCGTCGACCATCAGCAGCTCATCCGGACGGCACCCGGTGATGCGCATGATCTCCTCAAGCGGGTAGGGAGAAGGTTTGCATTTGGAGCGGTCGCTGTCCCAGCCGTAGATAAGGTCCGGCTGCGGGACACCCGCCGTCTCGTAATCCCTTCGGATATATTCCGGGAAGGAGTGGGAAACGACACAGACCAGTCCACCGGAATCTTTCTGGCGGCAGATCAGTTCCGGCATTCCGGGGAAAAACGGAGGAATGATCCGTGCGACATAGTCCCGCCAGATACGCCATTCCAGCTTCATTTCGATCGGGGTAAAGCCCAGTTCTTTTGTGTAAAAATCACCCAGTCCCGGAGCGAAATTCTTCGTCAGGAATTCCTCCTGCGAATACTCCACACCCGGCCGGACCCGTTCCAGGATCGCCCTGAACGCGGGATAATGGATGCACGGCGTACTGTTGACCGTCGTGTCATCATGGTCTAAAACAAGGCATCGGTATCTCATCAATCCCATTCTACCACAGGGAAATAGGAATTAAGATATCCCTAACAGCACGCATCTATACAAACCCCGGCATTTTGAGAATAATTCCGGGAATGATCCGTTCAGGATTGCGGAACTGCCCGCACCTCGACATTGTTTCCATCGATATGAACGTCACAGTCACAAATGGAGACAACATTCGGCCGGTGGGTAACGATCAGGATCGTGCGGTCTGTCATAGATTTCAGATGTTTGAGCAGCTCTTCTTCCGTAGACTCATCAAGAGAGTTCGTAGCCTCATCCAGAAGCAGGATCGGCCGCTGCGTAAACAGAGCACGCGCGATCGCAATACGCTGCAGCTGCCCTTCAGAAAGTCCGATCCCTCTTTCCCTGATGACGGTATCCAGCCCGTTCGGCAGATTTTCCACAAAATCTTTTGCGCAGGATGCCTCCAGCGCGCTCCAGATTGCCGCATCATTATTAAAATCAGACTTATTTCCGAAGGTGACGACCTCCCGAATCGAACCAACCATCAGCTGATTTCCCTGTGGAACATAGGCAAACATCCTGCGATAAGCAGCAGTCAGTTCCTCTTCACTGCCGCTGCCATAACGGAGCATGATCTTCCCCTCGCTGACCGGATAAAGACACATCATCAGCTTGAATAAAGTACTTTTTCCACTGCCTGTCACGCCGGTAAAGCCAACGCAGGCTTTTTTCGGAATGGACAAATCGATATGGGAAAGCATCATCGTGCTGCTCTCAGGGTCAACGTTTCCATTCGCATAATAGGAGAAACTGACATCCTCAAAATGGATTCCCGTGAACTGATTCTCATAGAAATCACGGATCTCCGTATCACTCTTCACGGAAATCTGCGGATCATTCTGATAGGATTCCGCTTCCCGCAGCCGTTCGGCACTGACGATAAAGTCAAAAGCATTCGTAATGTAATTACCGATCTGCAGGATCGGCGTCCGGATCTGTGTGAGGAGCCGCAGTGTCATCGTCAGAGTCCCATAGGTGATTTTTCCCTGAAAGATTTCATAAGCCCCGTATGCTACAGTGATCAGATATGCGGCCCTGATCGCAGCATCCTGTGCTGTCCATTTCCAGAGAACGATGCTCATTCGATCCATTTGTTTTCGATACACATCTTCAAGGTGCTCTTTTCCATTCTTTGTGACGATCTCTTCGCGATTAAATGCTTTAACGATCATCAGTTTGGAAAGATGTTCCGTAAAGAACACCCTCTGATTGCCTTCCGTGTCTCTGAGAACACGCTGACGCTGTTTGATCGGTTCACGAAGCACCAGGGTAATAACTCCGAAAACAGCCATAGCAGAAAGGATCAGCGGAATAAACCCCGGTGTGATCCGGAACAACAAATACGCCGCTCCGCAGACCTGTATCAGAATTCCCGTCACATCCGGAATCATGGACGCCAAAGCATTTGCAATTCCCTCTGTATCCGATACGATACGATTCATCCATTCACCGGAATGTTTTTCAGTCACAAGTGCATAATCCTTTTGGATCAGTGTCTCGAAAAGGCGGAATTGCAGCCCCTCCCGGATCGAAAATGAAGTCCGATTGGCCCAATATGTGGAAAGTGTTTGTAAAACGACCTGGATCAGCATCAAAACAAGCATGACTCCAATCGTATGAAGCAGCAATTCACGATTCCGATCAGTCGCCGCATCGATCAGATTTCGGAGGTAAACCGCATTCCGCAGCGTACATATTGTATTTGTAACTGAAATAATTACGAGCAACAGAACATTTCTGTGCCACGGTTTCGTCGCATTGTAAATCCAACGGATATTTTCATTTTTTTTATATTCGTAAATTTTATCCATTACCGACAAACAACTCTGAAATGAAACTGAATTCTTTACACCGATACATCTGCATACTCTTTCTCGAATTATACCTGCTTTACAAACAAATTTATTCTTATTGGCAAATAAACGAATTAAATCTGACAACAGAGCGGCAGCAGCATTTCCAAAATCGTAAAAAACCGGGCCGGCTGTCAGAAAGAACCGAAAGTAGTATATAATACCGTTACGAGTAATGGGCAGCGCGTGCCCGCAAGATGAAGATCGAAAACCCGTGATCGGGTTGTCCGGAGGCAGTAATGATCGATTTTGACAACCGTCCGTGGGGACGATGGGAAGAATATATTTTTGAACCGACATACCGGGTGAAGCGCATTTTCGTTTTTCCCGGAAAACGGCTGAGCCTGCAGCGGCACAAACTGCGTGCCGAGGTCTGGGTGATCGTGGAAGGGAGCGGTCTGATGACCCTCGGTGAAAAGACCTTCCGGGTCAGTAAGGGAGACGTGGTCGAGATCCCGAAATACACGGTCCACCGCATGGAGAATGATTCGGAAGACCAGCCGCTGGTCTTCATCGAGACCCAGATGGGGATCTGCCCCGAAGACGACATCGAACGTCTTCAGGACGATTACGGAAGAGCATAGATATAATCGGGAATTCATAAAGAGGCTGCCTGCGGCAGCCTCTTTCCTTAACATCGCCGCAATAAGCGTTCATTTTTCATGTGAAGATGGCATTCAGAAATCAGATACCTGCTCCGTACAGGCTTTGCCCGGCTTTATTCGGAACAGGAGCTTTTCCCCTGATTATTGTGTCAGAGCCGGGATATTTATTTGTATATTCCCGGCTCGCAATAAGACTCACCCTCCGTCCACGGTGTAACCTGTTTTGACTCACCTGCAATATTCGGTGCATACCTGTTTTTTGACGATGTTCTTCCGCTCTCCGGCGATATTGCTGCCGGGATCCATCAGTTTTTGAAGCAGCAGTTCCTCTTTGGAGGGTTTCTCCAGCCCCAGGGACAGTCGGACCGCATACTTCAGCAGGGTCATATCAGCGGGATCGGAATCCGAAAGGCAGCCATTCTTCAGGAAAAACGGGGCATGGGATACGCCGGACATACGGTCATAACGGTAAAGGTAATAGGATCCGTTTTTGTCTCCGCATTTTCTGAACACCCGTTTGACCAGAAAAATGTTGCCGGCATTTTCGGCCCGATCCGCTGCAGACTGTCCGTCCAGGATCTCCCGGGTCAGTTCTTTATCACAGTGCTCCAGAATAACAGCACTGCCGCTGTCCCCGAAAATGCGCGTTTTCGTAAGCAGGTCATATTTATTTTCACCGACCAGAAGCCGGGACAAAAAATCATCACTGAATAGAAAATACAGATCAGAATGATCAGAACAAAAGACAATATATACATCAGATCCGAATCACAGCGGCTCAGCAGCCATGCATCCGCCAGTATTGCGGAAGCCAGCCACGGCAGGTATTCCCACGAGCACAGCGTACGCATCATTTTTTCTTCGCACGACAAAATGCGGGCAGCCTTATCGCAGTTCGCATAGGTTCTGCAATCTTTTTTTGCCGAATGATCAATTACGTTCATTTTCTGTCTCCTTTTATTCAGGTTCCCTGCCAGGGATCCGTCCTTCGATCACCGGAGCCGCTGTATCAGGGATCATTTTTTTCGATGGTCTTATTTTGCCATAACCGGCAACGGGGTTTTTGACTTCAGGGCAACAGCCGCAATACCTGTCTCTCCGGCATAAAATAAATTACAATAGAAGTTGCTTTCCTGATTTATAAATACTTTTCCGAATCAACAAGGCGGTGAAAACATGAACATCGGAGAAAAATTCTATTGTTCAAAATGTATGAGGGAAATTGAATCCGAGGAGATTTGTCCTTACTGTGGTTATGACCATTCCAAAGAAAACGGCCCCAAAATGCTCGAGGAGGGAACGCTCCTGCACGGCGGAAGATACCAGATCGGCGCTGTTATCGGCTCCGGCGGTTTCGGCATCACCTATGCAGCCTGGGATCTGGTTCTGAACCGGCCTGCAGCGATCAAAGAATATTTTCCGGAAGACCTCTGCAGCCGCGATGCCGAAAAGGATTACCTGGTGCATCCCGACGCAAAATATAAAGATCTTTACATGATCGGGCTGACGCGCTTCACCCGTGAAGCAAGGATCCTCGCGACGCTCCGGGATGTTAAAAACGTTGTTCCGGTCCTGGAATGGTTTGAAGACAATGATACCGCCTACATCGTCATGGATTACATCCGCGGGATGACCCTGGACGAGTACGTCCGGAAAAACGCCGTTGATCCGCAGAACCTGATCCGGATCCTGCGGGATCTCGTCGATTCCCTGATCCTCGTGCATGAGCAGGGGATCCTGCACAGGGATATCAGCCCTTCAAATATCATGATCAGGGAGGACGACACACCGGTCCTGATCGATTTCGGAGCAGCTTCCAGCGAGGAACGCCGGGCTGAAGGAAAAGACAGGACCGCGATCTATAACAGAAGCTTTTCCCCGGCAGAACAACGGGATGAAGCCGGCGTGCAGGGCCCGTGGACAGACGTCTACGCGCTGAGCGCGACACTTTACGCAATGATCTGCGGTGAACCGCCGGCAGATCCTTCGGTACGAAACGGGAGCAGCGATCCGCTCCGCTCCCCGGGAGAACGCGGGATCCGACTGAAAAAATATCAGGAACGGGCGATCATGCAGGGGCTTGCCGTTCTTCCGGAAAAGCGGATCCGCAGCATGGAGGTCTTCCGCTCGATCCTCTACGATCTGCCCATGCCGGAAGAAGTCCTCTGCCGCAGACGGTTTATGGCCCGTGTGATCACGGCAGCCGCTCTTATCACAATTTTTGCCGTGCTGGCAGCGGTCAATTTCACATACGGCTTCTTTCTCGGCAAAGGGATCCGGTATTCCCTGAACGCTGACGGTTGGCACGTGAGCGGAAGCTCCGGCATCAGCGAAGAACTCATTATTCCGGAAAAGATTCTCGGGATCAGCGTATCTCAAATCAATGAAAACGCTTTTCAGGGTTCGGATGTGCTGCGGGACGTATCGATCCCAGGCACAGTCGATACAGTTGGAGCTTTTGCGTTCAGCAACTGTGAAAATCTTGTCAGTGTAACGATCCTTGAAGGTGTCCGGAAGCTTTCCCCGCAGGCATTTTCAGCCTGCCCGGCACTTCAGGCAGTTTTTATTCCGGACACCCTTGCGGAGTTTTCAAAAGAAACCTTCGCAAATTCTGAAAGTCATCTGGTCCTGCTCGGAAATTCCGGTACCCAATCGGCAGAGACCGCAAAGGAAGCAGATCTCCATTTCGCGCATATTGAAACCGAAGAAAACGATACCGGCATCACCCTTCTGAAATACGAAACCGAGCAGTCAAAAGCTCTTGTTCCGGATGCGGTCGGCGGCAGGCCCGTGACCGAAATCGGCTCCGGAGTGCCTAAAGTGCCGGTTTTCCCGGCCAATGTCCAGGAGATCATACTCCCGAAGCAGCTGGAAAAAATCGGTGATTACGCGTTTCAGGCGGCGCAAATCATTGACATTAAACTGCCGGATACGGTCAAATCAATCGGTTATATGGCTTTTTCGCAAAGTCATCTTGAGAGCATCCATTTACCCGAAAGTGTCATCTTCGTTGACAGGGGTGCATTTCAGGCCTGTGTCGTCCTGAAAAGCGCGGTCCTTTCACCGAACATGGAAAAGATCCCGGCAAGCTGTTTCGAAAAAGCCAGAAGGCTTGAATCCGTGACGATCCCTGAAGGGATCACCATAATAGAAGAGCTTGCTTTCAACAAATGCGACGGGCTCACATCACTGTCTCTGCCCGAAAGTCTGAAAAGGATCGATGATCGTGCATTTATGGAATGCGCTTCCCTTCAGACCCTCTACCTGCCTCCGGCACTTGATAAAATGAACATCAAAGCATTGGACAGCTGTCCCAACTCGCTCACGATCATTGGATATGAAAACTCTCTGGCACATTATCTCAGTGCCGCGAACGGATTGGCTTTTTACAGTATGAATGAGGAGAACCCAAAGACAGATATCAGCAAAAGCGGAGATCTGTTTATCAGGGAAGGCATCAGCGAAGAGAAGCGGATCAAACTTCCTTCATATAACAGGGCCGTTGCCGCTGACCGGATCTATGATGCAAAACTACTGAAAAGCGAAGACGTTATCTTACCGGACCGCCTCCAAAGCATCGCAGCCTCGGCTTTTTATGGCAATCAGTACCTGAAGTCCGTTGCCGCACCTGACACATTGGAGGTGGTCGATACATTTGCATTTGCGAACTGCAGCAATTTACAGAGGGCCGTTCTTCAGGAAGGACTGACAAAAATTTCTTCGGCGGCTTTTCTGTCCTGCAGCAGCCTTGAACAGATCGATCTTCCGGCGACGGTCAGTGTTATCCAACAGGGCGCTTTTGAGAACTGTGAAAAGCTCACCTCGGTGAATATCCCAGCATCCCTTACGTTTCTGGATGACGATGTATTTGCGAATACCGGCCTCACGGAAGTAACGATCCCCGGAAATATTTCGAAATGCAGGACTTCATTTTACGGCTGCCAAAATCTGAAGAAGGCCACGCTCAATGAAGGCGTCCGCACCTTATGGGGCACTTTCGCGGAGTGTGATGCCCTTGAAACCGTGATCATTCCCGCCTCCATGAGACAGATCAGCCGTTCCGCATTTATGAACTGCAGCAGCCTGAAAGACGTATGGATCTATTCGGATAATGTCAGTCTTGACTTTATGTGGACAGGGCTTCAGCATATTGATTATTACGGCTTAGAGAACGGAAAAGTGAATTTCTCATCTTTGGTTCTTGAATCGGAAAACAACACACCGCTGTTTATGGACAGCCCGGATCTGACCATACACGCCCACAGAGGGTCCTCCGCACATTTATATGCGATACGGAAAAATATCAAGTTCGAGGCGATCCCCGACGACGGGAACAGGCAGGGATCATCACCGGAAACGGACATAATGTTTACTGCCTCCGAACAGATTTATTCGGACGCGGAAATGATCGCGGCACTGACCCCGCAGGAAGGTAATACAGCCGATTATTACTGGAGCCAGTTCCGGTACTGTCTGGGCTACGGATTCACCGATCTCGCTTACAAATGTCTGGATTATATTGACCGTTCGGATGATGAATACTACCGGATCCTGTCGCACAGTGCCAGATCCTTCCTTGACCAGGCAGACGCCCATGGTTATTCGATCGGGCTGCCTGTAGCATATTTTGAAGATCACCAGCCCAATCCGACGATGCGCGCCGGCGATATTATCACAGCAGTGGACGGGACACCGCTGCTCAACGCAGACGATTACGATTCTCTGAAGAAGAGAAATCCATCCGGCCCCTGGGTATTTACGCTGTTGAGAGAAAATGAAGACGGAATATTGGAAACCGTCGAAGTTTCCGCAGCGGAAGAAGATCCGTTCCCGGTTTTTGTGCCTATTGCGCCTTTAACTTTTGAAACCGCCCGTTAGGCCGCTGACAGCAGGCCGGCTCTCCTGAATTCAGGTCAGGCCGGCCTTTTTCCAGCCGGGAGATGCTTTGATCCTGCCCGTCTCAGCCATCGGCCCCTCCATAAAGAACATACTCCCGAATCTGCATGAAGATCCACCGGGCGTTTTCTTTCAGCTTCCTCGCCACGAAGGCAAATTTATCCGCAAAGCAATTGCTATCATATTACCAACAAATAAAAAAGTTCAGCCTTAACGGCCGGACATGATTGAGGCAAAAAGCCCCGATTTTCATTTCTGTTTCAGGAGGTACTATTATGTCATATTGCTCTATGTGCGGAGAACACATCCACAATCAGGCAGTGGTCTGCCCGAATTGCGGGGTCCAGGTCAGAGAAATCAGGCCGGCCGTATCGGACAGCGGCGGCTTCGGATGGGGAATTCTCGGATTTCTGATCCCGCTGGTCGGTTTTATCCTTTATCTCAGCTGGAATACCGGCCGACCCAATTCAGCCAGATGGGCCGGCATCGGCGCACTCGTCGGTTTTGCTTTTTCATTCTTCTTTTTGATCCTGCTGCAGACAGCATAGAAAAAGCACCGGAAGCGGCCGCTTGCAAAAACAGACCCTGCAGCAATACAGGGTCTGTTTTTGTATTGATCAGGATCGATCAGGCAAAGCCCCAGGCCGCTATCCTCTTGAATTCAGATCCGTCAGGCCTTTTTCGATCAGCACATTATTGATATCGTCGAAATATTTTTTATTGATAATGCCATCCATGATGATCAGATCCCGCGGACGGGAAGCGCTGAGCGCGGCACAGTTGCCGCTCTTCAGCAGCACCTGTGTTTCATCAAGAGACAGTTCGAGCGTAACAGCCATCCGCAGCAGGGCATTTCGCGAAGGATTTCGTTCATTATTCATAAACCGGTAAATCGTCGCCGGGTTCATACCGGACAATTCGGCCAGGGCTTCCACAGATTTATTTTTCTTCCCAAGGAACTCATTCAGAACGCTCGCAATCGACGGAAAAAAGATTTTTTCCCGCTTCATAATCTCCACGACTTCCTCCGGAGTAAACCCCTTTTCCAGATACTCGGCCGCAATTTGTGTCTGGGACTTTCCGTCCCTGCTTACTGATACCGCTCCCTGCATACTTCACCTCTGAGAAACCGAAATATAAAGCCTGTGCATAATTATAAACCAGGAATGGTCCGGTCAGGCTCCTGTCTTTCCGATAAAAGGGGATCTGCAGAAGCGGCATCTGAACACCTGAGGCTTTATTCCCCCCTGTTTTCCATGTATTCCCCATCGGTCTTCAGATCTCCGTCAAAAAGATAAAGCGTATGATTTTCCTCAGAAATGCAGCAGTAGTGCCCCAATGCGGTCTTCAGACAGCAGAGCTCGTTGTTGAACCGCGCCTCGTTCTCAGGAGAAACAATGACAATGGTTCCGGTCCGGGGGTCCCGGTCAAGCTTCAGCGACGGGAAAAATTCGAATATGAATACAGGCTTCTGCTTCAGAAAGTCATAAGCACCGTAGAGAAACCCAAACCGCATTCTCCGGTTTACAGCTCCGACCTGGAAGCGTTTCCCGCAGAGCAGGGTCCCCTCCTCCAATGCATCCGCGTCTACATATGAAGAGGGGTCGTATCCGCAGTAGATACAGACACCTTCCTGATCCAGCTGCTTCAGGCATCGCGAACAGTAAAAGATTTCTCCGATATTCATATCTCCTCCTATGAAAGCTCATCCGGATATGTACAGGACAATCAGAACGGGCTTTCCGCAAAACGCGCCCCGATTGCATGAGCGCCTGCGTAAAATAACTTGCCGTGTCTGATCCCATGCTGAGCAGAAGCTTTGCAGCAGCGATCCCGAACCGTATTTCAGCCGCCGGAATAACAGGCGCCCGCTTTTTCTGTTTTCCGGGGTCTCCCCGATCCGGGGAAAAGGCTATGTTCCATTACTTTACCTTGCCGGAGCCGAAAAAATTCGCCCTTAAGGCAAAAAAGGTTCAGAAATTTGTTCCGAACCTTTTCTGTCGTTTCGCTCATCTGCCCCTCAGACAGACCATATTGAAGTCATTCCCGGCAGATAAATCTGCCGGCAGCAAATTAGATCGCCAACGGAACGACCATCATGTAATTATCCATTTCTCTGGTCAGACTGCTGATGAGCTGCGACTGTTTATAAATCCCATATCCCGAGGTAATCGTCAGCGGCCAGAGAACGAACATGGAAATTGTCATGACCGTCGCTTTATCGACCCATTTCGCTTCACAGATCTCAACGTTTACCGCTTTCGGACTTTTCACGAAGCGCAGTGTTACCGCCCTGTCCATCCCGAGAAACTTCTTGTATTTCCCGTTTTTGACTCTGCACTGAATCATGCTGGAAACACCATCGAAGTTTTCAATCTTTTGGATCTCCATATCCTGAGTTGCCGTGAGATAACTGTACATGTGGTTGATAAGCTCATCCGCAGAGTGCAGATTTACCAGATATGTTTTGTTTTCTGCCATTTGAAGCCTCCTTTTTTTTGCTTTGGTAAATGTATGATAGCATTCGGCACGAAGCAAAAATCGCCCTCAGGGCAACAAACCAAAACAGCCCCGGTACACAAATACCGAAAGCCGGAAAAACAGATTCCGACAGCAGACAGAAAAAGCTGAAAGTGATATATATTACCGTCACGAGTATCGGGCAGGCACGTGACCACACGATGAAAACAGTTTTGTTTTTATACGCACAGCTCTTATTGAGACCCAACCGCATGCAGCAGCGGACACCTCTTATGATTTGTCACATTTTTATGAACATGGGAGCCGATAGGGAAGGCTTCGCCTTGCACTATATTTTGTCCGCGTATTTATATAAGCCGACAGCCGGAACTTATACATCATTTCCGGACAGCATCGAGCACCGCGGCGCCCTCTGTGATCCGAAACGAACGGATCTCGGCGTATTTTTCGACCCGCTCCATTACCCCCTTCAGCGGGCCTTCCACCACGGAATTCAGCTTCTGCGGTGTGACCGAGACAAAAGGCAGCTCCAACGACTGCACATTCACGTTCAGCCCCCCGTTCCAGCGGACATCGGCACTGAGCGATGCCCGGACCTTCAACAGGCCCCGGCCGCCCTTCGCAGACAGCACGATCTCGTCCGGATGGAAACGGATGGACGGATCGGACACCTCCAGGCTCACGCCGGCCGCCTGCCGGATGAGTCCGCTGACCTGCTCCCGATTTTCCGCCAGATATTCCTTCGCGGCTTCTTCCGCTTCAAAATCCGTCACCCGGATGGAAAAAGACTCCCCCGCCTGAAGCGACTGAAATTCATTGAACCTGCTGATAAAACGGTTGACTGCGGCCCCCATTTTTCCTCCCGAAATTTCCAAAAAATATTTTCCGGAACAGGCATCATCCGCATACCGAATGATCATTCACCGCCGGGTTTCTGTTCGATCCTGTATTTTATCAGGATTTTTCTGCACCGGGTACCGGAGACGTTTTATAGATCTCATAGCCGAACATATTCAGATACCACCAGGCGTCATCCATAAGATGAAAATCGTAGTTGATGATATCTGCCTTCGCTTCGGTCTTTCCGGTGAGCAACACCGCGATCTTCCGGAAGTCGATGAGCCCCTCCTCAGTCGTCAGGTTGCCGTGCGTGCGCAGCCGGTAATCTTTCCCAAGGTTTTCTCTGTCGGAAAGAATCTTCTGCAGGGAAGCGGGAATGAAGCCACGGCTGATCATAAAGGCATTCCAGCGCAGATGTTCCTGAACAGCGAGATTCTGCCGCAGGGACTGCTTTGCCAGGTCCTCTTTTTCCAGCACCTTTGTATAGCGGTAAAGGTCTTTTTGTTCAAAGCTCTTTCCATACTCCGGATCCAGCTCGGGACCGCCATCCGCCGCGTAGATATCAAAATATTCCCGGTTGCTCTTGAGCGTATCCGGCCCGCCGGTCTTTTTGCGGTAATCCAGGCCCATCATCAGCAGTTTGGAACGCAGGCTCAGGATTGAATAAAGGCTGGACATCTTTTCGTCCGGGTCATAGATATGCCATTCATAAAGCGAATCGGTCCGTACTTCATCCGCGGTTTTCGGGATCTTCCGGTCCGTTTTCGACTTGATCAGTGCGTTCATATAATGCTTTTCCCTGGCGATTTCCTCCAGCTCACTGTTGAAAACATTGTCCGGATCCAGCGCGGTTTCTTTCACACAGCCGAAAGGAATAACATGTTCCGTATCCTGCAGGATCCTGAGGTTCTCCGACCGTTTGACATTTGCAAATATATGCGTATCCGGAAGCGCCCATTCCTTCACCTTATCCGCGAGCTTCTGCGCGAGATCGATGTTTTCAAGGTCATCACCCAGCCCAACAGAGATCACATTCAGCACGTCGGGGACACCGGAACAGAACTCCCGGATCCGGCCGTAAAAAGCGGGATCGTTGACATCCGTTTCACTGAATACGACCGCTGCCGGATCCGGCGGGATCTCCAGGTAGTCCTCTTTCCGGATCGTCTTCTCTTCGAGCTCCCGCAGGAACTCCCGGGAGAAACGGAAGATCATATGGTTCAGGTTCTTGTTTTTGCGGGCGTCCGTTTTATCAAAAACATAATAATGGACCTGCTTTGACCGCGGGACCCCTCCGGGACCGTTCTCTACGAACTGATTGATGCCCGCCGAGACCGTAAACAGTTCCTGATTCACGTCCCCGAACCCGACGAACACCACGTTGATTTTTAAATTTCCAGCAATACATCCGTACGCGTCAATATATCGGTCCCTGTCGATAAAGACGGACAGCGGGTATTTCGAGATCAGGTCCTGCGCGGTCTTCCGGTAGATGTTGGTATAGCGGAGCACTCCGAACGAATCCTGCTCCATCTTCTGATACGCCGTTTCATAAGCCGTGTCCCCAAAGACGACTGCATGCAGCCGCTCCAGTTTCCGTACGGTCCGCTCCTTCAGCTCCGTTATCCGCTGCGAAACACCGGCTTCTCCAGCTTCGGGCAGTTCCTTTCCGTTCTTTTTCCGGTCATTCTGCTCTTTTTCAAGCCGTCTGATCTCAGCTGCATCCTCCCCGATGAGATCCCGCACACAATCGACGACCGCATCGGAAAGCCGGAAATTCGTTTCTTCATCTCCGGTGTTGATGACAAGCGTACATTCCCTGTTATCGGAGCCGAGAATATGGTTTATGACCGACTGGACCGCCTCATCACAGTCACGCATTACGCAGCTGTAACCGTCCCCGCTGAGCGACTCAAAATCCGCTTCGGAAGAACAGACGATCATCGGGCAGGCACGTTCATCTTTTTCGACGGCATTTTGATAAATGATCCGGTTTTCCTCATTATTCCCGATGAGCAGAAGACTGCCGCAGCGTTTCCACACCGCATGATATTTGAAAACAGAAAAGAATTTTTTATTGAGCGGCGTCAGCAGCTGAAACAGCTTGCTCCCGGTAATGGCCAGCGCGATCCAGCGCGCGATGACCAGCAGGATGTACCACCATTCCCTTCCCGTGTCGCTTTTCGCGTCAAAACCGAAGGTGAACAGCTTGATCGCGCTGAAAAGCGGGACCGTGAAATCCTTCCGGATCTCAGCTCCCCCGTAATACGCAATATAACCGACGACCCCCATCAGAAACGGGATCAGCACCGTCAGCAGCTGGACCTGCCATTTGCCGAAGAATTTTCTGATTTTCCGGCCAGCCTTTTCAAACCCTGCCCAGACTGAAGCAGACAGGTCATATTTCTTTTCAGGCTTTTTCCGTATTTCCATAAAGGGACCTCTCTGAACCTTTTTCCGGACAGGACAGCTGTTCCGCCCGGGACAATTTCAATAACGCGCATCCTGCGGGAGACACCTGATTTATAGCGTTATTCTATCATACATCAGCCCCGGAAGGCAGACGGCTGCCGGTCCCAAAATAAAAAAGGCCGCACAGGCGGCCATATCGGTTTTACAGAGAAGGGATCTCCCTACAGTCTCCAGAAACGGTAGTCTTCCGAAGCGTACTGACTGCGGTCGAGGATGCTTTTGATATCGATGACGACCTTTTGCTCACCGGGAACGGTACGGAAGATGGCATCCAGACGGTCACGGGTGACCGCTTTGAAATCGTTGTGCGCCACGGCAAAGACCACACAGTCGGCATCCCGGACCTGCGTCCAGTCGACCAGATCGACACCGTATTCCCGCTTCGCGTCCGCCGGATCCGCCCAGGGGTCGGCGACCAGCGGATCGATCCCGAATTCCTTCAGCCGCAATATGATGTCATTGACTTTGGAGTTGCGGGTATCCGGACAGTTTTCCTTGAAGGTAATGCCGAGGATGAGGACTTTCGCCCCTTTGACTTTCTTGTTTGCGAGCACCATCTGTTTGATGATGACGTCCGCCACATAATTCGGCATATCGTCGTTGATCTTGCGGCCGGCCAGAATGATCTGGCTGTGATAGCCGAGCTTTTCGGCTTCGTAAACGAAATAGTAAGGATCCACACCGATGCAGTGGCCGCCCACCAGGCCGGGATAGAAACCGAGTGCATTCCACTTGGTGTTCATGGCTTCGATCACTTCGCGGGTGTCGATATCCATGCGGTCAAAAACCATCGCCAGTTCGTTCATGAAGGCAATGTTGATATCCCGCTGGCTGTTTTCGACGACCTTGGCAGCTTCGGCAACTTTGATGGAAGAAGCGCGGTGGACCCCCGCCGCGATCACCAGTTCATAGACCTTCGCAACTTCTTCAAGCGTCTCGGCGTCCATGCCGGAAACGATTTTCCGGATATTTTCGAGCCGGTGCAGCTTGTCGCCGGGGTTGATGCGTTCAGGGGAGTAGCCGACTTTGAAATCAGTGCCGCATTTCAGACCGGATTCCCGTTCCAGGATCGGGACACAGATTTCTTCGGTGACACCGGGATAAACTGTCGATTCGTAGACAACGATGGCTCCCTTTGTCAGATTGCGGCCGACGGTTACACTGGCACCCTCGACGGGGGCGAGGTCCGGGGTCTTGTCGGAGTTGATCGGGGTCGGAACAGCAACAATGATGAAGGACGCTTCCCGCAGTTTTTCCGGATCGGAGGTAAAGTCGACCGCGGTCTCCCGAATAGCATCATTCCCCACTTCGCCGGTCGGGTCGAAGCCCTCCCGGTAGCGTGCTATCTTTTCGGTATTCAGGTCGAACCCAATCACCGGCACCTTTTTCGCGAAAGCCACCGCGATCGGCATGCCGACATATCCCAGCCCGACCAGAGCCAGTTTGCTTTTTCCTTCCAGAAGTTCCTGATAAACGTTCACTGTTTCACCCCGCATTTCTCAGATTACCCCTATATTATAAGTCATGTACGGAAAGGCGGGAAAAAATCGTGTCCCGCACCCAGCGGAGCGGGTTCACGGCATACAGCCGGGAGTGGGGTACAATAGTAGGCAGGAACCGATGACCATGACCCGAATTTTTGCTTTTTTTACCGACCCTGACGAAGAAGGAAAGCACCGGACAGCACAGGCTGTCTTCTTCCTGATCCTGCTGCTGATCATCCTGGCCGGATGGGGATACTTTCTGAATTGGGGGCGGATCGAACCGGACTATCACGACTGGGGCGAGGTCAATGCCCCGCGCCTGGCCTTTCTCAAGGATGCCGTCACCAAAGGAAAGCTCCCGCTGCACATGCCCGATTCCTCCGCGCTGCGCGGCGTGACCGACCGCTACATGGCCCTTCCGGACCTGATCCTCAGCCCGCAGGTGATCCTGCTCCGCTGGATGTCCGTCGGCACCTTCGTCCTCGTACACACCTGGCTGATGATCTGCCTCGGATATGCCGGCCTGCTGCATCTGAAGAAACGCTTCGGCCTTTCCCTGCTGAACTTCACCTGGATCGCACTGCTTTATTTTTTCAACGGCCATATGCTCGCCCACTACAGTGTCGGACATATCACCTGGGGCGGGACCTTCCTGATGAGCTGGTTTATCGGACTCGTCTTCGCGCTGCTTTCAGGTGAACGCGGTGCGGTCTGGGAAACGAAGATGGCCTTTCTGCTCTTCGCGGTCTTCCTGCAGGGATCCTTCCACCAGTTCGTCTGGTGCGTGATCTTCCTTGCCGTGCTGGCGATCACATATTGGAAAACATTTTTCCCGATCCTGCGGGCAGGGATCGCCGCCGGGCTGCTTTCCGCGGTGCGTGTGATCCCGCCGGCCTTGCAGATGGGCGCCTTCGATGACGACTTTCTCGGCGGCTATACACTGCCCGTACAGGTCGTCAACGCATTCATAAAGATCATCCCCCCGGAAAACTCCCTCAACCAGGCTAAAACCGGCGCAGTGCTGGGCTGGTGGGAGTTCGATATTTACACCGGGCTCTTCGGGCTGTTTTTCCTGGCCGCAGGAGTGATTGCCTGGCTGCTGCTGCGGGAACGGGATCTCGGTTTTCCGGCCCTGATCGCACCGGTGGCTGTGCTCACCGTTTTTTCCTACCGCAGCTGCTACCTGCTGCTGCGCTTTTTCCGCATTCCGCTGTTTTCCGGTGAACGGGTCAGCTCCCGCTTCCTGATCCTGCCGTTCTTCTTCGTTCTGACCGCGGGGACCGCCGCACTCCAGCGGGCTGTCCGCAAAAAACTGCCGCGGGCAGGAAATGCAGCCGCGGCAGCGGCCCTCATCCCTGCCGGGTATTTTCTGTGGAAACATCTGGATGCCTGGAAAGTCACGGAAAGTGCCGCGGCCTTCCCGAAAATGGACGTAGATCTGGCCCTCAAGACCGTCGCGAATCACCCGGACCGGCTTTATACCACCGGCCTGATCATCGGTGCGGTCATAACTGTCCTTACTGCCGCGGTACTGATCAAAAGAGCATGCAGCATGCAGCAGACAGCTGATTAGGATAATGATCAAAAAAGGACCGGCTTTGGTCCTTTTTTGATATAAATCACTCCGGCAAAGTCATATTCCGGCCGGAAGCTAATCATAATATTTGTTCTTCCGGAATCCTTCCCCGAGAACCTCGTTGGCCTGGGCCATGATCACAAAAGCGTCCGGATCCGCCTGAGCCACCAGGCGCTTGAGCGTGTTGACCTCACTGCGGTTGATCACACAGTAAAGTACCTCTTTCCGTCTTCCGGAATAGCCGCCTTCGCCGTGCAGGATCGTCACGCCGTGATCCATATCTTCCAGGATCGCACGGGCGATCTTTTCATACGCGTCGCTGATGATGTATGCCTGACGGAAGGAACTGTTCCCTTCCGAGATCACCTCCGCGGCTTTTCCGCTGATATAGACCACGATGATGGCATACAGTCCAAGCTTCCAGCCAAAGATCAGGGCTCCGAGAAGGATCGAAAGGGTATCCGACACCATATAGGCTGCCGTGATGGAGACCCCGAGCCGCTGATTGAGGATCCGTACAATAATGTCCGTCCCGCCGCTCGTCCCGCCGCCCAGATAGACCAGTCCGAAGCCGAGCCCCATGATCACAGCCCCGAATACCGTGTTCAGAAAGATGTCATCGGTCAGCGCCGGGTTCGGGAAGATGAAATAAATAATATCGGTAAAGACCGAGAAAAGAAAGATCGCCGCTGCAGTTCGGACCGCGAACTGCAGCTTTCCGAGGTAACGCCAGCCCAGGATCATGATCGGGATATTCCCGAGCAGGGTCAGCACACCGATCGGCCAGCCGGTCAGATGGTTGATCACCTGTGCCAGCCCCGTGATCCCGCCGCTGATCAGGTTCGCCGGAACCATAAATACGACCATCCCGACCGCCTGGACCAAACAGCCCAGGGCAATGACCAGAAAGTCCCGCAGACTTTCTTTCGTGAATACTTGGCGCAGCTCTTTTTCCATAACACGCTAATTATACACGCCTATTCCGGCATCACGGGACTGATATACAATTCCGCCGCTGTGATCCCGGGCGGGGGACAAAACCGGCTGATCCGATAAACACACATAAAGAAAGGTTCCTTCATGTTCACCCCCATGGTTTTCTCCAGAGGATCCGATAGGGCAAACAGGACCTCTCCCCGGTCATTTTTCAGTGCGCAGCGCACGATGAATGCTCCGGGTATTTCACCATTTCCCCTGTATTTTGAAATGAGTTCTCCCGAAACAAACAAATGACCTGAAGCCGTGATCCTCGCGGAAACGCCCCGCATCCGGATCCCGCTTTTCAGCAGACTCCCTTTGTCAAAATGTATTTCCGGCCGAATCTCATTTTTCCCGAACCAACGGTCCGCGCGTCTTTTGAAAGAAATCAGCTTTTCCCGAACAAGACCGCTCAGAACGAAAGAAAAGAAAAGCAGGAACCATAAGACGGCATAGGTCCGGCCATTCTGCCGCCACTCCGACCCGCACAGCTGATAAAAGGAAACCGCTGTATCCCAGCGCATCCGCCCCGTCAGAAAAACCCGGCGGCCCGCGGTTTTCAACAGAAACAGCATCAGCACATAAACCGCAGACAATAGTGCGGACAGGGGAAAAAGAAGACCAGGGCCTCTGTCTTTCTCCATACAAAAGGCGGCGGCGATATAAAAAAGCTGCGATCCGGAAAGCAGACTGCCGGCGGCGAAACAAAAACCGGCCAATTTCAGACCTCCGCCGGATCCGGCACGGCAGAACAGAATTGAGAACGTATAGAAAACAGCAGTCACCAAAAGCCATAAAGCCATTCTGATCCTGTATTTTGCGGTCATCGATGTACCTCCAAATTCGATAAATATGCAGGCTGCCGGCCGGAACGAGTGAACTGCCCTTCCCGGCAGGACGCACCCGCTCCGGCACGGGAAACGATTCTATTCCCGCCCCGTGCCTTCATTATAGGAACTGCGGGCTGTAATTTTGTTTGCAGCGAAACCAATGTATAATGGCATATATGACCTTATTTTCAAGGGGGAGATTCACATGAAATCCGAAAAAAATACACGGAAACCCAGCCTTCTTGACTCACTGATCGGCGAATTGATGAATACAGCCGACAGCCGGTCCCTGGTGGACCTGTGTATTTCCGGAAACCGGAAACAGATCGCGGCCGTACCCCTGCGAAACCGGCTGATCGCGCTGGGATTTATCAAAAAAATGTCTCTCGAAGAGCTGAACCGCAGGCTGCTCGAAAACAACTGCGAGATCCTTTATGCCAGGAGTTTATGGGAAGCCACGCTCATTTACGCATTCCGCAATGAAATGTCCTACACGGAATGGAAAGAAATGCTGTCCGAATGTCAGACGCTGAACACCGCGATTCGGGAGGGAAGCACAGTCCTGTCCGAAGCATCCGTTTCCATGAATGACATCGCTGCTTATGTCAGCGACAATTCCATCCCGGATCAGGAAATCGCACGGACCCGGCATAAGACACAGATCCTTTCCGAAAAAATATCTGAAATCGGGAAAGACAAACAATCCTTTCATTTGTTTCTCCTCTCAAATGCCGCGTCATTCAGTACTGTACGGGAAAAAACGCGCTATTATTTCTGCAAATACCTGCATTATTTTCTGACAAACAGGATGGAAGAAGCCCTGACGGTCATTAAAAACGGAAGAAACCTGAGAGATGTTTGGGATACATTATCTGTCTTCCGTATCCGGACGGCACTGGACAGGAAAAAGCATACGCCGGAAGAAGCCCGTGAAAAAATTACCGGAAGTCCGATTTCTTTCGGTGCAGTTTATGACGCGTTCGAACAGTTTTATTTCGGCTATATCACACAGGACTGGCTGCAGGTTCTGCTGAATTATTACGGCGATATCACAAAACTCGCCCCGGTCCAGAAAAAACAGCTGACAGCCGAAGCCAGGAGGCGCAGCAAAGAACTGCGGGACTGTACGGATGACGAGGTCATCGAATGGCTCCGGGAAGAAACCAAACGGAAAGAACGGGAAGCGGATCAACTGTATTCCGCGGACAATAAAAAGGCTGTCTATCAGCGCGGAAGAAGCGGAGAAAACTTTCTGCGCAAAGTCATCCGCGGTGAAACGGATACGGACCGTCTTACCTTTATCGCCTTTCTGCTTTTTTTCGGGATGGAAGCCCGATCCCGGATCCCCGAAGAGCACCGGATCAGCACGGAGCGGCTGAACACGATCCTGCAGGAATGCGGATTTCCCGTGCTGGATACCCGAAGAGCAAGCGACCGCTTTTTTATCGATTTTACGAACAGCGGGGATCCGCTGGACCTCCTGATCGAAGAAGCGGAAACCATGGCTTTTTCAGAGGAAAACTTTTACCTCTATAAAACCTATCTTTCTTCCGAAAGCAGTGATAAAAAATGGGATGAACTGACAAGCTGAAGCGGGATCCATTGATCTAAGGCAGAAGCGGTTCCCACAACGGAGCACCGTGCACATAGGCGTCATACCGATCCTCCAGGGCATTCGCTTCGTCCGCAGTAAGGTCCGCAGAGTAGACCATAAAAGCCGGAAAAATGGAACTGTCATAGAGGTGCACAGATGCGGTATCGAAATCTGAATCCAAATCCATGTTAACACACGGCCACCCGGTTTTTTCCCCGGGGAAAAAGTATGCATCTATTGATTTGTACCGGCCGTCCGTCAGATCGGGACCGAAGGTACGGTACAGTGCTCCAAACGGCGTCAAAGCCACTTCCGGGTCACTGATATCCACCCCATAAAACTTGAGAGTGAGTTCTCTCCGGTCCGGATCTTCATCAAAATCCACTGTCAGACCATTTTTGTATTCGTCCCGAATCCGTTCCGCCAGTTTTTCCTGCGCGCTATTGTCCAGAATAGGCTGCGGCATCAGATCCTCACCGGCAAACCAGATGATCTTTCCCTTCTCGTCCCTTATTTCCGGCTGATCATCCGTTAAATAGTACGCATCCTTCGGATCCTGTTCCGTCACCACAGAAAGAAAGCGAACAAAATTTTTCGCGGGAACTTCCGAACCGGGTGTAAACAGCATTTCGGTGAAAACGATGCAGCCATTCTCATCCAATGACCGGAAGGCTTCTTCCAGTGGCGCAGTTGCGATCTCGGCATTTTTGAAGTAAAGAAAAACCTTCTCTCCCTCCTGCTGACGTATGGTCTGCAAAACATTCCTGCAATCATCCATATAAGATGCTTTTATATGGGCCGTGATCTGTAAATTTTCTTCTGCCCCTCCGGAAACCTCCAGCGAACTGAGCATGAGACCGGAATCTTTCGGCGCAAACCGATTCCCCAGTGTCATTTTATATCGTAAATATTCACCAAGCGCCGTGAGTGCCTCCCCGGCGGTTGATTCCGCAGGAACCCTGAACACGAAGCAGTCCTTATGATAACGGTCTGTCCCGACAGCGTAAGGGATGTCCAGACTGTCCAATCTGTTTTTCATGACCGCCAGAGCATTGATCGCTCCGGCATCCAGTCCGGAGGAATCCGAATCGGCTCCGCTCCCTCTTTTATATCGGAGTGTAATGGTTCGGCCGGGGATCTCTTCAGCCCTAAACTGGTTTCTTCCCGGAAACTTCGATTTTTCAGGATCCTCCCACCGGACATTCCATTCCACCTGCACATGGAAATTGTTTTTCAGCGGATCACGGGTCAGGAAGAGCATGGTCAGCCGGTCCGATTCATCAATACCTTCCAGTGTGAAGCCTGTACCATCGCCGTTTGTTATTCCCCAAAGAAAACCCGAAACCGAATAATCCGCATTAAAGGTCAGTTTTAGCCTTTTTCCCTGCTCTTTGAGGGCATCCCCAAACAGGGCTGCGGCTTCTTCGGTAAAGGCAGCCATGATCTTACCATCTGCACTTTCGACCCGGGCGATGTCCGCCGTCTGCGAAATAACAAACGGACCGATATTCTCCTCCGGGATCCCGACCGACAACACATTCTCCCGGGTCAGATTGACCCGGATGAAAAGAGAAGGATCCGTCTCTTCAAAAAGCTCTGACGGGATCTCCAGCAGGATCCTCTGTCCATTCTCTTTCCAAAGATAATTATTTTTTCCGGCAAAAGCTTCGACCCGTTCCCGGACACCTGCCGCTTGCTCGGCAAACGCTTCGGATGACAAATGTTCACCGCTGAGCATGGCTTTCTGCGTATCGATCATCAAAAAACGGACCTGTATCCGGAAACAGTACAGAACAGACAGCACACAGGCCAGCAGCACACAACCCAGAACCAGCGTCATGTTTCTTCTGCGTTTTTTCGCGGACGCTTCCGCTTTCCTTTCATCCTCTGTAAGATCCGGATAGACCGCTTCAAGCTCCCGTTTCAGTTGGGCAGTATCCGGAATACGGTCCTCACAAAGAAGTTCAAGCCCCTTCAGCAGTATCTTTTCCGCTCTTGGAAGAATATCACTCCCAATTTCGGATGGCTTTTTCAATTCATCATAAAGAAGCCGTGAAAGGGCGTCCTCCGGTTCCGTACCCGTTATGCAGAAATACATTGTCGCGCAGAGCGCATATACGTCCGAATAAGGCCCGAGTGTCACACCGGTCTCCCTTTGTTCGGGCGGAGAATAGACGGACTTATAAACCGGTGTTTGCGTATAATTGTTTTCCGAAAATGCCTTTACTGCGCCGAAATCCATCAAAACGAGCTTATTCCCGGGCATGAGCATCAGGTTGTCCGGACTGATATCCCGATGGATCACTCCCGCCTGATGCATCCGCGCAAGTGCATCCATGACTGGGGAAAAGATCCGGACCGTTTTCTCCGTGCTCCATTTGCCGTTTTTGCGGATCTCTTCGGCAAGGGTCGTTCCTTCCAGATATTCCATGACCATATAGGCTTTCCCGTTTTCGGAAAATGCGTCCAGCACGGTCACGATATTCAGGTCATCCGCGAAATCCCGCATAATACGGGCCTCTTTCAGAACTTTTTCATAATCTACGGTTTTATGCTCTTTGACCGCGGTCCGCTGGCCATTATGCAAATTGACCGTCTCGTAAGTGGTTCCGAATCCTCCTTCCCCGATCACACGCAGGACCTGATATCGTCCGTCCAGGATCATCCCGGCAGGATTTCGCGGTTCCGTATTTTTATCAGTGAAGGTTTTTTCTTCTGACGGTTCCATAGTCCGATCCAATAACTGTTCTGAGAATACTCCGGCATTTGTGAAGATTATATCATCATTCAAAAGATATCCGCAGCGCTCCTGCTCCGCGTGAAAGCCGCATTTTCTCTTTCCCGTTCCGGCTTATGCAGATCCGAAAAAAAACACCTTCCCGAAAAATCAGGAAGGTGTTTTCCGGCTGAGCCGGTCCGGTTCATTCTGTACAGATCAGTTTCAATACCTGACTTCCGGTCGATGAGCTTCTGAAACCGGTCAGGCCGATCCCGCTATCCGCTAAACCCGGAAAATATCTGTAAATGACTGCCATAACAAAGTCCTTTCCGAATTCGATCACTAATTTTTTCAGATCCTTCTGATGGCGTTCGATCCATTGTTTGAAAAATTTGCCCATCCATTTTCCAAAAGATGCGGTCTTCATACGTGCGTTGGGATTCCAATATCCGAGACCTCCGACTTCATCATACAGTCCATAGAGCTCATCCGATCCCCATCCGGAAATGCCGTATTTCGCTTCAGCCAGGGCAAACTCCTCACTGTACAGGGAAATATAATCATCAGATTCCGCACCGCAGTTCAGAACTGCCAGCAGCAGCGCTGTCAAAACAACTGTAACAATAATCATTTTTTTCATCACAAACCTCCGTTATTTCCTTTGATGCTTTGATTATAGAAAAACGAAAATGTAATTTTGTTTTTGACGCAATCAAGCCTGCTTTCCGCTGTACGGGTCCACTGCAGGCGCTTATTTTGTTGTGTTCATGACAATTGAAAATAAAGAAGCTGATCCGTATTGGATGGGAGGTGCCCATATCTTTTATACAGCGGAGCAGGAGCTGCACTTCGTGTCACGCCCCGGCTGCCCGCATGCCCTCATAAGCGGATCTGCACCATACAGCGCAGGCAGTACCCGCATCCATTATGCTATGCTGCAGGGCAAATGTTTCGCATCCGCAGCTTTGTTGAGCCGGGGCCGCTCCGGCCGGCAGGATTCCTGCTCTATAAAGTACGGACTGCGGTACCTTTATTTGTATATCATTGGATCTTAAAAGGCTCACATGTATATAACGGTGTGATCCTGCAATATGCTCATTGCAATCGGAAATAAGCGCTTACTCTGACAGGAGTAAACCCGCGGTGCCGGATAACAAAATTACATTTTCAGATATCTATAATACGGATATCGATCAATAAAAACGGAGGCTGTCATGAGCAGTAAAATTTCAAAATTATCAACAGCAAATAAATTAACGATCCTTGCCGCGCTGGCTGTCATGTTCGGAGCCTGCCTGCCGGTCATCAAGATCAGATTCTTTTTCACACCGGCCGTATTCACATTGCTGCAAAACAGCAACGGATGGTTTCTGCTGCTTCTCGCGTTCACCGGGATCGCCGCGGGGGTCACAAATTCAGCGGTGCTGAGCTTTCTTGGCGGAAGTTCGTGCATAACCGCATTCATATATTTACATGAACAGCTTTTCAGCATGGTAAGATTGTCCGGCATCAGACCCATGACGACCGAAATCGGCTTTTATCTGATCCTGGCAGGATCCGCCACAATGATCATCACCCCTTTTTTCTGGCGGATTAAACGATGAAAGAAGCCTGAACAATAGCAGTGTATATCAGATCTTAAATGGAAGAAGGACGGCGCTCATCGCCGTCCTTCTTATAAAATTGGGAAAGGATATATATGTTTGAAGTTTGTATCTGCCTCAGCTGTTACGCCGCGGGATCCGCGGGACCGCTGTTTTCCGTACTTTCGTCAGCCTTTTCTTCCGGCTTCACGACCGTGTCAAAAATCGATTCTTTCGGTTCTTCCGGCTTCACCGGTTCCTCCGCGCTGGGAGTTTCCACCGGTTCCACAAAATCTTCCTTCGCTTTTTCCTCCGTTTCAGCCGAGCCCTTCACGTTTTTCTTCCCGAGGTTCGGGCCGCTGAAGCTGAAGCGGTACCCCATCAGGAAAACGATCCCGAGAATGAACACGACCGGCCAGAAGAAAGCGCACAGCAGCAGGACCGCGATCCAGAGCGGCAGGTTCAGGAAGACTTCTCCGGAGGATTTCTTCACAACAAATTCGTTCAGGTTAAGGAAATCCCAGACGGTCTTGAAGATCTTCGTTCCTTCTTCCTTCACGG
This sequence comes from uncultured Chloroflexota bacterium, assembly GCA_902795255.1. The sequence goes on from CADBKS010000017.1 coordinate 39,469, forward strand.
TACTGCGATAGCCTTCGAAGCTGCCTTTCGGTTCACGGGCGGGTTCTTCCTTCACGGCAGGTTCCGGTTCCGGCATGCCGTTCTTGGCTCTTTCGAGGATGACCGCGGCTTCTACCGGATCCCATCCGCTCTTTTCCAACGCGATTTTGGCCTCTTCATAGCTCACCCCAAAGGTGTTTACCAGTTTTTCTACGAGTTCAAAGTGTTCCATGATAAGTTCTCCTTTATTCATCGGGAACGTATTTCCCGTTTGATGTTTATATAATAAAACATCAAGATGAGAGGGGTTTTACGGAAAGATTAGAAAACGATTATAAAAACAGGGCATTTTTATTAATTCTTCAGCAGCATCCCGCATCCGAAGCTGCAGAGCTCAGGACCTTCGCATGTTATAATCTTTTCTGACAGAAACGAAAAACGATATGATCCGGAGACCTGTCTGATGAAACTGATCGACACCATATCCCGCGCACCGGCCGTTGCCATGCTGGGCATGTGCAAAAACGCAGGGAAAACCACCGCCTTGAACACCCTGATCCGGGACTTTCCGGAAGGCTCCGTCCTGTGCGCCACGTCCATCGGCCGTGACGGTGAAAGCCGCGACCTGGTGACGGGAACGGACAAGCCGGCGGTATGGGTCCGGGAAGGAATGCTCGCGGCAACCGCCGCAGACCTGCTGCCGCTCTGCGGCGTTTCCCGAGAGATCCTCTGTGCCACAGAGATCTACACCAGTCTCGGAGAGGTCATTGTTTTCCGTGCCCGCAGTGACGGGTCCGTCCAGCTGGCAGGCCCCGCGATCATTGACCAGCTGGGAGTTCTGCGAAAAAAGCTCACTCCGTTCAGTCAGGATTGCATCCTGATCGACGGTGCGCTGAGCCGGAAAAGTCCCCTTTCCGCCGTTGGTGACGGTGTCTGTATCCTTTCCACAGGAGCAGCGCTGGACCCGGATATGGATACGGTGGTTTCAGAGACAGCTTTTGCAGCCGGTCTTTTATGTCTGCCTGCCTTTCCGCGGGCAGATGACGTGGATCCGCAGAACCGGAAAACCGGACAGATCCGGATCCTTCATGATGACGGAACGGACTTTTCTGCCGATAGTCCTGCGGACATCAAAGATCTTTCGGAAACAGACAGCATCATTTTTCCCGGCGCACTGACGGAATCCCAAGCGCAGGCCCTGCTGCGCTGCAGGGCTGTAAAGGCCGGCATAACCATCGCGGCCAGGGATTCCAGCTGCCTGATGCTGAAACGCGGGACCTGGCAGGCGCTTACAGCCCGGGGTGTCCTTTTTGCCGTCCGCGACCCGGCCCATCTTGCTGCCATAACCGTAAACCCATCCTCACCGGAAGGCCGACACTTTGATCCGGATCTTTTCCTCGAAAAGATGAGGAACGCCGTGTCCGTTCCGGTTCTGGACGTTATGCGTGGATCAGGGGAGGACTGATGGCCACACTCAGCTACGAACAGCAAGCCGAGATTGGATACCGGTATGTCCGGGACCGGCTGGAGGCAGCCTCCCCATATGGGGCTCTGCGGCTGCGGAAAGAAGGTTTTTACACACCGGACCGAAGGGAAGAACTGGAAGCAGAACTGGATGCCGTAGCGCTGTTTGTTAACGCACTGACAGAGGACCGGTCAGCCGTGCTGGATTTCCGTCAGCAGATGACCGCTTTGAAAGACCTCCGCGGCACATTTGACCACTGTTCCGAAGGAATGATCCTGACGGAAGTCGAGCTGTTTGAACTCAGCTCCTTCTGCACCCGGATCCGTTTACTGATTCCCTTTGCAGAACAGCTGCGGTCATTCGGAGCTTCTGACGGCCTGATGCTTTCGGATATGGAAGCGCCGCTGCAGATCCTGCAGCCTGAAGCACAGAGCAGAAGCGGTTTTTATATTGAAGATTCACGGACACAGGCGCTTCTGGAAGCCCGCAGCGCCAAACGGTCGCTGGACCGTCAGCTCCGTCAGCAACGGAATGAAAGCCTGCTGCGGCAGCACCGGGAAGCAGCGGACGCAGAGGAAAAGGCACTTGCCGCGATTTATGCGGAGCTGAGCGGATCGCTTCGTCCGTATATGCCGCTGTTTCGAAAGAACGCAGATACCGCGGGGCGTCTGGATGCCGCGCTGGCCAAAGCGCTGCAAGCCGTACGCTTCGGCTGTACCCGCCCGCAGATCGGCGGAAACACGCTCATCATGACGGACGGGATCCATCCGCAGGTGGCTTCCGCGCTGGAAATGGACGGCCGGAACTTTTCCCCTGTTTCGATCCGGATGCCGAAGGGCGTTACCGTACTGACCGGCGCCAACATGGGCGGCAAGAGCATAGCCCTGAAAACCGTCCTGCTGAACACGGCTCTCGCCCTTTCCGGGTGTTTCGTCTTCTGCCGGGAGGCGGAGATCCCGATGTTTGAGCGGATCGACCTGATCAGCCGGGATCTGTCCGACGCGGAGCAGGGACTCAGCAGCTTCGGAGCGGAGATCATGGCTTTCAACGAAGCCGCGGCCCATATTCCTGCGGACGGACTCTCACTGATCGTCATGGATGAATTCTCCCGCGGAACGAATGCCGAAGAAGGATCCGCTATCGTCCGGGCTGCCGTAAAATATCTTGCCGGGAAAAACGCCGTCACCCTTCTGGCCACCCACTACGAAGGGGCGGCAGATTTCGCCGTGAAACATTATCAGGTCAGAGGACTTCGGCATCAGGATGCGGCTGCGGATATGTCCCCTGCCGGATCCCCGTCAGATGCCCTGCGGCGCATCGGAGATGCCATGGACTACGGACTGAGAGAAGTCCGTCCCGGCACGGAATGCCCGCATGATGCCATCCGTATCTGCCGGATGCTCGGCCTCCCGCAGGAAATGCTCACGACGCTGGAGAAAGACTAAAGATAAACATACATATGTTCCGTCCTGTTTCACAGCCCCGGATCCGCGAACCGCATTTGGAAAGACTTGCTTTTTTTTCAAAAATCAGGTATGCTTATTAATGTAAAAGAGCGAACGCATTGCAGTATCGTTATCGCGAATCATAGTGTCGAATAGAGGCGCGGGATGCAGGGTAGCCTCCTCTTATGAAACCGGCAGTTTCAGAGGACGGCAAAGGGGCATTCCGCCGAAGAAAAACGGCACGCCGAACCGTTTTTCTGGGGGCCGGGCCAAGCGCCAGCCACTGTCATGCAGAGCATGAAGCGCTATCGAAATTTTATATTTTCGATAGCGCTTTTTTATTTGACACAGGCACGGGCATCCGCCCGGCAAACGTGAAAAACATGAGATCCGGGCAGCATGAAACCGGAGCTGTCTGACTGAAAAGGAGAAAAACAATGAAATCCATGATCCGGGTCCGAATGGGAGCCGAAGACGCGCATTACGGTGGCAATCTGGTAGACGGGGCCC
>CADBKS010000017.1:42897-62582 GCA_902795255.1 uncultured Chloroflexota bacterium
TCCACCTCTTCGGCGATGTGGCGACCGAACTGCTGATCCGCCAAGACGGCGATGAGGGTCTTTTCTGTGCCTATGACAACGTAGAGTTCCTGGCGCCGGTCTATGCCGGTGACTTCATTGAGGCGGTCGGAGAGATCGTCAAAGTCGGGAACACTTCCCGGAGAATGGTCTTCGAGGCACGCAAGGTCATCACCGCCCGCCCCGACATCAATGACTCCGCCTGCGAAGTGCTGGAGGAACCGGTCCTGGTGTGCAGGGCTTCCGGCACCTGCGTCGTCCCGAAAGACAAACAGCGGTTTTAGTTATCCGCTGTCCGGAGACATGAGAAGATCACCGCATAATTGAAAACTCAGAATGCTCAGGCCCCTGCTCCATCATAGCAGGATCCTGAATTCCGGAAAAAAGAGGCTGCAGAAATGGAAAAACTGATCATCACCGCCGCGATCTGCGGCGCAGAAGTGACAAAAGAACAGAACCCGGCCGTACCTTATACGGTCGAAGAGATCGTTCGCGAAGCCCGGTCGGCCTATGACGCGGGCGCCGCGATCGTCCACCTGCATGTCCGCAGGGATGACGGGACCCCGACCCAGGACCGGGAACGGTTCCGTGAGTGCATCAGCGCCATCAGGGCTGATATCCCGGATGTGATCCTCATCCCCTCCACCGGCGGCGCGGTCGGCATGACAGCAGCCGAACGGCTGCAGCCGACAGAACTGATGCCGGAAATGGCCACGCTGGACTGCGGCACCTGTAATTTCGGGGACGAGATCTTCGACAACACCATGCCCATGATGCGCGAATTCGGCAAAAGAATGATCGAAAACGGGATCAAGCCGGAATACGAATGCTTTGAAATGGGACATCTGGAAACCGCCCTGACCATGGCGAAAAAGGGTGAGGTCCCCGGCCATCCCATGCAGTTCAATTTTGTTTTGGGCGTCCCGGGCTGCACGCCGGCCACAGTCGGCAACCTGAACTGGATGGTCAGCCGGATCCCGGAGGGCAGCACCTGGACCGTGACCGGCATCGGCCGGAACGCGTTCCCGATGGCCGCTGCCGGCATCATTATGGGCGGCAACGTGCGGGTCGGTTTTGAGGATAACCTCTATCTCTCCCGCGGCGTCCTTGCCGCCAGCAACGGCGAACTGGTCGCCAAAGTCGTACGTCTCGCCCGGGAACTCGGCCGTGAGACCGCTTCCCCCGCGGAAGCCAGAAGGATCCTTCACCTGAAGGACCGAAACGGCCTGTAACTTACGGAGCTACATCATAAAAGACCCGGCATTACGGAACAGGTTTCTCACTTTCGGTCTGCATATGCACAGCAAAGTGAGCTTTTATACAGGAAAGTCAGGCATTCGTCGGCAGGCTGCCGCCGGATACCTAAGCAAAACAAACAGGAGAAATGATTCATGGAACAACTGAAAGGCAATAAATACGGGACCCACCGCGTCATTGAACCGAAAGGCGTGCTCACCCAGGCCGCCTGGAAGGTCGACAATGATATGAGCAAACATTACTCCAACGAGATCATCTGCGACGTGACCTCGCTGAATATCGACTCCGCCTCCTTCACACAGATCAGCGAAGCCTGCGGCGGGGATGAACAAAAGATCGCCGAAATGATCCTCGGGATCGTAGCCGAACGCGGCAAACAGCAGAACCCTGTTACCGGCTCCGGCGGCATGTTCATCGGAACCGTGGCCTACATCGGTGATGACCTGAAAGACCGGGACCTGAAGGTCGGTGACCGGATCGCATCCCTCGTCAGTCTGTCCCTGACCCCGCTGAAGATCGAAAAGATTCTGGCAGTCCATAAGGAGATCGACCGGGTGGATATCGTCGGCCAGGCAGTCCTGTTTGAAAGCGGCATTTACGCAAAACTGCCGGACGACATGAGTGAGACCCTGGCCCTGGCGGCACTGGATGTCGCCGGTGCGCCTGCCCAGGCCCGGCGTCTGCCCAAAGAAGGCGACAGCGTCCTGATCCTCGGCGCCAACGGAAAGTCCGGTGTCCTTTGCGGTTATGAAGCCATGAAGAAAGTCGGGCCGAAAGGCAATGTCGTCGGTGTCGTCCGCAACCCGGCTCAGGTCCCTGCACTGATGGAGCTCGGCGTTTATCACAAAGTGATCGTCGCTTCCGCCACGGAACCGGTCACAGTCCTCGAAAAAGCCCTGGAAGCCAATGACGGCCGTGAGTATGACCTTTCCATCAGCTGCGTCAATGTGGAAGCCTGCGAAATGAGCGCCATCCTTCCGGTCCGTGAAGGCGGCACCGTCTACTTCTTCTCCATGGCGACAAGCTTCACCCGTGCCGCACTCGGCGCCGAAGGTGTGGGCAAGGACCTGAATATGATCATCGGCAACGGTTACGCAAAGGATCACGCCGAGATCACGCTGAATGTCCTGCGCGAAAACAAAAAACTCCGCGACCTTTTTGACAAAAAATACGTATAAAGCCAAACCTGTCCCGTCACAGGCTCTCTATGAAACTGAACAGCAGGAAAGGAAAAAAATGAAAACCCGCAACGGATTATTTGCCGAAGTACCGGAAGAACAGTGGAATGACTGGAAATGGCAGGTTCGGAACCGCATTGAGACCGTAGAGGCGCTGAAGCAGTATCTGCAGATCACACCGGAGGAAGAGGAAGGAATACGGAAATGCCTGGGCAAGCTGCGCATGGCCATCACACCCTACTACCTTTCCCTCATTGACCCCGCCGATCCGCATGACCCCATCCGCCGGCAGGCGGTGCCGACCGCGAAGGAACTTTATCAGTCCCCTGCCGATCTGGTCGACCCGCTTCATGAGGATACAGACTCCCCCGTCAAAGGCCTTACCCACCGCTATCCCGACCGTGTCCTGATGCTGGTCACAGATCAGTGCTCCATGTACTGCCGCCACTGCACCCGGCGAAGGTTTGCCGGACATCACGACAGCGCGGTGCCGATGGAACAGATCGACCGCTGCATAGATTACGTCCGCGAACATCCGGAAGTCCGCGATGTACTGATCTCCGGCGGCGACCCGCTGGTCATGAGCGATGAACGTCTGGAAGCCATCATTTCACGCCTCCGGGAGATCCCTCATGTGGAGATCGTACGCATCGGCACCCGCACTCCTGTTGTCATGCCGCAGCGGATCACACCGGAACTCTGTGCGATGCTGAAAAAATATCACCCGATATGGATCAATACCCATTTCAACCACCCGAATGAGATCACCGCGGAATCCCGCAGGGCCTGTGAAATGCTGGCCGACGCCGGTATCCCGCTGGGCAACCAGAGCGTACTGCTGGCCGGGGTCAATGACTGCGTGTACACCATGAAAAAGCTGGTTCATGAACTGGTAAAGATCCGTGTCCGCCCATACTACATTTATCAGTGCGACCTGAGCATGGGTCTGGAGCATTTCCGCACGCCGGTCGGCAAGGGGATCGAGATCATCGAAGCCCTGCGCGGCCATACCAGCGGGTTCTGCGTCCCCACCTTTGTCGTGGACGCCCCGGGCGGCGGAGGCAAGATCCCGGTCATGCCGGATTACCTGATCTCCCAGACACCGCACAAGGTGATCCTGCGCAACTTCGAAGGCGTGATCACTACCTACACGGAGCCGGAAAACTATCAGGAGACCTGCCAGTGCGAATACTGCCGCGGAAAAGGTGAGGAACATCTGGTCGGCATCGCTGGACTGGAACACGGGCATACCATCAGTCTGGAACCGGCGGGTCTGGACCGCAGCAAAAGGAACAAGGAAAACATCAGCAATAAATAGACGGGAGATGAAGCCCGTACCCCGTACAGCTGGTATGGTGTAAGTTTCTCCCCTTTGATTGCCCCGCGCATATCAAAGGGATCCCGTATACTCTCTCAGAAAGGAACCGCTATGAAAAGTAAGATCGGACTGGATCAGGCGTTGGTGGAAAAAGCCAGAGCGTCAGCTGCCAGCGTAGCGGAAGACACGCAGTGTTTTATTGACCTGCACACAACAGCAGCGGTGGAGCGTACCGTCTGTCGGCTGCTGGGAATCGACGGAGTCAATGCCGTAGAAGTCCCCATGCCCAATGTAGTCACAGAGCATCTCACGGAAAAAGAGCTGCTTTCGGACGGCGCAGCGCTGCGAATAGGCAACGCCTGTGCCGAACTGCATCTCACGCCGCAGGAGATCGCTGAAGAAATCGACCGGGGCGGGATCGACCTCGCTGCCCTGCCAATGCATCCGGAAGAAGAGATCCGTTCCGCGCTGCAGCCCTATATTACAGCCTCCCTGGACCGGATCCGCGGCAATGTCCGCAAAAGAAACGAATACCTGGATCGCTTTGGCGACAAGCAGGGGCCTTACCTCTACCTGATCGTAGCTACCGGGAATATTTTTGAAGATATCACCCAGGCAAAAGCAGCGGCACGGCAGGGTGCGGACGTGATCGCGGTGATCCGCACGACCGGACAGAGCCTGCTGGATTACGTCCCTTACGGCGCCACGACCGAAGGTTTCGGAGGCACCTACGCCACCCAGGAAAATTTCCGCCTGATGCGCGCGGCGCTTGACGAGGTCGGGGAAGAACAGCACCGCTACATCCGGCTGTGTAATTACTGCTCCGGCCTGTGTATGCCGGAGATCGCAGCCATGGGCGCACTGGAACGGCTCGACGTCATGCTGAATGACGCGCTGTACGGCATCCTCTTCCGGGACATCAACATGAAGCGTACGATCATCGACCAGTTCTTCTCCCGGGTCATCAACGGCTACGCAGGAGTGATCATCAACACCGGTGAGGACAATTACCTGACGACAGCCGATGCCTATGAGGAAGCCCACACCGTCCTGGCCAGCCAGTTTCTGAACGAGCAATTTGCCCTGCAGGCGCACCTGCCGGAGGAACAGATGGGGCTCGGACATGCCTTCGAGATGGATCCGGCTCTGCCGGATGCCTTCCTGTATGAACTGGCGCAGGCCCAGATGGCACGGGAGATCTTTCCGAAAGCACCGTTGAAATACATGCCTCCCACGAAATTCATGACCGGCAATATTTTCCAGGGGAATGTCCAGGATGCTTTGTTCAACATGGTCACGATCCTGACAGGACAGAAGATCCACCTGCTGGGGATGATGACGGAAGCGATCCATACCCCGTTCATGTCCGACCGGGCACTGGCGATCGAAAATGCCCAGTATATATTCCGCACAATGGCGGACCTCGGCAGCGAGATCGAATTCCGCGAAAGCGGGATCATCCGGAACCGGGCAGCAGAGGTGCTTCAAAAAGCCGCAGACCTGCTCGCCGATATCGAGCGCATCGGACTCTTCAACGCACTGGAAAAAGGCGTATTTGCCGACATCAAACGTCCGCAGGACGGAGGGAAGGGCCTTTCCGGCGTCGTCCGCAAGTCAGACCGCTACTTCAACCCCTTCATTGAAGCGATGTGGGGAGGTGAAAAATGAGCTCCGGTTTATATGATCTATCCGCTAAGGACTTTGACAAAACGCTGGACCTGACCAAACTGAAGCCCTATGGGGACACCATGAACGACGGCAAGGTCCAGGTGAGCTTTACGCTGCCGGTTCCCAATAACGACCGCGGTATGGAAGCCGCCCGCGCCCTGAGCCGGCAGATGGGCCTTTCCGAACCGAATGTGGCCTGTGCACGCAGCCTGGACCGGGATTTCACATTTTACGTCGTCTACGGCTCCTGCACCCATACAGTGGATTATACAAAGATCAAAGTCCAGGCTATTGAGGACGAATCCATGGATATGGATGAAGTCGACGCTTATATCCGGGAAAACATCGGACGGAAGATCGTCGTCCTCGGCGCTTCCACCGGAACGGACGCCCATACCGTCGGCATTGATGCCATCATGAACCGGAAAGGATTTGCCGGACATTACGGACTGGAACGTTATGAAATGATCGAAGCACTCAACATGGGCAGCCAGGTTCCGAATGAGGAATTTCTGGCGAAAGCCGAAGAGCTGCACGCAGATGTGCTTCTGGTCAGCCAGACGGTCACCCAGAAAAATATCCATATCCAGAACATGACGGAACTGATCGAAATGGCGGAAGCAGAGGGCATACGCTCCCGATGCATCATGTGCTGCGGCGGCCCCCGCGTCACACACGAACTGGCCAAGGAACTGGGTTTCGACGCGGGCTTCGGGCCCGGCAAATTTGCCAATGATGTGGCCACCTTCTTCGTAAAAGAAATGGTGAGAAGAGGAATAAAGTAGCGGGCATCAGTCAGGGGACAAGCCCGATAAGGATAGCGCTTACGCGCCTTTTATTGATACAGTAAACTTACGACCGGCGGCTGTACGATGAATAACCGGCAGGCACGGCCGGCACCTGCGGACAAAAATAAACGGTGCTTTGAAGCACGGATAAGGAGAGATCATGCAGAAACTGCTTTGGAAACCTTCCGATGAAGTGAAATACGGCTGCCGGATGGCGGATTTTATGAATTTTGTCAACAAAAGGCACGGCACAAACTTCAGGGAATACGCTGAACTTTACCGCTGGTCGGTGGAAAACATTCCGGATTTCTGGGCCGCCCTGTGGGATTATTTCGGCGTGATCAGCTCCGTTCCCTATGAGACAGTCGTTGACGACCTGAACCGCTTCCCCGGAGCGAAATGGTTCTGCGGGGCAAAGCTCAACTACGCGGAAAATATCCTGCGGTACTGCGATGCCGAAGGAACTGCCATCACCTTTCGGGGAGAAGACTTCGCACGCAGACAGGTCAGCCGCAGGGAACTGAAGGATACCGTGGAACGTCTGGCGGCAGCCTTCCGTGCCGAAGGGATCAAACCCGGTGACGCGGTCGCCGGCTATCTGCCGAACCTGCCGGAAACCATCATTGCCATGCTGGCCGCCGCATCCGTCGGTGCCGTATGGTGTTCCTGCGCAACCGATATCGGTGCGAACGCGGTCGTGGAACGCATCAGCCAGATCGAACCCAAAGTGCTGGTCACCACCGACGGATACCGGTACAAGGGGAAGACCTTCTCCACGCTGCAGAATGTACGTGAAGTCGCGGCCCGCATCCCATCCATTCAGCGCATTCTGGTCGTGCACTACGCCGGTGAGGCTGAAGCCGAAGGCATATTCGGGACAGACCCGGAGAAACGCATCCCTAACGCCGTCCCCTTTGAAGCATACCTCGCTGAAAGGCCCGGACATTTCGAATATGAACAGGTCGAAGCCTCCCATCCGCTTTTTGTCATGTTCTCCTCCGGTACCACCGGAAAACCGAAATGCATGGTGCAATCCCATTCCGGCATTCTCGTCAACCAGCTCAAGGAACTGACGCTGCACTGCAACATCCAGTCGGGCAGCAAACTTCTTTACATCACGACCTGCAGCTGGATGATGTGGAACTGGCAGGCAGCCGCGCTGGGTACAGGCGCAGAACTGGTGCTTTATGACGGCAACCCTTCATGGCCGGATGATGCCGGAATCTGGAAGGTGATCGAAGAGGAAAAGGTGACCGATTTCGGCCTGTCCGCCAGCTACATCCACTTGCTGATCGCACACGGATTCTCCCCGCGGGAACACGCGGATCTTTCCTGTCTGCGGGCAATCTCCCAGACCGGTTCCGCCCTTTCGGACGAAGGTTGGGAATTCGTCTACCGCGAGATCAAGGAAGATTACCATTTCAACTCCATAGCCGGCGGAACGGACATCAACGGCTGTTTCGGCATCGGCAATATGATGATCCCGGTCTACAGCGGTGAACTGGCCGCGCTCGGACTCGCTGAAAAAGTCGAATGCTATGATGAAAACGGGAAACCGGTCCGGGACACGGAAGGAGAACTCGTATGCGAAAAACCGATCCCGTCCATGCCGCTTTATTTCTGGAACGATCCGGACGGACAGCGGTATTTTCACGCTTATTTTGATGTCTATCCCGGTGTATGGCGGCACGGCGACTATGTGATCCTGCACGGCAACACCGGCGGCCTGACCTTCTGCGGACGCAGCGACTCCGTCCTGAAACCTTCCGGCGTCCGGATCGGTACGGCAGAGATCTACAACATTGTCAACTCCCTGCCGGAGGTGGAAGATTCCCTCGCGGTCGGGCAAAATTACCACAGCGATCAGCGGATCGTCCTTTTCGTCAAATGCCAGCCCGGGCACTCGCTGGATGACGCCCTGATCAAAAAGATCAAAACCACCCTGCGGACCAAGGCTTCTCCCCGCCATGTACCGGCCGTCATCATGGAAACACCTGAGATCCCGACCACGCTCAACGGCAAAAAGGTGGAAGGTGCCGTGACCAACATCCTGAACGGACGACCCGTAGGCAACCGCGACGCGCTTTCCAACCCGGAGAGCCTGGCTTTCTACGAAGCGAAACTCCCGGAGCTTTCGTAAGCCGTTCCGTGCCCTGCAGTGCAGCTCCTTACAAACAAAGACCTGAAAGATCCGGAGAATCGCCATGGATATTAATGTCAAAAGCGAGACCGCGCCTTTAAAAACCGTCATGCTGCACCGTCCGGGCAGGGAACTGGAACATCTCAGTCCCCGGACCATGTCGCAGCTGCTGTTTGACGATATCCCGTTCCTGCATCAGGCCAGGGCGGAGCATGACGCATTCGCGCAGCTGCTGCGGGACAACGGCGTCAGGGTGCTTTACCTTGAAGACCTGGCAGCCGAAGCCATCGCCGTATCCCCTTATATCCGCGAACTGTTTATCCGCGAATTCATCGCCATGGCCGGTTCCGCAGCACAGGGATATAAAAACGAACTGACAGAATACTTCCGGGCCATCCCCGACGAAAAGGAACTGATCCGAAAAACCATGGAAGGCATCCCCCATGCGGAACTCTTTCCGATATCCCGTGGGACCCTTTCCGACATGACCGAGTCTCCGGAACGGTTCGTCGTTTCTCCGATGCCGAACCTATACTTTACGCGCGACCCTTTCGCCTGCATCGGAAACGGCGTCAGCATTCACCGCATGTACTCCCAGACGAGGCAGCGGGAAACGATCTACGGAAAATATATCTTCGCGTACCATCCGGATCTGGCCGGAAAAGTCCGGACCTATTACAGTAATGAAATGCCTTTCAGCCTCGAAGGCGGCGACATACTGGCACTCAGCCCTGAGGTGATTGCGGTCGGGATCTCCCAACGGACCCGTCCGGAGGCCATCGAACTGCTTGCTGAAAACCTGTTCTCCGATCCGGACGCCGATTTCCGAACGGTCCTGGCCTTCGCGATCCCCAACAGCCGCGCGTCCATGCATCTGGACACAGTCCTGACCCAGGTGGATACAGACAAATTCACCGTTCATCCGGGAATCCTCCCTACCCTGCGCATTTTTGAGCTGACCCGCACGGGAAAAGGTTCCTTCAGGACAAAAGAAACCGGTGATCCGCCGAAAAAGGTACTGGAACGCTTCCTGCACCTTGACCGGGTAGAACTGATCAAATGCGGCGGAGACAGCGATATCGCGGCCAACCGTGAACAGTGGAACGACGGCTCCAACACGCTGTGCGTCTGTCCCGGAAAGGTGCTGGTTTATGACCGGAATTACATCACTAACGCTTCCCTTCAGACGGCGGGCATTGAAGTTATCCCAATGAACGGATCGGAGCTTTCCCGCGGAAGGGGCGGGCCCCGCTGCATGAGCATGCCTTTCTTCCGTATCTGAATCAGTCAAAAAACCGCGCCGGGCAGCACGTCCGGAATTCTGCGATAAAATAATGAATAATATGTAAAAAACAAAAAGCAGGGATAAGCCATTGAAAGCGATCTTATTTGCAAACACCGACTGGTATCTTTACAACTTCCGGCTCGAATACGCCCGGTTTCTTCAGAATAAGGGCTGGGAAGTCGTTTTTCTTTCGCCGGAAGGTGAACATGCAGAAAAACTGAAAGAAGCCGGTTTCCGCCATATCGTTTTCAATTTTTCCAGAAAAGGGATCAACCCGATCCGGGAGACCGAGACGATCCGCCGCATCAGGGCAGTCTATGAAGCCGAAAAACCCGATCTTGTCCATCATTTCACGATCAAATGCGTGATCTATGGTTCACTGGCGGCAAAAGAGACCGGCATAAACGCCGTCGTCAACTCCATAACCGGACTGGGCTACATGTTCCTTTCCAACAGACCGCATGTCCGTGTGATCCGTGAAATCGTGAAGCGCCTTTACAAAAAAGCGCTTGCCGGCACACAGGTCATTTTTGAGAATCCGGATGACCGGGCACTTTTCCTTGAAATGGGTCTGACCACGGAGGAGAACAGCCATATCGTTCTCGGAACAGGGATCGACACTGAACGTTTCAAGCCCGTTCCGCCGACCAACAATATCCCGCTGACCATCCTCCCTGCCCGGATGATCTGGGACAAAGGCGTAAAGGAATTTGTGGATGCGGCAACAGAGATCCGGAAATCCGGGATCCAGGCGCGCTTTGCACTGGTCGGAAACAATGATGTAGGCAATCCGACCTGCATTCCCTTCGATCAGCTCACACAGTGGCAGAAAGAAGGCAACGTGGAATGGTGGGGCTGGCAGGATGATGTGCCCACCGTGCTTTCCATGTGCCATATCGTCTGCCTGCCTTCCTACCGGGAGGGTCTGCCGAAGATCCTGATCGAAGCAGCGTCCTGCGGAAGGCCGATCGTAACGACCGACGTCCCCGGATGCCGTGAAGTCGTCAGGGACGGGGAAAACGGCCTGCTGGTCCCGGCGAAAAACGCCGAAGCGCTGAAGGCCGCGCTGATCCGGCTGATCGAAAGCAAAGAACTGCGGGAAACCATGGGACACGCATCCAGGGAAAAAGCGGTGCGTTTATTCTCCAATGAGATCGTTAATGACGGAATCTTTGCAATTTACCAAAAAGCACTTTGATCTATGAACCTGTCCGCATTAAACACCGGCATCATATTCAAATCTCTTTTCATCAGCTTTGTGCTGTGCATTGCTTCCGCGATCCTTTCCACAAAGTTCGCGATTCGGGCCGATCTGCTTGACAGACCGTTCTCCGAACCGCACAAACAGCACAAGCATCCGGTCCCCATCAGCGGAGGGATCGCGCTTTTTCTGACGCTGATGATCTGTCTGCTGATCTTCCGGGATAAAGTCACGCCCCAGTTCTGGGGGCTGACCAGTTCCGCCGTCATTGTTTTTCTTTGTGCCCTTGCCGACGATAAATTCGCCCTGAACTGGAAGATCAAGCTCAGCGGACAGATCCTGGCCACAGCCGTTCTGATCATCTCCGGAACCCGCACCCATCTGCTGGATGACCCGCTCTTTTCCTCCTTTCTGCCCGAAACTGCCCGTCATATCGGGGATATCGGGCTGACCCTTTTCTGGGTCGTTTTCATCACCAATGCCTACAACCTTGTGGACAGCGCGGACGGACTGATGCTTGGGATCGCATCCTGGGCTGAAGGATTCCTGATCATCGCAGCTATGGACGCAGGTCAGAATGATATGGCGCTTTACTGCTCGATCATGCTCGGCGGTACACTGGCGCTCAGCTTTTTCAACAGCTACCCCGCTTTCCTTTTCATGGGTGATTCCGGTGCGCAGATGATCGGGTTTCTCCTCGGTGCCATAACGATCATTTACACACCTGCCGAACTTCTGCAGAAAAACACATGGTTCCTTCCCATCCTTATGCTGGGGGTCCCGATTTTTGATACGACGCTCGTGATCATTTCCCGCTGGCGGAAAGGCCAGCATTTCTATCACAGCGGTACCGACCATACTTACCATCGTCTGATCCGGATGGGTCTGTCCTCCCACCAGGCATCGGCCTTCATGCATCTGGTCTGCTTTGCCCTTCAAAGCGTGGCATTTTTCGGCATATCACAGAGCATCATCGAGGCAAACCTGATTTTTGGTATCGTGGTCATCACCGGAATCTGCGCTATTGTTTTCTTTGAGAAGGAAAGTTTATGGAAAGTCGTAAAGAAACTCATTCAAATGAACGAGCGCTTGTCCTGACGATCTCAGCAGTCTGCCTGGAAACCGTCATCTGCACGCTCCTTTTGCTTCGTATCCCGGCTGACAGTAAAAACGCAATATTCCTCGGTCTCAGCAAAGAACGTCTGCTGATGATCTTTGCCTTCGGGATGCTTCTCATCCTGAATCTGATACTCCTTTCTCAAAAGGACCGTCTGCACAGAATAATATTATCAAAACCGGCGGCATCTGCCGTGCTGCAGTGGACCGCCGCTGTCAGCCTTTTTTTTGTGTTGCTGCCGGATTACCGCTTCGGCCGCAAAGCCGCCTATTACGCCCGCTGCAAACCGTTCATTTTGTGGCTTTTTCTGGCATCTCTGACGTTTGCCGTCTTCTGCTGTTTCGACCGGGACCGTTTTGCCGGGCTAAGGAAAACGATCCGCGGATTCGGTAAAGGAAAAAAGTTTATCCTCTGCTTTCTGGCTGTGCTGGTTTGCGGTACTGCTTTTGTCGAAATCAGTGGTCTGGGAAAGACCGTAGAAGCTTCCCTTTGGAACAAAAACGGGATCCCGCTGCAAAGTATCCAGCTTTACAGCACCCTGCTTATCTTCATCCTGCTGCAGAAACTCAGAATCATCGGGTTCCTTTCCAAACGCAGCCGTCTCCTGAATTTTCTGCTTGTCTGGGCTGCAGGTGCACTGATCTGGTCGCTGGCGCCTTTTTCGGACCACTTCTTTTCCCCGGGCCCTTACGCCCCGAACAGCGAATACTACCCTTACTCTGACGCTCTCACATATGACATATCCGCGCAGACAGCACTGAACGGCTGGGGTTTCAACCTCGGGAGGACAATCCTCAAGCCGTCCGTGGTATTTATTGATTTTCTGACCCATCTGATCACGGGAAATGATTTCAACCGGGCAATGCTCGTGCAGTCCGGCCTTTACGCCATACTCCCGGCAGTCATCTATCATTTTGGATGTGCCATTGCCGGTTCCGGCTGCGGTTACCTGGCCGCCGCTTTTTCCATTTTGAAAGAATGGAACGCGCTCAGCACCCATTCCGTACTGACAGTCAGTTCCCGTCTCATCATGAGCGAATTTCTGACACAGATCCTGCTTGCCGTTCTTGCCTACAGTGTCTTCCGCTGGCTGAAAAAGACCGGAGGAGAAACATTCTGGGCGGCACTCTCCGGCGGTGCGCTCGCTCTGGGAATTTTCACCCGCTACAATTTCATGGCTTTTTTTCCCGCGTCTATCCTGATCCTAGGAATCGGTTACAGAAAAGAAATGCGACGTCTTCTGAAACCGATGGCTGTTTTCTGCCTGACGCTCTTCCTGACCGCTGCCCCGATCCTGATCCGTGATCAGATCAGAACCGGCGGCGCTTTCAACGAACTGATCTACACAATTAAAAACAATCTGATTGGCCGGCGTTTTGCTGAACCGGTAGAAACGGAAGAACCCGTGATCAAAACCGAACAGCCTGATACCGAATTAAAACCGACAGAAACGATCGTTCCGACAGAAATTGCCATTACTGCCACACCTGCAGCCACTGCAGCAGTAAAAACGACCGTTCCTACAGCTGCTGCAGAGGTGAAAACGCAGATTGCCCCGATTTCAGCGGAAACTTCTCTGCCTGCGGAAACTAAAGAAGAAGAAATTAACACAGGACAAATCACGCAAGAATTATCGAATAACAATTCTATTAAAATTCTCCCCGTTTTCACCAGCATGATCAACCACGGACTGCATAATTTTATAGCGTCTTCACTGACCGTGCCGATGGAACTGACCTTCCAGGATCTGGAACATCTTTACATCAATGAAGAAGGCGGTCTCTGGGTCGACCGGTGGGACGGTCGTTTCACATCGGAACAATGGATCCTGGCTGCAGTCTGGATCCTGCTTTTTGCCGCAGCCGGCGGTATGCTGCTTAAGCTCCATGGACTGGCGGGTTTCTCCATCCTTTATTTCTGGCTGGTCTATGCATTTTCGATCGGCTTCAGCCGTTCCTCCGGCGGACGATATGTGGTTCCATGCAACTGGATCCCGATGCTGATGCTCGCATTCCTGTGCAGTCTTGTTATGGGCATGGGTGAAATTCAAAAGAAGAAAGAACGACCCATCGAACACATCAGAATCAAGACTGCAGCTGCGATCATGCTCTTCACTTCATTCTTTACATCCATGGCACTGACCGAACGATTTATGCCGGCCGCGGTCACAACAACAGGATCCTGTGATCTGGCCGTAATGAAGGAATCTTTCTCCGAAACAAAAAACATTGACTGGGAACTGATCGAAAATCAGATCAGGGACGGATCGATGCATCTGACACATGGCATCGCGCTTTATCCGCGGTTTTATTATTATCAGCAGGGTGAGCACACGCAGACCGGCGCACTGATGACAAAAGATTTCTCCCGGATGACCTTTGAGGGGATCAATCTGGATAATAAAAAGCGGCTCATGCAGGAATACCTGATGCCGCAGATGGAACTGATCGAAGAATTTCCGCAGGATTCCGTATTCCGCGCGTTATCCTGCAAATCCCCATACGGATACGAAGATGTACTCGCGCTCCGGGTCGAAACACCGGACGGTGAAATATACTCATACCTCCGGGATCCGCTGCCCGAGTTCACATGTCCGGTACCGGAACCGGTCTGCATTGAGATCGGGAAATGCCGGTAATTTAAATAAATCAGAACCGGCCCTTTTTATTTATTGCGGAGAACTTCCTCAAACACCTTCAGATAATCTTCCGCTGTTTTTCTGATATCGAATTCAGCCGCCATTTTGAGGCTGTTTCCGCGCATTTCCGTCAGCTTCTGCGGGTTTGTCAGAAGCATCCGCAGGTCAGAAGCGAAACCATCCGTATCGGACGGCTCATGCACGAAACCATTTTCCCCCTCACGGATGATCTCCGGATTTCCGCCCGCATTGCTGAGCAGGAGTGCCAGTCCGGAAGCCATACCCTGGATCCCCGTGACCGGCAGTCCTTCGTTCAGGGAGGGCATAAAGAGGATATCGCTGTGATGGAAGATCCCGATAACTTCTTCCGGTTTCTTCCATCCGGGGAAACTGATCCGTTCGGAAATTCCGGCCTCCCGGGCCATGGACATCAGACGATCCTTTTCTTCCCCATCGCCGATAAGCGAAGCATGCCAGTTCAGGTCTTTTACGGCTGCCAGCGTCTGAATGATCTGCGGCAGATTTTTCTGCGGAACGAACCGGCCGGCAAAAACGATCTCAGGAATTTCATGCCCGGAAATTTCCGTATTGCGGATCTTTTCATAATCGATCCCGTTCGGGATCACATCGATCGGGACATTATAGCTCTGCAATGCCATTTTTCGTGAATATTCACTGACCGCAACTACCCTTGCCGCATTCTTCCAGATCGGCGGTGTGAAGGGCTTGACATAGCTGAACCATTTTTTCGTTTTTTCGGGAGAAGCGCCGGGGATATCTCCCAGATGTGCGGTGATCACATAAGGAACACCCATTTTTCGGGAAGCAGCCATCGCAGCCGGTCCGTTCGGAACCGCGAAATGCACATGGATCAGATCCGGACGGAAATCTCCGCATGAAAAACAGCAGTATTTTGAAGCAGCGGCTACGTATCCTATCATCGCTTTCATTTTTGCACGATATGCTTCCGTCCTGCCGCAGTCAAGCCGGATGACTTCCAGTCCGTCAATATTTTCAAAAGAAGGGAGATCCCCGAAACGCGCAGTCACGACCCGTACCTGATGGCCGGCCCTGACCCACTGCAGCGACAGGTCCCTTGCGATCGGTCCGCCTCCGCCGCCAATCGGTGGAAATTCGTGGATCAGAACCAGGATCTTCATGCTTCGTCGTTGAAATTGATCATTTCCCCGATATGATAAACGGTTTTTCCCTGAGATTCATGATAGGTCCGGACAAGCATTTCAGCAATAAGACCCATCAGGATCGACTGGAAACCGAGAATGAAGATCATGATCGAAAGCATGAAAAGGGGTGATGTCAGCACTGTAATATACCAGAAGATTTTCCGGATGAGCAGGAACAGCATGATCAGCAGGGAAATAAAGCAGAGGATCAGACCCGTGCCGCCGAAAAGATAGATCGGTTTATCTTCGTAGCTGGAAAGGAATTTGACTGTAAACAGATCCAGCAGGACCTTCATGATCCTTTCCAGACCGTATTTGGATTTTCCGTTGATCCGGGGATGGTGCTTGACCGGCATTTCCACGATCTTTGCGCCGAATGAATCCGCATAGGCAGGAATAAAACGGTGCATTTCCCCGTACAGACGGAACCCTTTGATCACTTCACGCCGATAAGCTTTCAGTGTACAGCCGTAATCATGGAGTTTGACACCCGTCACCTTGCAGATCAGCTTGTTGGCGATCCGTGAGGGGAACGTCCGGACCAGATTGTCCTGACGGTTCTTCCGCCATCCGCTGACAACATCATAACCTTCATTCAGTTTGTCAAGCATCGCTGGAATATCGGACGGGTCGTTCTGAAGATCGGCGTCCATGAGGACGATGATTTCTCCGGAGGCATGATCGATCCCAGCAGCAATAGCAGCCGTCTGCCCGAAATTGCGGCGCAGCCCGATCACGCGGACATGTTCCGGATCCTTCGCGGCAGCTTCACGCAGTGCTTCCATGCTGTTGTCCTTCGACCCGTCATTGACCAGGATCAGTTCCCAGTCTTTGATGTCTTTTAAAGCCTTTTGGACCTCTTCATGTAACAAAGGAATATTTTCATATTCGTTATAAACCGGAACCACCACAGAAAGGTACATATTTGCCGTCCTATTCCTCATTCAATTTCGTCTCGATTTCAGACCACTGTTCAAACAGTTCTTCCATCTCCTGCTGCTTCTTATTATACAGCAATCCCGCAGAAGTCATCTCCTCAAAGGAAAGAGCTGATGAATTCATTTTATCTGACAGATCAGCCGTTTCTTTTTCAAGTGCCGAGATCCTTGACTCCAGTTCTTCCTGCTGTATTTTCAATTTCCGGATCATTCCGTTGGAAAGCTTCTTTTTTTCAGCAGCCGGTTCTTTTTTTACCGCAGCGGTGCGGTCGGCTGTTTTTTCCTCTCCGGAAGAAAGCTGTTTTTTGTACTCTTTATACTGGCTGTAAGTACCGGAATAAACGGAAAGTGAATGTTTTTCCGGCATCACTTCCCAGATCTGCGTACCGACAGCATCGATCAGATATCGGTCATGGGAAACCAGGATGATCGTCCCTTCATAGCTTTTCAGAACTGACTGCAAAAGCTCCTGTGAGTCAATATCCAGATGGTTCATCGGTTCGTCCAGCAGGAGGAGGTTCGCTCCCTGCAGCGAAAGGATCGCCAGGGAAAGACGTCCTTTTTCGCCTCCGGAAAGGACTTTTACCTTCTTGAAGACGTCATCTCCCGAAAAAAGATACTTCGCCAGGTAGTCGCGGATCTGTGCCGGCAGCATATTCGGCGCTGCTTTGCCGATCTCATCCATCAGATCCGCTTCCGGATCCAGATCCTCATGTGCCTGTGCAAAATAACCGATTTTCAGGTTTGCACCGAGTTTTGATTCCCCGGCAAGCGGCTCCAGTTTTCCGAGGATCGTCTTCAGGAAAGTACTTTTACCGGTTCCGTTCGGCCCGATCACCGAAGCACATTCCCCACGCAGCAGCGTCAGATCCGGAACATGAAAAAGAACTTTTTTATCATCATGATAACCTATGTCAAGATCGGACGTCCGCAAAACAATATCACCGGAACGGAGATCTGTGTTCAGTTTCAAATGCATGGAACGGGATTCTGAGGGACGAACAACGCGGGATTCACTGATCAGTGTTTCCAGACGTTTTCTCCGGCCCTGTGCCTGACGGGTATTCTGCCCCGCGATATTCCGGCGGATGTATTCTTCTTCTTTCGCAATAAATTCCTGCTGCCGCTCATATTCAGCCAGCTGACGCTGATAACGTTCCTCCCGCTGCTGCAGATAAGCAGAATAGTTGCCGCGGTAAGTCTCAAAACTGATCGACATCTCCCAGACGCTGTTCACACACTGGTCCAGAAAATATCGGTCATGTGAAACCATCACGACTGCACCCGGGAAATCCTTGATATAGCTTTCCAGCCATTCGATCGAATTGATATCCAGATGATTTGTAGGCTCATCCAGGACCAGCAGTTCCGGTTCCGAAACCAGGATCTTCGCCAGATACGCGCGGATCTTCTGTCCGCCGGAAAGCTGCTGCCACGGACGGTTTTCTTCACCATTGATCAGTCCCAGTCCCTGCAGGATCTGACGGATCCGGGATTTATAGGTATAACCGCCTTTGTTTTCAAAGTTTTCCTGGAGTTTCCCGTAAGCTGTGATCAGAGCCTGATCATCCGGACGATCCAGCAGCTGCTCTTCCATAGCATTCAGCTGGTTCTGCATCTGCTGCAGGTCCGAAAAAGACTCAAGACAGGATTCATAAGGGGTTTTATCGGAAGCAATTTCGATCTGCTGCGGAAGATATCCGATGGTAAGGTCTTTTGATCGGACAACAGTTCCGCTGTCCGGATCATCGATGCCAACAAGGATCTTCAACAGCGTAGTTTTGCCGGATCCGTTTTCACCGACAAAACCAATGCGCGCTTTCTGCGGAATCGAAAGTGACACATCTGAAAAAATATCCAGATCCCCAAAGCTTTTTGAAATATTGTTAGCTGTTAAAAGACTCATAATTTACCCTGCATTAGTATAACACAAGACATATAAGTCAGCTAAAAGATGGTTCAGGATATACTGACGTTCGTAAAATTCAAAAAAAATGTTTCACGTGAAACATTTTGGAGAACTTTATAAACGGGTTTCTTAAGATATTTTTCTATACGTGTCTTTATCAGATTTTTTGTCATTTGTTTCACGTGAAACATTCATTTTCTGAATTTTTATAATTTTTTACAGTGTATAATATTGACAAAGGAGATAATATTATGGCTAAGTCGTACTCAAAAAAACCTGAATTTACTCTGGACCTTAAGAAAAAATATACCGCTGTATTTCATACGGACAAAGGGGACATTAAGTGCAGACTCTTTGCCGATAAAGCACCTGTTACCGTTAACAATTTTGTTTTTCTTGCCCAGGACGGTTTTTATGATAATACGATCTTTCATCGTGTTATCAAAGATTTCATGGCCCAGGGCGGTGATCCGACCGGTACCGGTATGGGCGGTCCGGGATATCAGTTCAAGGATGAATTCGTTCCCGAACTGAAGCATGATAAACCGGGAATCCTTTCCATGGCAAATGCCGGTCCGAATACGAACGGTTCCCAGTTCTTCATCACACATGTTCCGACACCCTGGCTGGATTTCCATCACACGATTTTCGGAGAGGTAATTGAAGGAATGGATGTCCTTCTTTCGATTCCGGAACGTGATCCACGCTTCTCCGGTGCACCTGCAGGGAAACTCAACTCTGTGGAGATCATCATCGAATAAGAAGATCTCTCTGATCATTCTTTTTCAATTAATCTAATGATCTTAATTAAGGGTGTTGATATTGTGGATAATTTGAAAAAAGATAGAAAACAGTCGTATTCTTAAAGAAAATTTATCCACAGTCACAAAGTTTGTTCTTTCAATATTGTTGACAGTTTCGGTGGATATCTTTTATCCACCGTTTTATCAACATCAGGTTTCAAAAAAGTATCCACAGATTTTTGTGGATACTTTTTTTGATTCACAAATTTTCTCAGCTTAATTTATTCCAGATAAATCGATGTT
>CADBKS010000018.1 GCA_902795255.1 uncultured Chloroflexota bacterium
TCCAGCACGACCTTGAAATGAAGCTTTCCGCAAAACAGCTGACGATCGAAGCGCCGATCCCCGGGAAGACCTATGTAGGGATCCAGATCCAGAATAAAAAACGGACGCCGGTCTCCCTCCGCGAAGTGATCGAATCCGAGGATTTCCGCAGCCATCATTATGAACTCGGCATCGCACTCGGAAAGGATATCAACGGCAAGACCTTCGGCGCAGACCTGACCCGTATGCCGCATTTGCTGATCGCAGGTGCCACCGGCTCCGGTAAATCGGTCTGTCTGAACGCGATCCTTTCCTGCCTGCTGCTGCACAACTCCCCGGAAAAACTGAAGCTGATCCTTGTGGACCCGAAACGCGTCGAACTGACCGGCTACAACGGGATCCCGCATCTGATCACGCCGGTCGTTACCGACACACAGCAGGTCGCGAACGTCCTGCAGTGGGTCCTGCGTGAAATGGATATGCGCAACCTGCATTTCATGGAAAACGGCGTCCGCAACATTCAGGACTACAACCATAAGTATCCGTCCAAACAGCTGCCCTACATCGTGATCGTGATCGATGAGCTGGCGAACCTCATGATGGAAGCAGGGGCAGAAATCGAAGCATCCATCGTCCGCCTTGCCCAGACCGCCCGCGCGATGGGCATCCACCTGATCGTGGCGACCCAGCGTCCTTCCCACGATGTCATCACCGGCACCATCAAAGGCAACCTGCCTACCCGCATCGCATTTGCCGTGGCGGCTTATGTGGACAGCCAGGTGATCCTTGACCGGACGGGAGCAGAGAAACTCTTCGGCAAAGGGGATATGTATTTCCTTTCCGTAGAAGCCACGAGCCTCAAACGCCTTCAGTGCGTTTATGTATCCGATGACGAGATCCGCAGGATCGTGGATTACTGGCAGAAAAAACCGCGCACCGATAACGAACAGAACAGCGATCCGGACCTGGTGAACGTACCGCAGCCGGTCACGGAAAAGGTATTCCGTCCTCCGGAACTCAGCGGCGGGACCCTTACACAGCTTCCGCTTTTCAACGAACCGGCCCCGCCGCTCAAAAAGGACGGCGATGTACTTTATGACGAAGCGGTCAAACTGGTGCAGCGGAACGGACGGGCCACCCAGAACATGCTGGTGCGTCAGCTCGGGATCGGCTACAGCCGCGCGGTGAAGCTGCTGGCGCGGATGGAAGAAGAAGGCATCATCGGACCGCCGGACCCGAACCCCATGGTCCCGCGCGAGATCCTGGATTACGGCAAATACGGTCCGGAAAATGACGGAGAAAAAGATTGATCACCAAAGGCCTGGGATATTTTGAGATCGGCATCTTTCAGCCGAAACACTGGGAAAACGTCGGGACGCTCTGGCGCACTGCCTGGCAGCTCGGTGCGGCCGGAATCTTCACGATCGGTGCCAAACCGAAACGCCAGATCACCGATGTGCTGCGGGTGGACAAACGCATCCCGCTGCGCTGTTATGAGGATTTTGACGCCTTTCTTGCCGCGCGTCCGCAGGGCGCGCAGCTGATCGGCATCGAAATGGGCGGTGAACTGCTGAGCACCTTCACCCACCCTGTCCGGGCCGTCTATCTGCTCGGCTCCGAAGTTAACGGGATTCCGAAAGAAGTCACCGCCCGCTGCGAACACGTACTGGAGATCGAATCCGTCAACTACCCGCCCTTCAACGTCGCCGTCTCCGGCGCCCTCGTGATGTACCACCGGCTGACACACGCTCTGAAGTGAGCACCCGCAAAGGGATCCCAGTTTATCCGGGACTCCGCCTGAATAACTGGCAGCTGTTTGCAGACATGAAAAAAGCCTCCGGAACGGAGGCTTTTATAAACAAACTTTTCGGAAAGCGCCGGTTTAGAATTTCTGCTTGAGGCGGGCGCTCTTACCGCTGCGATCGCGGAGGAAGTACAGACGGCCGCGGCGGACCTTGCTGTGGCGGTCCACAACGACTTTATCGATGCGGGGTGAGCGGGTCAGGAAAGTACGTTCGACGCCGATCCCGTTGGATGCGACACGGCGGACGGTGAAAGTGGAATTCGTACCGTTGTTGTGTGTATAGAGGACGATACCTTTGAATTCCTGGATACGTTCACGGTTGCCTTCCTTGATCTTTACATGAACGGAGACCTGGTCACCGGGGAGCAGATCAGGGATATTCGGATTGACCGGAGCTTCAATAGTTCGTAAAATATCTGTCATTTTTTTACACCTTAACCTTTAGCAGGTTCCTTACAGAATCATGCACCGAAGTGCGCGAGAGTGGATTATAGCACAGTCTGCAAAACGTGTAAAGTGTAGCAGCGCTGAGACGTGACAAATTCATCTCAATGCTGCAATTCCTCGCATCATTTCGATCACGGCTATCATTTTACCACGTTTCCGGAAATAAACAAATCCCGATTTTGAATTCGTGATAACCGGTTTTCAAGCGTTTTCATCAGCCGGAAAGGGCCGGAAGGACGGATTCAGATCTGTTCGGGGAGAGGATCTCCGGCTGCTCCCTGACGGCTGAAAGTCAGCCGCATCTGGTTCCAGGCAGCGCCGCCGTGGACAGACTTGTCCGTCCGGCCCTCGCTGACAAACCCGAAGGAGGCATAATAATGCACCAGGGCATCCTTGCAGGTCAGCACCAGACCGTCCCTTCCCTGTGCTTCAGCCTCGCTCACCATCCGGCGCAGCAGTTCCCCGGCACAGCCCTGCCGGCGGTATTCCAGAAGGGTCGCCACGCTGAAGATCATCTGCCAGCGGCCGTTTTCATTATGCAGATCGGGCCGGGCAAACATCTCATCCGTCAGATCCGCCTCATCCGTCACGAACCCCGCGGTAAAGGAGACCAGGCGGTCCCCGTCAAACATCAGCCAGAAGTGGTCCCCATAGATCCGCAGCCGTCCCGCGAACTGTTCCCGGGAAGCTGCCTCCGCCGGCGGGAAACAGGCGGCCTCCACCGCCGCCACGGCATCCAGATCATCAAGCGTACCTTTTCGAATCAGCATTTTTACCCCCGGATCCCGCAATCAATACAGGATCTCCGAATAATCCGGCTCCAGCAGATGATTCAGCCGTACAAGCCCCGCGAAGCCCTCCGCATCCAGCGTTTCTCCCGCACAGAGCACCGCGTACCGGATGCCGCGCAGCATGGTAAAGCGCCCGGTCTCACGGAAACCGTTCCGAAGATAAAAGGCTCTCCGGCGTTCACGCTGTACATGATTTTCAGCCTCCGGGTCCGGCGGCTCCATATCCAGGACCGGCTGCCGGTCCGGAAACTGCCGGAGGAGCAGCCGGAGCGCTTCACCGCCCAGGCCCCGTCCGCGCAGGTCCGCCCGGATGGCGAAATAAGATATATACACGCATCTGCCATTCCGGAGCGTCAGCGCAAACCCGGCAGGCAGCGCATCTTCGAAGAAGCCCCAGACCGCCGCATCCGCTTTTTCACCGTACGCCAGCATCTCATCAAGCGGGATCCGTTCAGCCGGCGGAAAGGCCTCCTCATTGATCCGGGAAACAGCCGCAGCAGCCGGATCCTCCTTTGTGACCCGGCGGACCGTCAGCATCCGTTTGTCATGTTCTTCAGAAAATCATCTGCGTGCCGAAGCACCCTGCGGCGGCTTTCCGTCGGCAGTTTCTCCAGCGCCTCCTCAAAGGGGAAAAGCCCCGCCCAGACGGCATCCGTCGTGGAAGGCGCGAAGGGCTGATCCGAATATTCCGCCAGAAAATAGACCACATCCTTCATCACATCCGGCTTTTTCAGCGGAGAATAGGATTCTCCGTCCCGGAACCCCGGAATGATCACCGGCCTGAGGCCGGTCTCTTCCCATATTTCCCGGAGCGCGGTCTGTTCTTCCGTCTCTCCGGTCTCAACGTGGCCTTTCGGGAAACTGAACTGCCCGCTGTGCTGTTCCACCAGCACATAGCGGAGCTTTCCGCCGTCCCGGGTATAAACCACCGCACCGCATGATTTTTCTTTCTTCATAATTACGCTCCGATCCGCGTCTTACCGGACCGCAGTCCGGGGACGCGCTGATCCGGCAGATTTTATTTTTCTTCCCGGATCTTTTTACTGCTCCATTCGTCAACAGCCGCCCGCAAAGCAGTCAGATAAGGTGAGAACGCCATATTCTCCTGTCCGTAAGTGAACTGAAGGTCATATTCCAGCGGGAGCCAGGTGCTGATATCCGACTCATTGTGGGAGATCAGGGCTTCCAGCTTGTCAAGCGCTTTATAGAGCCGGGCTTCATCCGTCTGCAGCGCGTTCATTTCCTCAAGCAGCCCGAGCCACTCCGTCCGCTGCGGTTCGGGAAAGGCCTCGACCCAGTTCAGGAAAATCGCGTCCTCCTTCTCCGCATCCGCCTCCTGCTTTTTAAAGGCAGGAATATCCCCGGTAAAAGCTTCGCCAAGGTCATGGATCAGGCACATACGGATCACACGGTCCATATTCAGCCCGCGGAAATCCTCAACGCCGGTCAGCAGCATCGCCATCAGTGCCGTACGCCAGCTGTGGTCGGCAACACTTTCCCGCCGGCCGGATTCTGTCCAGCAATGGCGGGGCGTCGTTTTTAAAACAGCTGCCCGGGAAAGGGCAGCAAGCAGTTCTTCGGGAGTCATCAGTACCTCACTTTCTTACATCGGGGATCCGGAGCCTTTTATTTTCCGAAATCCTCCGAAACAACGATATCCAGCTTGTACGGGGAGATCTTCGAATAGAAATCATGACCGTTCCGGAAGATCGTTTCACCGTCGACCTGACTGAACAGGCCTTTTTTATCGGGATCCAGATGGACATGGACGGAAGCCGCCTGCATGGAAAGGATCCCGGGGTAGTCCAGTGTACCGGCGGAAAGGTGCGGGATCGTCAGCAGCAGCCGGGCTTTCGGCAGATTGCCGCCGACCATGCAGAGATCCAGCAGGCCGTCATCCAGCCTGAAATTCGGCGCAAGGCGGAACCCGCCGCCTTCCTGCCGCCCGTTCATCGCGGCAAACATTACGAAGGGATAATCCGTCTCCTTGCCGTCGATCGTCAGATGCGCGTCCTGGACACACAGGTCATTGGCGATCGATTTGGCAATGCCGTAGATATAGGAGATCTTTCCCTTCAGGCGGGACAGCCCCGCGTAATAATTGATCGCGGATTCGATCCCGAATCCGGAGCCGTTCAGAAAATACCGTTCAAACGTCCCGTCACCCGCGGCACCGACATCACAGCGAATGCGGCGGTCGCGGGCCAGGATCGCCACCGTCTGCTCCAGCCGGAGCGGCATGCCGATACAGGCACAGAAATCATTTCCTCGGCCATTCGGGATGATCCCGAGGGCCGTTCCGGTAAATCCCTGTCTCTGAGCACTGACAAGGCCGTTCACAGCTTCGTTGATCGAGCCGTCCCCGCCGGTAATAAAGACCCGGTCAGCGCCCTCCTTCGCGGCCGCTTCCGCAAACTCCGCGGCCTGCAGCGGGGCCGTGGTCTTTTTCAGCTCGGCATCGATCCCGGCTTTCTGCAGGGCTTCCAGGATCTTTTCCGCACTGCTGCGGAAGGCCCCCTTCCCCGCGTATGGATTGAAGATCAGTACATTTTTCATTTCCGCTTTTGCTCCTTTGTGACCAGGATATCTTTCTGTTTCTGCCGTTTGACCGGATCTTTTTCGACAAAGATCGGCTGCATGGTGAAGGGATCCGTCTCCGTGACATACATCAGCGTTGACCACGTGGAAGGCGTGGGCGTGAAGATCTGCGTCTGTTCCGGCGTCATGTGCAGCTGCTCATCCGCGTAGCGTTTGAGGAACTGCATATCCTTCAGCGTACATCCGGGATGGGCGGCAATGAAATAATAGGTCAGGAACTGTTTATGCGGGGCGTTTTTATTCAGGCGGTCGAACAGTTTGCGGAACTCCCGCAGCTTATCAACGCCCGGTTTTCCCATCAGTGCCAGGACCTTCGGACTGTCATGTTCCGGAGCGACCTTCATCTGTCCGGATACATGATAACGGCAGATCTCGTCCAGATAATGCGTCCCGGCACCGGGATCGGCAAGGATCATGTCATAGCGGATACCGGAAGCCGTCACGATCTGTTTGACGCCGGGGATCAGGCGGGCGCGCTGCAGCAGCCCGGTCAGTTTCTCATGATCGATCGGCATGGAGGGACAGGGCTTCGGATAAAGGCAGCGCCGGTCTTTGCAGCCGCCGAAGCGCTGTTTTTTCGCGCATTCAAAGCCGTACATATTGGCCGTCGGGCCGCCCATATCCGGGATATACCCTTTGAAACCGGGCAGGGTGGTGATGTGCCGGATCTCCTTCAGGATCGATTCCTCCGACCGCCACTGCACCGTACGGCCTTCGTGGACCGCGATCGCACAGAAATTGCATTCACCGTAACAGCCCCGGTGGGTCGTAACGGAGAAGCGGATCGTCTCAAGCGCTTTGACTGCGCCCTGTTTTTTGTAATAAGGGTGGACGTCCCGTTCATACGGCAGCGCGTAGACCGCGTCCAGTTCCGGCTGGCTCATGGTTTTGGCGGGCGGGTTCTGGATCAGGTAGCGGTCCCCGTGTTTCTGGGCAAGCGTTTTTCCGTGGACGGGATCGCAGTTTTCATAAAAACTGCGGAACATGCTGATAAAGGCATTCTTATCGTCCCGCACCGTCTCGAACGGGGGCAGTTCCAGCGCGCCGTCCGGGATCTCCTTTGCCTTATAAGCGAGCCCGCGGATCTTTTCCGGTGAAAGGCCTTTTTTGAGCGCGAAGGCGAACTCCAGAACGGCCTTCTCGCCCATCCCGTAGATCAGATAATCAGCCTTGGCATCGAAAAGGATCGAGCCACGGATCTTATTGCTCCAGTAATCGTAATGGGCCACCCTGCGCAGACTGGCCTCGATCCCGCCGAGCATGATCGGACGGGTGTTTTTGTAATTTCGGCGGATGAGATTGGTGTATACCATACAGGCCCGGTCCGGCCGGCGGTTATTGACGCCTCCCGGGGTATAATCATCGCTTTTGCGCGGCTTTTTGGATGCGGTGTAATTCGCGACCATTGAGTCCACCGCACCGGCGGATACGCCCCAGAAGAGCTTCGGTTCGCCGAGCCTGGTGATATCATCCGGACTGTTGATGTCCGGCTGGGCAATGACCGCGGTATTATAGCCCGCATTCTGCAGCACATGGCCGATCACCGCGATTCCCATATGGGGAGAGTCAATATAAGCATCCCCGGAGACCAGGATCACATCCGGAGCATCCCAGCCCAAAGCGTCGATTTCAGCCCGCGTCGTCGGTAAAAACACAAAGCCCCCTTTTCGTCATCAAAATCGGTATTTCCGCATCACAGCAGCGGCCGGTCATTTTGCCGGCGCACCCGGCAGCCGGAAGCGTTTTCAGCAAGACGCGGCCATGCGTACAGGATGTGCAAGGCCGGGCTGACATCTCTTCACAGCGCCTGCGCGGAGGACCCGATCCTTATTCCTTATTTTTTATTTCTTTTATTTTTTTCCGGACCGGGCCGATCAGGCCGGTCGCAAAAACCACGGCGCTGCAGATACAGATATAGATCACCGTCTTCCAGAAGGGGAAGCGGCGGATGATATCGGCACCGTAGCGGCTGACGTACCACTGGGTGAAGAAGCCGAGGAAGATCACTTCGATGGCGATCCAGCGGATGAGCCACCAGTCACGGCGCTTCAGGGCGAAATCGATTCCCCAGGCGGCGAAAAAGGCCAGCCACGGCAGGAAGATCATCCGGTACCGCGGATTATCGAACTGGTCGCCGCCCGCTCGCAGCGAGCTAATGAACATCCAGACGAGGATGAACACCGCATTGACGATCATCAGACCGCGTTCCTGTTTATCGCGGATGCGCAGCACGGAGAATACCGCATAAAACAGGAAGGGAACCAGGATATACCAGCCGGCAGCCCGCCAGATCCCGACGACTTTCCAGTAGATCGTCGTACAGGTCCCGGCCTCCAAAGCACAGGCGGGAGCGGTCGGATAAACCAGGATCGCGGGCAGCACCGGCTGCGTCAGTCCGTAAACCGCCACAAACAGGGAACGGAACTGTCCGCCGATCTCACCGACGACCCGTTCGACCCAGCCGGAGGCGGTTTCCGTGGTCACGATATCATACATGATCCATTCGCGGAAAGCAGGCAGCGCGACAATGACCGCCGCGAGGATGCCGATGACCGCAAGAATGATCCCGCACCACAGCCAGGCTTTGGAACGGGGAATGAGCATTTCCGCCCAGAACCACGCCGCGGAGATCCCGGCAAGAACGGCTGCCACCAGAGAGGAAAACGGCAGACAGGCCGCGATGCAGCACACAAGGATGAACAGTGAGCGGCCCCGGTGCTCCCGCATCACCGAAAGCGCCCAAAAAGCGGCACAGAGAATGCCGAGCAGGAAGGGCTCCCGCATCGGGGAACCGGAGAAAAAGATCGCATCGGGATAAACCGCGAAGATCCAGCAGCCGATCAGGCAGATCCGCCTTCCCCAGCGGTCATTGAGCGCCCGCCAGAGAAACGGAAGTCCGAGCGCAGAGAAAAAGGCGCCGGCCAGCATGATCAGCGTATACCGCCGGGCATCCGGAGAAATATATTTATAAAGCCACATGCTCATGACCGCGAGCGCACCGTACTGGTCGTTGTTGTAATCCCGGGTCAGTGTTTCCGTAAAACTGACGTCCTCTTCATGAGTCACCGCCCAGGCCTCGGCATCCCGCCGCCAGGCATCATCAAAAAGAAAGCCCTGCTTTTCCCGGCGTTCATTCGGATGGCCGTAGGTCGGGAGCAGATTCACGGTTGCCAGGCCGAAAGCCACCCGCAATCCGAGCGCCAGCAGCATCATGATCAGCAGCGTTTTTCCCCTTCCGGCCCATCTCCAGAGGACCGCACCCAGTCCGAAAAACAGCAGCGCGATACAGAACGCGGCACGGAATGTAACATCCGGAGCCCCCTGTGTCCAGTGCGCCACCGCCGCAGCGGTCCCCGCTGCCAGAATCAGGATGAAGAGTATTGTAAGAATAAACGACTTCTTTTCAGACATGTGAGCTCCCGTTCAGATAGATCCCGGCACGGTTCTGCCAGGTATACCGTGCGGAACGCCGTTTCGCCTCAGCGCCAAGGCGCTCCCGAAGTTCGGGACGGTCCAGCACCATGCGGAGTCCGCGCTCCCAGGAGCCGGTATCCTCGGGCGCACAGAAGACAGCACAGCTTTCGTCCAGGACCTCATGGATCACCGGCAGATCGCTGCTGAGAATGCAGCGTCCCTCCGCCATATATTCAAACATTTTCATCGGAGAACAGATCTCGGCGGAATTACCGCCGCCGGACCCCGCGATCTGCTTTCCGTACGGCATCAGCAGCACATCACAGGCCGCCTGCGCAAGCGGCAGCTTCGTCCGCGGAAGCGTTCCGTGGAAAGTGATGTTCGCAAGACCCTTTTCAGCGGCTTCTTCCCGGCAGGCTTTCACGGCATCCTCCGTACCGCCGAACCAGTGGAAATCCGCCTCCGGGAACCGGGCGGCCAGCTCCGTAAAAAGCCCGCTGCCGCGTCCGGCATAAAGATGGCCGCTGCAGGAGACCGCCGGGCGGTCCGGCGCAAATCCCATCTGCCGTTTCGCCTCAGCCGCATCCGGCAGACCGGCGTAATCCTCCGGCGAAAAGCCGTTCGGCATGATCAGGCAGTCTTCCGCTTTCAGGTGCGGGAAGCGTTCCAGGAGCCGGTCCCGCAGTGCTTCCGTGATGCAGAGCACCTTTTTGGGGGCTTTCGCGCGGGTATACATATCGAACCAGCGCACCCCGCCGCCGACCGGCAGGTCATGGACCTCATAGGCGGAAGGGATTCCGCGGAAAGCGGCCGCCGCCGCGATCTGGATCGTCCATGTATAGTGGACGTCCGCCCCGATCTTCTTTCCCGCCTTCAGCACATTCAGGGTAAAATCCACCCGGTGCAGCCGCGGGTCCGAAGTCAGCCGGCGAACCGGGAACGGGTCGCAGTACAGCCCGTACCGGTCCCGGACTTCACTGAAAGCCGCCTCCCCGCTGCCGGGGACAAAAAGATGCACATCATGCCCGAACCGGCGCAGTCCGTCACAGGCCATCAGGACCTGGATGCTGTTGGCTGTCGCCGAAGGGACCTGAGAAGTAGCAGAACAGGCAATGATCATGCTTTTTTCCCTCTTCTTTTTACCGCGGGGACCACCGGCAGCTGCTTTTCAGCCCGGCGCAGGTCATAAAGCCCGCGGGCCGTCATGATCAGCACGGAAACCGCCAGATAAGCGGAAAGCAGGATCGCCTCGATGTAATAGGCGCCGCGCGGGACCAGGACGACTGTCAGGAACAATTTCGCCAGCATCGTATAGAAGCTGACCCAGGTCGCGTAATCCGCCTCGTTGAAGGTCAGCAGCAGCGTCCTGTTCCAGAAAAGGATGTTGGCGGTCCCGTAACCGGCCATCAGGATCATGATGATATTGTAAGCCGGCAGGAATTCCTCCCTGAAGATCTGAATGGAAAGGCCGAGGAACCTGACCTCATGGAAGAGCAGCGGTTTGCCCAGGAAAAGCAGCCCGAGGAAAGCCGCCCCGGTCCATACGGCCGAAAGGGTCGTGATCTTTCCCAGCAGCCGGCGGATCCGGCTCCAGTCCTTCCGGATGATCGCGCGGTTCATCTCCGGGTAGGAAGTATCGATCAGCGGATTGATCGGGGTGAGGACCATGTTGATGACCGTCATCGCCGTCTTGTAATACCCGGCGTGAAGCGGGCTCAGCAGCGCTCCGACCCAGAGCAGCTCACCATCCCTCGCGAAGAGGTTGATCGTAGAGCTGATATTGGTCGAGATCGTGAATTTCAGGATCGACTTTTTGTCATCGATCAGCCGGAGCGGCGCTTTCCACCAGTTCTTACCGATGAAGTTCGGCAGCCACAGCAGGCAGAGGATCACCGGGATCACCCCGAGCAGGATCTTCCCGATCAGATAAGCGCTCAGGATCCCGATGAGGCCGAGATTTCGCTTTGTCGCGAAAAGGACGATCAGCGCGACGATCACGTTCTGGACCAGGCTGACCAGCGCGATGGAGCGGTAGCGGTTGATGACCCGCAGAATGCCGTTGGCGGTCTCCATCACGATCCCGCCGAGAATGCTGATGCCGTAAAACAGGATCAGATTGCTCAGGCCGGCATCATCCAGAAAGATCCGCGCCCCGAGTTTCGCGGTGCAGGCCATGAAAATGAACGCGAAAAGCGAAGTGACCGCCTCGACTCCGGCGGCAAATTTGATCAGTGCGCCGGTTTTCGGGTGGTCCTGATTGACATAAGCCTCCCCGACAAAACGGACGACGACCTCGTTCATCCGGAAGGAGAAAAGCTTGTTGACGTTGGTCACATAGCTGGTGATCAGCCCCAGAACACCGTAATTATAGACGCCAAGCCGGCGTGTAATAAAAATGGTGAGGAAGACGGAGATGAGGTTCGAAAGGATCAGATACGTGGAATTCCGCAGTACACGGCGGAGTACACGGTCATTGAACCAGCCGGCCAGCCTGTCGATCAGATTCTGCATCAGATCCGGATACCTTTCAGAAAATCCCGCTCCTGAAGGTACCATTCCACCGAGCGGCGGAGACCTTCGTCCAGTTCCACCTGCGGATCCCAGTTCAGCAGCTTTCTGGCTTTGCTGATATCAGCAAGATTGGCGAGCATATCCGCCTTCACGACGGGCAGGTGCTCAATGACCGCTTCTTTCCCGATCAGGCCTTCCAGCTTCCGGATCAGATCGTTGATCGAGATCGATTCATGTCCGCCGAGATTCATCACTTCAAAGCCGACCTCCTTCAGTCCGAGGATACAGCCGCGGGCGATATCATCCACATAGGTAAACCCGCGGGTCTGGGTGCCATCCCCGTTCAGCAGGATCGGTTCGCCCTCCGTGATCCAGCGGATAAATCGGTAGATCGCCATATCCGGGCGCCCGGCCGGGCCGTAAACCGTGAAGAAGCGGAAAATCGTTACGTCGATGCCATACAGATAATGGTAGGCATGGCACTCCGCCTCCGCCCCTTTCTTACTGGCGGAATACGGCTGGAGCGGACGGTCCGAAGAGGCAGTCTCATCGGTCGGATACGGCGCGTTTTCGCCGTAAATGCTGGAGGTCGAGGCCTCAATAAATTTTTTCACATCATGGCGGCGGGCGCATTCCAGCAGGTTGAGCGTTCCGCCGGTATTGACATTGAGATACAGCCAGGGATCCTTCATGCTCAGGCGGACGCCCGGGATCGCGGCCATGTTCACGACCGCGTCAAAGCGGTTCGCGGCAAACAGTTTTTCAAGTCCCTCAAAATCGGTGATATCCGTCCGGGAAAAACGGAACCCGTCCCGGTCTGTCAGTTTTTTCAGGCGGTATTCCTTCAGGCGCCGGTCATAAATATCGTTCAGGCAATCGATACCCGTAACTTCCGTTCCTTCATCCAGGAGCATTTCGGAGATCTTCGCCCCGATAAACCCGGCAGCCCCGGTAACTAAGACATGTCGCATAAAAAGCCCTTATCTATCCAACTAAGATCTAAGAAAGAAGCTGTCCGCAGCCCGGATCCGGGGCATCGGCAGCCGGTTCCTTCTCCGTATTCTGTTATAAAATGAGAGCCCCGCGTGCTGCGGAGGCCATTTTCTGACCTGTCAGGCTTCAGCTGCCGGCCGGCTGCTGAAAACCGTATGTCCTTCAATGATCGTCTGTCTGACCGTAAAGTCCGCATCCAGCAGGACCAGATCGGCCAGCTTGCCTTTTTCGATCGAGCCGGTCTCCCCGTCGATCCCGATCAGGCGGGCAGCGTTCAGGCTGCTGCACGGCCAGGTCTCCTCCAGCGAGGCACCGCTGTTGACCGTGAAATTCTTCAGCCCGCGCTCCATCGTCAGGGCACTTCCCGCCAGCGCACCGTTGGGAATGCGCAGCTCCGTGCCGTTATGGCTCACGATGAATTCCTGCCCGGCTTCTTTCTGAACATAGTGCCCGTCCGGCAGTCCGGAAGGACGGATCATATCGGTGATCAGGACCATCCGGTCCCGCCCTTTGGCGGCCCAGGCGATCTTCTGCGCAGCCGGGTGGGAGTGGATGTTGTCGCAGATCAGTTCACAGAAATAGCCGTCCAGAGCCAGCGCGCTGCCGACCGTCCCGGGCTCCCGGTGATTGAACGCCCCCATTCCGTTGTAAAGATGGGTCACGCTGCGGAAACCGTGGTCCAGCGCCTCCCGCATCACTTCAAAGCCCGCGGCCGTATGTCCGGCGGAGACGCTGGCACCTTCTTTAGCGAAAATATCCGCGGCAGCCATATTCTCCGGGAATTCCGGGGCGATCGAGATGCGTTTGATCACACCCGCATCGAGGAATGCATAACATTCGTCCGGCGTGGCAAGGCGGATAAATGCCGTATCCTGCGCACCGCATTTGGCGGCATTGAAATAAGGTCCTTCCAGATGGACCCCCAGGATCTTCGCAAAGCTCCCGCGCCTGCCGACGAACTCATTCACACAGCGGATCGCTTTCACCGTCTGCTCACGCCCGGCCGTCATGGTGGTCGGCAGAAAAGTCGTCACCCCGTGGCGGACATGGTAAGAGGCGATCTCCAGGATCCCCTCCGGATCCGCATCCATTGTGCAGTGCCCGAGGCAGCCATGGGTATGGATATCGATCAGCCCCGGCAGCAGGTTCAGCCCTTCGGCTTCGATCACCTTATCCGCTGCCTGCAGGGGCGCTTCCCCTTCCCCGAAATCGGCGATCCGTTCGCCGTCCGTCAGCAGCCAGCCAATGAAGGAAGGCCGTCCCGGTGTAAATATATGCGCGCTGCGGATCAGTTTTTTGCTCATTTTTTACTCCCGATCGATCACGCCGCAGGTGGCCCCGCGGCTGCAGTTCCTGTCCGGATCATAACCGGAAAGCCCGAAAACAGGCGCTTTCCATAATTCTAAATTATAACCATTTCAAATCAAAAACAGGGAAGAAATTCAATTATCGTTTATAATCGAGAACGTACGCTGGGGCCCGTAGCTCAGCGGTCAGAGCAGGCGGCTCATAACCGCTTGGTCGCAGGTTCGAACCCTGCTGGGCCCACTGAACACCTATGCGCAATTCGGAACTTTTCCGAATCTTAACAAAACAGAACTTCCGATTTTCCGGAAGTTTTGTTTTTATTAATGAGTAAATCATTATATATTAAGAATCATTAAGGAATAAATGGCGATTTTTCGTTAAGGTTCTAAAAAAGTCACTTTTTGCAGCACGAAATCCAAATGGTTTTTAAAATGTATTTGAATTGGCTCATCCAAGCGGTTTTTTCCTCATCATAATCATTTATTTACGAGTTTTCCAAGCAAATCCAGCATCAAATCCAGTTTTTCTTCAGTCAGTTTGTCTCTGGAAGGCAGGTTTTGTCGTTCAGTATCTTCGCACATGGTGCTGATTGCATCTGTAATTTGATCCATATTCCGCTGTCCATACCCTGCCGCAACTGCCGGAGTATCTCCGATGTTTCGTGCGATCGTTTCCATATCTGCATAGTTCTTCGCAAATCTTTTCAAATACAATACATGCAGATGACGAAGCGTATGCGGACGATGATAGGTGATACCAACCTTTTCGCACAAGTCCATAAGATCTCTGCGATATCCTGATGCCCTGGAGATTCCTGGTTTCTGTGAAAAATCGATCAATCCGGTCGTACAGGAAAATGGAGCAAACCAGTAAGGGTAGGGATGGAATTCGGCAGTAACCTCATCCGGAGCCGGAATATCCCCAACCTGTTCCAGGTACCGTGTTTTTACGATTTTCTGCCATTCACGCACGGTTTCAAGCATTCCGCTTACTTCCGAGTTATTGATCAAAGCAGTCCGGATATTTTTGGAATTCTTCAGATGCGTTCCATGTTCAACCATCTGGATAATAAACGGTTTGTCATTCTGAAGATAAACATCCGTAAAAGGTAATGTCACCAGTGCGCCGTCACGAAGTCCGGAAAGGAATCCCATCAGCATCGCCGCTTTTGCCCGCTTCATATTCAATGTTTCCGGCCGATAGTCAGCAACCTTCAGGATATCTTCAAACTTGTAAGCATCAGTGGAGATCTGTTCCATCTTCCAGTTTGTATTGCGGCGATCACGAATCCGGATCGCATCAATATAATCATCCGAAATATTGATCTTTTTCTTCTTCCGCAGCCACACCAGAAAACGTTTGGTATACTCGAGGATCTTCCGGCGGTATTCAAATTCCAGCCTGGTATCGGTGATTTCACTTTTCAGATTATACAGAAAAGCCGTGAAACTTTCTCTTTCCACTTTTTCAATTTTTGCGATCGGCGTCATGCCGGCATAAATGATAAATTTCATGAGTGCATTTCTCATTGCTGCCAGCGTTTTTTCACTGTAAATGCCCTCATTTCTGAGGCTTTCAATATAGTCATTTAAAAATGCCCAATTTGTTCGGTTGATCGGTTCATCGTTCATTCTTGTGTTTCTCCTTCATAATTCTTTTTCGAGGCAAATCTGCAGAAGATCCTTCCGCAATTGGGGCAGATATACTGATAAACATCGATCTTTTTTCTTCTCAGGATATTCACCGGTTTATCCGGCAGGACGACAACCTGTTTGCAGGAAACACATACGTTTTCATTAGTGTTGACGGTCTGTTTGGTATAGGTTTTGTAATACCAGTCCCGGAATGCCTTACCATTGACCACCAATGTGCGGCTGCCTTCCGGCTTTACAAAAGGATGTCCATCCATGTGGCAATAAACGCGGTAGATTTGACGGCGGGCAAAACCAATATGATCAGCGAGCTCATTGGTGGTGTAGTCCATATTCAACAGAGACCGCATTCTCAATTTCTGTTCCTTGTTCAATTCACCTTTGCGATGAAAAATCTGCATGATTGTCCTCCGTATCCTCCTGAAGTTTAGCAAATAAGACTCCGGCCGAAACCGTTTTCCATTGATGTCTCTCTACAAGCCACGGGGACAGTTTTTATCGAGTTAACGAGAATTTGCAGTAATCTGTTTGTAACCAATTCTTCACAAGGATTTCAGACTGCCCCATATACAAAAAGTGACGGGTAGTGACGGGTAATTCTTATCCTGTTTTTTTTTTTTTTTTTTTAAAAAAAAATAATTTGAACAGTATAGATTTTCCCGTCACTACCCGTCACCGCGACTCAAACTCCGAGCTTTGATTCCTGTGACAGCAGGCCGATCCCATCAAAGATCTTGCCCTTGTTTGTTTTCCGCTTGTTAAATCCCTTTGACTGCAAACCGGAAACAAATGACTTTACGCCGCGGGGGTGCTCGCCGTTTTTTTGGCAATATTCCTTGTATTCGTCATAAAGCTTACCGGAGCTGGTGCTGAACCCTGTTCCGAGGACACAACAGGCATCGATAAAATCATTGATCCAGTCATTCTGTTCACGATACTCTGCAGTCGCAGTTGCCACAACAGAAGGCATGGTAAACTCAAATCCAAATTGATAAGCTTTTCGGGCTCCTTCAATGATCCAGGACAGGATTGCAGGACCGGCATTCTTTACGAGAAAATCTGTATAGTTTTTGATGTCTGTGGCTTTCGGAATTTTCGTATTGAACGGGATAACGATCAAACGCCGCCAGATCCCGTTATCAATAGATTTGACATTTGGGAGATGGTTTGTATACAGGATCGCTGTATGGGAAGGAATAAAGCTGAAAGGCTGTTTGAATTTTATTTCGCCCAGAATCGGATCCGTCGAACAAATTTTTTTGACCATCGACGTGCTGAGCGTCTGATTTTCCTCCAATTCGGAAGCAATCACCAGACGTTTTCCTTTCAGTTCCGCAATTTCAGCACCGAGGTTCACCTTACTGTTGCTCATCAGCAAATTTGTCGAGATGACCCCACCATAAGATCCAAATACATGTAGAATCGTATTCCAAAATGTCGATTTGCCATTGCCGCCATCTCCGATGGCTATGATCAGCCCTTCACGCAATACTTTGCCGAAAGCTGCGGTACCAACTGACATCTGTACATATTCAATCAGAGCCTTGTCACCGGAAAAGAAGAGATCCAGCGCATCCAGCCAGAGCTGCTTTCCCTGATCGTCGGCAGAAACGAGCGTCATTTTGGTAAAATGGTCTTCCGGTCGGTGTTCACGCTTTCCCGCCAATCCCTCTGGAAGATAATAAGCCTCGTCTGGCGTATTGAACAGGTTGGGATCACTATCAAATACGTTGAAATCGACCTGCACCATCGGTTTTACTGCATCCAGAACTGCCTTCATATGGTTCATATTCCGGTATTTCAGAACATACTTATGGTACAATTCTGCCTTGGTATAGCGAATAAGCAGGCTTAGCTCCAGCGGAGTTAATTCTTCTATTTTTGCCTTTTTCAGCTGCTCGATAGAGCATCCCTTGGCTTCTGCTTCTGCTTCTGCCGATTTTACCGAGTCTTCCGCATCAGCAAGCTGCATATCAAGGAATTCCTCAATAGCTCCGACCGCATACTGATCGGAATATGACCAGATCTTATCGTTATAACGGAGATAACCCGTTGAATCCGTATAAAGGATCTCATCACCAAACTCCCGGACAAAGACTTTTCCCTGACCAATATCGGTATAATCCGAAGGCTCCATTGACGCTTCCGCCTGGATTTCACCTTCCGCCGGGCAATAATGACTGGCACTCTTCCAGATTGATTCCAATTCTTTTGCCGAAAGCGGTGGGATGCATTTCTCTGCTTCCTGGTCAAAGAGAGCTCTTGTCCGATCGGAAAGCCCAAACCGCTTCATAACCCGCATTGCATAGCGAAAAAGCGTGGAATTACGCTCTCCTTCCTGAATAATTGGCTGACCTGTTTTTGTTTTCTCAGGATCATTTGAAACAGCAGCTTTCGTATCCTGGGCTTCCGTATTATTGACAATGTTTTCATCTTTTGTCGGGAACTTTGGCATTTGATCGATCGTTTTTGATCCTTCATGCCACACAATATCCTCTTCAGTAACAGGGCTGCCAAAGATAAATCGTCCGGCATCCAATGCATTATTGTCGAAAAACGGATAATGGATATATAGTCTGCTCTTGAGTCTTGCATAATCTGATTTGGATGCACACTCATTAATCGGAAAATACATGTGAAAACGCGGACGTTCAGATTTTTCACCCTTTTCCTTCATATTATTCCGGCTGGGTACCAATACAAACGAATAATCGCCAAATAAAGATATCATACTGTCCGCGTTCAGCCAACCTTCCGGCTTGTCGGTCTGATCATTATCGCAGTCCATCACAACGACATTGGATTTGATGAAGTTGTCATTACTCCGGCGGTTGTCCTTGTATTCGGCACATACATGATCAAAGCCCATAGCATGCGCCATATCAATCACATCTTTGATTTCCAGCTTATCCGGATAGATCACATTCGTCTGGTTTTCGATCACACCATCATGAAAAAAGATA
Source organism: uncultured Chloroflexota bacterium (assembly GCA_902795255.1). Next base: position 18,461 of record CADBKS010000018.1, read on the forward strand.
TCGAATTTCATACCCGTTTAAATAGTCCTTTGAAACCTATGGGGACAGAAATAGAAGGTTTAACGAAACCAACCGAAAAAAATTTACATTTTGATAACAGAACCCGCACCTTAAAAAATCACGATATAATTTAACAACTGATGAAAGTGGTGAATATTGAAAATCATTGATAATATAAACGAGCTCGTAAAAGACGATCTTGAGAAAACTATTCGCAAGGGCAGCAAGGTATCAATTGCAGCTGCTTGTTTTTCGATGTATGCCTATAGTACGCTCAAAAAACAGTTAGATTCCGTCGATGAATTCCGTTTCATATTTACCTCTCCTACATTTGTCACGGAAAAGAGTGAAAAACAAAAACGGGAATTCTTTATTCCCCGGCAGACACGGGAACAAAGTTTATACGGGACAGAATTCGAAATCAAACTTCGCAATGAGATGACACAAAAGGCGATCGCCCGAGAGTGCGCGGATTGGATCCGTCAAAAAGCACGCTTCAAATCCAATGTTACCGGCGAGAATATGATCGGTTTCATGACCGTGGCAAATTCTACGGAAGAGGCGGCATACACACCGATCGGCGGTTTCACGACTGTTGATCTCGGTTGTGAACGGGGCAATAACAGCTATAACATGGTTACCCGTATGGAAGCTCCATTTTCCATGCAGTACATGAATCTTTTCAACTCACTCTGGAATGATCGGATCAAATTGCAGGATGTTACCGAAAAAATCATTGATAATATAACCACGGTTTATAACGAAAATTCTCCGGAATTCATCTATTTTATGCTGCTTTATCATGTTTTCAGTGAATTTCTGGATGACATTTCTGAGGATGTCCTTCCGAATGAAGCTACAGGATTCAAGCAAAGCAAGATCTGGTGTATGCTTTATGATTTTCAGAAAGATGCTGTCCTTGCGATCATCAACAAACTGGAAAAATACAATGGCTGCATTTTAGCAGACAGCGTCGGGCTCGGAAAAACCTTTACTGCGCTGGCGGTAATCAAATACTATGAAAACCGCAATAAAAGCGTTCTGGTATTATGTCCAAAAAAGCTTTCAGATAACTGGAATACATTCAAAGATAACTATGTCAATAACCCAATCGCTTCAGACCGGCTGAATTACGATGTATTGTTTCATACGGATCTTTCACGAAAAGGCGGGATTTCAAATGGTCTGGATCTTGACCGACTGAATTGGGGAAACTATGACCTGGTCGTGATCGATGAATCCCATAACTTCCGAAATGGTGCAGGAACCCACGCCAACACGCAGGAAAACCGTTATGTGAAATTGATGGAGAAGGTAATCCGTACCGGTGTGAAAACAAAAGTGTTGATGCTTTCGGCAACACCGGTAAATAATCGTTTTACCGATCTGCGCAATCAGCTTGCCCTTGCCTATGAAGGAAATGCGGATATCATCAATGAAAAACTTTCAACCAAAAAGTCCATCGATGAGATATTCCGACAGGCACAAAAAGCTTTTAATGAATGGAGCAAACTGAAACCGGAAGAAAGAAAAACGGATGTCCTGCTTAGAAAACTGGATTTTGACTTTTTTGAGCTTCTTGACAGCGTGACGATTGCCCGATCCCGCCGGCATATTGAGAAATATTACAATATGGCTGATATCGGCCAGTTTCCGCAGCGGCTAAAACCGGTTTCTATTCGATCCGAGCTTACAGATTTAGGGAGCGCAATCACCTATAATCAGATTTATGAACAACTTTCCTATCTGACCCTGTGTATTTATACCCCTTCCAACTATATTTTTCCGAGCAGGCTGTCCAAATATACGGAATTAGCTCATAACAAGGGAAATAATCTGACACAGCAGGGGCGTGAACAGGGTGTTCAGCGGTTAATGAGCATCAACTTGCTCAAACGACTGGAGAGTTCGGTTTATTCATTTCGACTGACTTTAGAGCGTATCCTATTTCATATCAGACAGACTATAGATGCCATTAATGCTTTTGAAAAACGTGGTTCTGGCAGCCTTGACCTGACTGAGGTCTCTGAAGATGACCTGGATCTTGATGACAGCAATATGGACGATTTCATTGTGGGTAAAAAGGTCATGATCGATCTCAATGATATGGATTGGGTAACCTGGCGTGCAGAGCTGCAGCAGGATGCCGAAACATTGGAACTATTGAGCTTGATGGTGAAAGATATTTCGCCGGAACATGACAGCAAACTTCGGGATCTGTTTCAGCTTCTTGACAAAAAAATGCAAAATCCGCTCAATGAAGGGAACCGCAAAATTCTGATTTTTTCCGCATTTTCGGATACCGCGGAATATCTTTATGACCATGTCAGCGCATATATGAAAAAGCGCTATGGTCTGAATTCTGCTGTTATTACGGGAACGATTGAAGGACGAACGACAATCAAAGGGTTGAAGCCGACTTTAAACAATGTACTGACCTGTTTTTCGCCCCTTTCAAAAAACAGAGATGTCCTGATGCCGAACAGTACAAATGATATTGATCTTCTGATCGCCACGGACTGTATTTCTGAGGGTCAAAACCTGCAGGATTGTGATTATCTGATCAATTATGATATTCATTGGAATCCGGTGCGGATCATCCAACGCTTCGGTCGGATCGATCGTATCGGCAGCCGGAATCAAGTCATACAATTGGTCAACTTCTGGCCGAACATGACGCTGGATGAATATATCAATCTAAAATCGCGCGTGGAAACGCGCATGAAGATTTCTGTTATGACCTCCACCGGAGACGATGACCTGATCAATCCTGAGGAACAGGGTGATCTGGAATATCGTAAACAGCAGCTAAAACGGCTTCAAGAAGAAGTGGTTGATATCGAGGATATGTCCGATGGAATTTCCATCATGGACCTCGGGCTGAATGAGTTCCGGCTGGACCTATTGGATTATATCAAGACTCATGACGACCTGAGCACAAAGCCGAAAGGACTGCATGCAGTCGTTCAGGCGGATAATGGAAATCCGGAAGGTGTGATCTTTGTTTTGCGGAATGTCAATGACCATGTGAACATTGACCATCAAAACCGGATCCATCCTTTCTATATGATCTATATTGGGATAGATGGAGAAATCATTTGCGATTATCTGAATCCCAAAAAATTGCTGGACACAGTTCGGCTGCTTTGCCGCGGAAAGAGTGAACCGCTTCTTTCCCTATGCCGGAAATTCAATGCTGAAACCGATGACGGACGGAATATGAAAGAAATCTCCGACTTGCTGAACGAAGCGATCGGATCGATCATCAATGTAAAAGAAGAAAGCGATATTGACAGTCTGTTCTCTCCGGGAGGGACTTCGGCATTATTGTCGGATATCAGCGGGTTGGAAGACTTTGAACTGATCTGTTTTCTGGCGGTTATGGAGAAAGATTCATGATCGGTTTGCCAAAAAGCACAGAATTTAACCGGCGTATTCCGAAACAGAAATTTTATGAAAATCTGGGCGTAACGCCGACACAAAAACGTTTTTTTATTGATCAGATCAACACGATCTGGTGGCGGAATAAAATTGCTCCGGCAACAATGAACCTCGCTGCCGGAAAAACCGTGAGCGAAATTGAAGTGTTCGAGATAAAGCTTTCGATTTCACAACTAGATGAGTCTGTGTTACAACTGATTGATCAGGAAATTCCGTATCATATACTCTTTCTGTTGGAATTTGATGGAAAATATCAGGCATGGACGGCATATAAGGAAGCAATAGCTACCGGTAAAAATGCCTTCAAAGTTGGAGCTTACTATCACACCGATTGGATAACGGAATCTGAACTTCCGCTGCATTCCGATGGCCTGAACATGGATCAGGTCTATGAGAATTTTGTCCGTCAGATCGCCGGGGAGGTTTTGAAGGCTGAAAATGAAGAGAGCCTGAAGGAAGCAGTCGAACGGGACACACAGAGAAAGCAACTTGAAAAGCAGATCGCTGCGCTGCAGGCAAGAATACGGAAAGAAAAGCAATTGAATAAGCAAATACAGATGAATGCAGATTTGAAAAAGCTGAAAAAGGAACTTGAGGTGTTATAACATGGAAAAGATGAGAATGGAAACTTCGGATTTATCCTCGGAAAATGTAGAAAAGATCGGCAATTTATTTCCAAACTGTACTACAGAGACTATCGATGAAAAAGGCAAGCCGAAAAAAGTTATCAACTTTGATTTGCTGAAACAAATGCTTTCCGGAGACGTCGTCGAAGGTGACGAAGCTTATGAATTCACCTGGGTCGGGAAGAAAGCTGCTATTCTCGAAGCCAATAAACCCATCCGGAAGACATTGCGTCCCTGTCCGAAAGAAAGTGTGAACTGGGATACTACTGAAAACCTCTACATTGAAGGTGATAACCTCGAAATCCTAAAGCTCCTGCAGGAGAGTTACCTCGGAAAAATAAAAATGATCTACATTGATCCGCCCTACAATACCGGAAATGACTTTATATATCCTGATTCTTATATTATGGAAAGTGAAGAATATGAAACAGGAACTGGCTATTATGATCAGGATGGAAATATAAATTATAGCCGTGAAAATGGGATCTCCCAGGGAAGATATCATTCGGATTGGTGTTCACTGATTTATTCGAGACTGATGCTTGCAAGAAATTTGTTATCGGATGACGGTATATTATTTGCTTCTATCGATGATAACGAACTTTCTAATCTTATAAAAATAGGGCAGGAGGTCTTTGGCGCAAGTAATTATATCGGTACTTTTATTTGGGAAAAAAGAAAGAATAGAGAAAATAGAAAAATAATATCAGTTCGCCATGATTATATAGTTTGTTTTCTAAAGGACTATGATCAAAGAATTAATGCGATTGGATTAGAGGAAATGGATGAAGCTGCATTAAAGCGTTATCAAAATCCAGATAATGATCCAAGAGGCCCATGGAAATCAGATCCCGCACATGCTCAAGGAGGACATGGTACAAAATCACAGTTTTATACATTAATTGCCCCCAATGGAAAACAACACGCATTGCCAAGTGGGAGATGTTGGGTTTATACACAGAAAGAAATGGAAAGAGCGATTGCCGAAAATAGGATTTGGTTTGGTCAGGATGGAAATGGAGTGCCTCGTATAAAAACATATTTATATGCAAAAGAAAGAGGGTAGACACCAGAAACACTGCTTTTTGCAGATAAAGTTGGGACAAATGATTCGGCCAAAAGAGAACTTGTGTCTTTGTTCGATAATCTTGCTGTTTTTGAGACGCCAAAACCAATATCTCTGATAAAACATCTTCTAAAAATTTGTAAGGATGGGCAAAACGGAATCTACATGGATTTCTTCAGCGGTACTGCAACAACTGCACACGCTGTTATGTTGCAGAACGCAGAGGACAGTGGAAATAGAAAATTCATTATGGTTCAGCTTCCGGAACCGTGTAATGATAATAGTGAAGCCTATAAAGCTGGATTTAATACAATTTCAGATATTGGTAAAGAAAGAATTCGAAGAGCAGGTAAGAAAATAAAAAAGGATAGTCCATTGACCACAAAAGATTTAGATATTGGATTTCGTGTGTTCAAATTAGATAGTTCTAATATGAAAGATGTCTACTATAGCGTAGGAGAAACCAATCAAACAGATTTGATCGAGATGGCTTTCAATATCAAAGAAGATAGGACAGACCTTGATCTTTTTTTTAGCTGCCTATTGGAATGGGGGCTGCTGCTTTCGCTGCCCTATACTTCCGAAAGGATAGGAAACTACACAGTTCATACATATAATGATGGGGATCTCATTGCCTGCTTTGATATGAATGTTCCTGAATCAGTAATCAAAATCATCGCAAAACGCAAGCCTCTTCGTGCTGTGTTCCGCGACAGTTCTTTTGCCGATGACTCTGCAAAAATCAGTGTTGGGGAAATCTTTAAGGTTCTTTCTCCGGACACCCGGATAAAAGTGCTTTAATCCGTTTACGATATTATTACTCGTCTATTTATGCATAACATCGGACAGGATGGAGAAAAAATGGAAAAAATGAGAATGGAATCACCGGATTTACAGCAGGATAATGTAGAGAAGATTGCTGCCATGTTCCCGAATTGTGTGACAGAAGCTTTGGATGTAGAACGAAGCACGGCGGAAAAGAAGGTTTACCGCAAAGTTGTGAATTTTGAAATGCTGAAGCAGATGCTTTCCGAGGACATGCTCGAAGG
>CADBKS010000019.1 GCA_902795255.1 uncultured Chloroflexota bacterium
CGACCATATTACAGATTTTTCCAAGGTCGAAATGGGTGCTTTTCTTCCGTATACGGATTATCCGGTTTACCGGATCCCGAACACGGTCACGCGTTTTGATAATTCCTCGCAGGATTTTAAAATCAGATATGATGTGATCAGGGAAAATATGCTGTTCGACCTGCAACTTGATCCTGACCAGGAACATCCGATCCATGATGAAACACTCGAAAAAGAGATGTGCCGAAAACTTGCAGAAGCCATGAAAATGTATGACAGTCCTGAAGAACAGTTCACCCGCTTGGGGCTGGAATAGTAAGAAAAGCCTCCGGCTTTACAGTTTCTGCTGTATGATTTAATAAATTGCAGAAAGTGCTCATTATGGTAAATGAGCACTTTCTCTATCCGGAATTCATGGAACAGCTTCCTGCCGCAAAACGCCATCCGTATCACATAAGAACAATGGCCTCCAGATCCTAAAAAGGGAATTTTTTATGCCGAACAATATTCTACTTATCATGACAGATCAGCATCGGAACGACTATGTCGGTTACATGGGCAGCGGAAAAATCGAGACACCCAATATAGACCGAATTGCCGCAAAAGCATATTTTTCAAACTGCATAACTCCCAATCCAATCTGTACCCCAGCCCGATGCTCACTGATTTCCGGCAGATATCCCCGCCAAATCGGTATGCTGACAATGTCCGGAGACTATTTTCCACAGATCCCGACTTTTATGCAGGCACTAAAAAGGGCAGGATATAAAACCTACGGAATCGGGAAATATCACTATATGCATATGGGAGGCGTCAGTGTTGCAAGAGGTCACGGATACGATCATACCGCGATGCGTCCTGAAATGAAAAAGCTCGGTTATGATTTTGTCTGGGAAACTGCAGGGAAACAGACAATGGTCCCGAATTTCTGTGACTACGGGAAATATCTTAAAGAAAAAGGACTGCTGAAATCTTACCGTGACTTTGCTCTGGAGAGCGGTGGCATTAATGGTGATTCACCGGATCATAACTACGATAAGGCATTGCCATCTCCGCTTCCGGAAGAAGATTATATCGATAATGTAACAGCACGAATCGCTATCGAACAACTGTCTGCACATCCGAAAAATTGTCCTTTTTATATGTTCATCTCTTTTTGCGGTCCGCACAAGCCTTATGATGCTCCCAAACGCTATCTTGACATGTTTCCGGAAGAAGAATACGGTGATTATATTTTGGAGCCCGGACAGTGTCTTTCTGATGAAGAGAAAAAAGTATTGTCACGGCAGCGGCGTTCTTACAAAGCAATGATCAGCCTTATTGATGACCGAATAGGGGATATTCTCAGCCTGCTGAAAGAACGGGAGATGGATAAAAATACGATGGTCATTTTTGCATCAGACCATGGCGATATGCTCGGCGATCATTACCGGATCCAAAAGGGTGTTCCATGGAAGCAAGCCACCAATGTTCCTCTCGCTATATATGTTCCCGGATATCCGGTCATCGGCCGGAATCCGCATCCTGTTCAGTTATTTGATGTCGCAGCAACAGTGCTGGACTACGCCGGAATTGACCCGGTCGAAGGTCTTAGCCGATCTTTTCCCGCCTATAACAACCTGATTCCTGCCCAATCGCTGCTTCCGGTACTCCAGGGAAAATGCGATAAAATCCGAAACTGGGCATACAGCGAATCGGATTTTACGGAAGAAGTCCATCCGTGGATAAACTTTGACGAAGTGCTTCTGTCCCGAGGAGCAAACGGAAAACGAAGCAACGGATGGAGAATGATCACAGATGAACGCTTTAAATATGTGAAATATCTTGGCTATGATGAACCCGGAACAGCCTATGAAGAGCTTTATGACCTTACATCAGATCCGAATGAATTAAAGAACATAATTGGGCTGCCGAAATATTCAGAAACAGTCCGGCTGGAGAGGGCACGTGCTGAATTTATCACAGACCATTACCCTCCTGCTCAATTATGCTGGGCGAATTCATTCTCAGATGGAGCTGAAAGCTGATAAAAAGCCTTTCTTCATTATTGAAATCAACAGATACCCATCACCAAATCAAATAAGCTATCAAACCGTTACAAAATTCAAAGGGAGAGATGAAAATCAGTTACAGTGATGGTTCCTGACCGCCTCTTACAGACAGGCTTACGCTGCCGATACCACAAAGGTGCGGGGTTGTAAAGGGGCAACATTGCCGGTTTCTTTTTGTGCAGCGCTCTGCTATGATGCCTTTGAAAGGAAACGATCATGGCAGAAAACCTTATTTTTAAACACCCCTTCCCCGGCATGGACCCGGGCTTCGAACAGTTCTGCGGCATCAGCGAAATGGAATTTATTGAAAAGATCCGCGCCATCCGGACCGGCATGCAGCCCGCCGGTCCTGCAGACAAAACCGTCTCCTGATATACAGGCTCTCCGGCGAATTTTCCGGTATTTCCCATACCGAAAAATCAAACGCTCATCCGCGCAAAATGCCGCCGGCCCGCGAACCAGCGGACAGCCTCTTCTTTTCCGATATACGGTAATAATCACGGTCTCCGCAATTGACAAAAGGTTCTTTTTTTTATATGATTAATCTGTTGGAAAGTCGTATCGCAATTATTTTAGCGTCTTATCAGAAAGAGAGGAAATGTTATGCGGCTCAATAAACTGTTGTCACACGGTATGATCGGGACAATGGAACTGAAGAACCGGTTTGTCGTCCCGCCGATGGGCAGCAACTTCGGCACCTATGAGGGGATGGTCACGGATGAAATGATCGCCTACTACCAACGCCGCGCAGAAGGCGGCTTCGGGCTGATCATCATCGAAGTCACCGCAGTCGACCGCAAAGGGAAAGCGATCGTGAACGAAGTCGGGCTGTGGGATGATTCCCAGATCCCGGGCTTCACCCGTCTTGTGGAAGCCATCCATGAGGCCGGAGCCAAAGTTGTTATCCAGCTCCATCATGCCGGGCGCCAGTCGGTCCCCCCGTATATTTTCAATGAAATGCCGGAAGCTCCTTCAAGAGTCGCATGCCCGATGCTGAATTTTCCTCCCCAGGCCATGAGCAACGAGAGAGTCTGGGAAGTGATCGATGAATTCGGCGACGCCGCTGTGCGCGCCAAAAAAGCCGGCGCGGACGGCGTGGAAGTCCACGGTGCGCACGGCTATCTCGTCGCGCAGTTCATGTCCCCGCACGCCAATAAGCGCACGGATGAATTCGGCGGCGATTTCTTCGGCCGCATGAAATTCCCGCAGGAGATCTTCAAAAACATCCGGTCAAAAGTCGGCCGCCAGTATCCGCTGCTTTTCCGTTTCGGCTATGATGAAAAAGTCAACGGCGGACGGACTCTGGAAGAGTCGGTGATGGTCGCCCGCATGGCGGAAGCCTCCGGCGTGGACGCGCTGGATATTTCCATCATGACCTACGGCTCCCTGCCGTATATGAGTGCACCCCCGGCAATGCCGCACGGGTTCAACCAGTTCCCGACCAAATTCATCAAGAAAGCGGTCTCCATCCCGGTCATCTCCGTGGGCCGCTATGAACCTGCCATCGCGGAAAGCGCCCTGCTGAACCGCTGCGCGGATTTCATCAGCTTCGGCCGTGAATCTATCGCCGACCCGGACCTGCCGATCAAGGTCGCCGAACAGCGCTATGAAGAGATCCTCCCCTGCATCGGCTGCACGCAGTCCTGCCTGGGCTACCTCAACGCCGGAGGCACGATCCGCTGTCTGGTCAACCCGCTCACCGGCATGGACCTCAAAGCCGATATGAGCCCGGCCGCCGAACCGAAGAAGGTCCTGGTTGCCGGCGCCGGCCCTGCCGGCCTGGTCGCCGCATGGCTGGCCGCGAAGAAGGGCCATCAGGTCGTTCTCGCTGAAAAGTCATCCGAGCTCGGCGGACAGTTCCGCCTGGCATCCGTCCCGCCCTGCAAGCAGGACATCGCGACCGCGCTGCGCTCCTACATCAACCACTGCAAAAAGCATGGTGTCGATATCCGCCCGAACACCGAGGTCAATGAAGCGCTGATCAGAGAGATCGACCCGGATACCGTGATCCTCGCGACCGGCGGCACCCCGCTGCACATCAATCTGCCGGGCATTGACGGCGAAAACGTTATGGACGCTGTCGACGTGCTGGACAACACCAAACTGCCGGGGAACCGCGTGCTGGTGATCGGCGGCGGTATGACCGGCGTCGAAACCGCCGACTACATGGCCGAACACGGCAAAGCCGTCACGATCGTGGAAATGCGCCCGGATATCGCCCTGGATGAAGCAGCCGCTCCGCGCTTCTTCCTCATTCCGCGGCTGAAGGAACACGGCGTGAACTGGGAAGTCAACGCCACGGTCAAAGAGATCCTGCCCGACGGCGTGATCTATGAACAGAACGGCGAAGAGCACCGGCTGTCCGGCTACGACACCATCGTGCTGGCCCTTGGTGTCCGCTCATACAACCCGCTGGAAGAGACAGTGAAAGCCATGGGCAAACAGGCGATCGTCATCGGCGATGCCGCAAAACCCGCCCCGGCCAACAAAGCGACGGAATCCGCACTCAACGCAGTGCTGAGCATCGCTTAAGACACATTGTATCAATATCAGGGAGGACAGCGCGAAACGCGCTGTCCTCCTTTTCATACAGGGGCGCACTTTAATGTGCACATGGCAATCGGAAGAGATTGCTTCGCAGGGCGCGGCCCGATTGTTCGTGTTTTTGCATAAGCTGCTTGCCGCGCCCAGTTTAATTTAGCCGGGGCCGATCGGGCTGGCCTGGCGGCCACCCGTCGGCCCCGGCGCCCCCATTATTGCGTCAGGATCGACAGAATTGTTGTACCGACTTGGCATTATGACGAACCAACTGACCGAGTCGCAGCTGTCTTTCAGCTAAAGCTCTGCGGCTCCACCTGGTTAGCAGTTGGTTTCCTATAATAGAATAAAAAAAGCACCTTCGGGTGCTTTTTTTATTGCGTTTTTACGTTATTTCCTGAATGACATCGCCACCCAGTCTTTTACCTGCATGCGCTCGATGAAGGTCAGGCCTTTGGATTCCGCCATCTTGCGGACTTTTTCTTCCTGATCCTCAAGGATCCCGCTCAGGCAGAGGATGCCGCCGGGTTCCACCAGATCCGCCATACCGACATCAAAAAGCATCAGCAGGATCGGGGCCAGGATATTCGCCAGGACCAGCGGAGCGGTTTTGATGCTGCATTCATCCTTCAGGATCTCCGCCACGGAGCCCTGATAGAACTCGCATTTGTCCAGCACATCGTTGCGGGCAGCGTTCTCACGGCTGTTCTTCATGGATTCCGGATCGATATCCACCCCGAGCGCGTGTTTCGCGCCCAACAGGATCGAACCGATCGAAAGGATCCCGGAACCGCAGCCGACATCGATCACGTTGATGCCCGGCTGAACATATTCTTCCGCGAGCGCCAGGCACAGCTGGGTCGTCGGATGCGTACCGGTACCGAACGCCATGCTCGGATCGATCTTCACGGCGATCCGGTCCGGATCTTCCTGTTCGATCCAGGCCGGCAGGATCAGCATCTTTTTCCCGATCAGGATCGGACGGTAGAATTTCTTCCAGGAAGCCATCCAGTCTTCGTCCTCGATGACCTTAAATTCCGGTTCGGGGATCTCCGTGATGCAGCCGAGGTGCCACAGGGCCTGGGAGATCTGGGATTTCTTTTCCTCGACCTCGTCATCCATTGGCAGATAGCCGTACACATGGCAGGGGCCGAAAGGCGTACCGATGTCTTCCGCGTCATTATAATCCATGCCGCGTTCGACGACCACGCCGTTTTCCGCAAAACGGGAAAGCACTTCGGCAACAGCCTCCGCGATCTCATTATCGACCGTCAGGCTGACTTCCAGCCAACTGTTATTAGTCTCCATTGATAACCTCTTTCAGCCTGTCCCAGAATGAAGTTTTGCTTGCAGCATTGGTCTCCGTACCGAGAGAGACCGCCAGTTTTTCGAGCAGTTCGCGCTGTTCCGCGGTAAGGTTTGTCGGCGTAACGACATCCACGATCACCTTCTGGTCGCCGCGGGTACCGCCGCGCAGGGCGGGAACACCCTTGCCTTTCATCGTGATGATCTTGCCCGGCTGTGTTCCGGCGGGGATGCGGATCTTTTCCTTGCCGTCCACGGTCGGCACTTCGATCTCCGCGCCAAGCGCTGCCTGCGCGATATTGATCTTCATATCCAGATGGATATCGTTTTCATATCTGCGGAAAAACGGATGTTCCGCCACGCTTACTTCGATATACAGGTCACCGTTCGGTCCGTTGTTTGAACCGGGCTGGCCTTCACCGGACATGCGGATGCGGGTGCCGTTATCCACACCGGCAGGGACCGCGACGATCTTTTTGACCGTCTTGCGTTCGATGCCGCGCCCGCGGCACTGCGAACAGGGTGTCGGAATGGTTTCGCCGGTCCCGTTGCAGGTCGGGCAGGTCGTCACCTGGACCATGGACCCGAAAACAGTCTGGCGGGTGGTCTTGACTTCACCGGTCCCGCCGCAGTTTTTGCACTTTTCCTTCTTTGTACCGGGTTCCGCACCGGTCCCGCCGCATTTGGTACATTTTTCGTCACGGCTGAAGATGATCTCTTTATCCGCGCCGAAAACAGCCTCCTCGAATTTCAGCTTGACCGTCGTCTGCAGGTCGGCTCCGCGCCGGGGGGCATTTCTGCGGGAAGAGGAACTGTAGTTCCTGCCGCTGAACCCGCCGAAGCCACCGAACCCGCCGAAAAGATCGCCGAGAATATCGGAAAAATCGATGGTGCTGTAATCAAATCCGGCTCCGCCCATCCCGCTGACACCGGCCTTGCCGTAACGGTCATACGCCTCGCGTTTGTCCGGGTCGGAAAGGACCTGGTAGGCTTCATTGATCTCCTTAAAGCGGTCTTCCGCCCCGGGTTCCTTGTTGACGTCCGGATGGTATTTGCGGACCAGCTGGCGGAATGCGCTTTTCAGCTCATCCTCGGTAGCGGTCTTGCTGACGCCTAAAATTTCATAATAGTCGCGTTCTTCTGCCATCAGCTAAAAACTTTTCTCCTGATCAGGCACCGTACAGTTTTTCAAAGCCTGTACGGCTTTCCGTACGGCAGCTCACCCGGGACCTTTCATAGATCTGTCCGGCCCGGCATACTGAGCCTGTCAACTTTTCTGTCTCTAAACAACGTAACGGAACAGGTCCTTTCGGACTGTTCCGTTACTGATTTTACCTGATTTTCAGCACATTACATGCTGCGGAATTCTCCGTCAACGACATCATCTCCGCCATTCTGGCCGCCGTTGGTGTTGTCCGGACCCTGCTGCGGACCCGCACCGGCGTCCGGACCCTGGCCCGGCTGCTGATACATCGCGCCGCCCATCTGCTGGAGCAGTTTGTTGAGTTCTTCGGTCTTTGCCTTCAGCGTATCGGTATCCGCAGTCTGGATCATCCCCTTCAGCTCATTGGCCTTGGATTCGACCTGGGACTTCAGATCGGCCGGCAGCTTGTCGCCATATTCTTCGAGCATCTTTTCGACGGTGTAAACCGTGCTGTCAGCAGTGTTCTTGACTTCGATGCCTTCCTTGCGCTTGCGGTCTTCTTCAGCGTGAGCTTCCGCTTCCTTACGCATCTTTTCAACTTCCTCATCACTCAGACCGCTGGAAGCAGTGATCGTGATGTTCTGGGAGCGGTTGGTAGCCTTATCCAGCGCGGAGACCTTCAGGATACCGTTGGAGTCGATATCGAAAGTGACTTCGATCTGCGGGACACCGCGGCGGGCAGCCGGGATGCCGTCGAGGATGAAGCGGCCGAGGCTCTTGTTGTCAGCAGCCATCGGGCGTTCGCCCTGCAGCACATGGATCTCGACGGAAGTCTGATTGTCCGCGGCAGTGGAGTAGACCTGGGTCTTCTTGATCGGAATTGTGGAGTTGCGTTCGATCATCGGGGTCGCAACACCGCCCATGGTTTCGACAGACAGGGTCAGCGGGGTGACGTCGAGCAGGACAACATCCTTCACTTCGCCGCCGAGCACACCGCCCTGAATGGCCGCACCGATGGAGACGACTTCATCCGGGTTCACGCCCTTGCAGGGTTCCTTGCCGAATTCGCGCTTCACAGCTTCCTGCACAGCAGGCATACGGGTCATACCGCCGACCATAACGACTTCGTTGATCTCAGCCGTGGTAATGCCGGCATCCTTCAGCGCGTTGCGGACAGGGGTCAGGCTCTTGGTGATCAGGTCGCCGGTCAGCTGTTCGAGCTTCGCGCGGGTCATGGTCATCACCAGGTGCTTCGGGCCGGTCGCGTCAGCCGTGATGTAAGGCAGGTTGATCTCGGTCTGCATGGTGGAGGACAGTTCGATCTTTGCTTTCTCGGCAGCTTCCTTCAGACGCTGCAGGGCCTGGCGGTCATTGCGCAGATCCATGTTGTTGGCCTTCTTGAATTCATCCAGCAGGTAGTCCATGATGCGGTTATCGAAGTCATCACCGCCGAGGAAGGTATCACCGGAGGTGGCGCGGACCTGGAACACACCGTCGCCGACATCCAGGATGGAGACATCGAAGGTACCGCCGCCGAGGTCATAGACCGCGATCAGTTCGTTGCTCTTCTTGTCCAGACCGTAAGCCAGTGAAGAGGCCGTCGGTTCATTGATGATACGCAGGACTTCGAGACCGGCGATCTTACCGGCGTCTTTGGTCGCGTTACGCTGGGCATCGTTGAAGTAAGCCGGGACCGTGATGACAGCCTGGGTGATGGTTTCACCGAGGTAAGCTTCAGCATCGGCCTTCAGTTTCGCGAGGATCATCGCGGAAATTTCCGGAGCGGAGTATTCCTTGCCGTCCAGGACCACACGGACATCACCGTTCGGGGCCTTTGTCACTTTATACGGCACACGCTTGATGGTGCGCTGCACTTCTTCATCGTCATATTTGTGACCCATGAAACGCTTGATCGAGAAGATCGTGTTTTCCGGGTTGGTGATCGCCTGGTTGCGGGCAGCACGGCCGACGAGACGTTCGTGATTTTTATTCACCGCCACGACAGACGGGCAGGTGCGTTCCCCTTCGGAAGTGGGGATAATCGTCGGTTCACCGCCAACCATAACGGACATCGCGGAATTTGTAGTACCTAAGTCAATACCAAGAATTTTTCCCATAATAAATCTCCTATCTCGCTACCCGTACCATCGCGGGACGAATGATCTTATCCCCCATACGGTAGCCGTTTTGTAAAACTTCAATAATTTCGTCGGAACCGAATTCATCACTGTCCTCTGCGGACACTGCCAGATGCATATTCGGATCCAGCTTGTCACCGGCCTTCACTTCGATCTTCTTCAGGCCGTCATTTTCCAGTATAGAACTGAACTTGCGGATGATCAGTTCGATCCCCTGAGCCCAGGAAGCGGCTTCGCCCTCTGCGGGCCGGTGCTGATAAGCCAGTTCCAGGTCATCCAGGACCGGGATGAGTTTCTTCAGCACATCGGATCTGTAACTGTTTTTCGCTGCTTCCTGATCCCTTTCGATACGTTTTTTGTAGTTGCTGAAATCAGCACGTTCGCGCTGCCAGCTTTCCAGGTTGTCCTGTTCCTTCTTCTTCGCTTCTTCCAATGCGGCGTTCAGTGCGTCATAGTCTGCTTTGGATAAGGTGACCTGTTCCTCCTGTTCTTCAGCCGCGGTTTCGGTCTCTTCCACAGGAACTTCCGCAGCCGGTTCTGTTTCAGCGTTTACTTTTATTTTTGTTTTCTTAGACATATGCGCTTCCTTTGCATATTTTCAGTTTTTCAGCAGATCTCAGCCGTGGTGTCCGCCACCAGATCGCTCAGGATCCCCGCCAAAAAACGTACTGTCGGTATATTTTTGCTGTAGGCCATCCGCATCGGTCCGAGCACACCGATCGTGCCGGTCGCGACACCCTGCATTCCGTATCGGGCAACGACCAGGCTGCAGTTGGACATGTTCTTCAGCAGGCCGTGGCCCCCGAAGAACACCTGGACACCGCCGATCTTCTGTTCCCGGGTCGTCCGGGAGAGAAAGCTCTGCAGGGCAGGCTTCTCATCCAGGATGCGGAGCGTGCGCCGCGCTTCTTCGGAGTCCGCGAATTCCGGTTCGGCCAGGACGTTGTTGATCCCATCCGTATAGACTTCCCCGGTCTGCAGCGCGTCCGTATCGTAGAGCGTGTTCAGCAGCGTCCGGATGATCTCGTCCACCGCCTCCCCCATTGCCGGGAGCTTCGCGCAGACCGCGCGGATCTCTTCACTGTTCCGGCCTTCGAAAAGCCGGTTCAGCATCTCCTGGATCTCATTCAGCCGGTTCTGCGTCATGGATTCACCGGCGAACATGAACCGCTGCTGGATCTGCCCGCCTGCCAGGACCAGGACCATCAGGATCTGCTTGTTCGTGACGGAGATCAGTGAAATATACTTCACTCTCGTCCGGTTCGGCAGCGGTGCGGAGACCATGGAGATCAGATGAGCCTGATCGGCGAGGATCGAAGCCGCCAGTTTGATCCACCCGTCCATCCCCTGCTGCGCCTGCGAAAACTGATGTTCGATCATGCGCCGGGTCTCTTCGGGAAGCTCACGCATATGGATCAGACCGCTGACAAAGAACCGGTAGCCTTTTTCCGTCGGAACACGTCCCGCAGAGGTGTACGGCTGGCTCAGATACTGTTCCTCTGTGAGCGCCGCAAGTTCGTTGCGGACCGTCGCCGGGCTGTAATCCAGATGGTACTGGTTGACCAGGCTCTTGGACCCGACCGGGTTCGCGGTCCGAACGTATTCGTGGACCACAAGGCTCAGGATCACTTTTTGACGTTCACTCAGATCACTCATCTTTTTTCTCCGTTAGCACTCTAAGCTTCAGAGTGCTAACCATCTAAGCAATATAATACCATTCCAAATACCGCAGGTCAATAGGTTTCTGACACTTCTTATAAAACATTAACACACGTTTACGAAGCACTGAAAAACGCGTTCCGGCTCCCGGTCAGCAGCGGCCGGCCCCGCTTTGATATTCACTTACAACGCAGGACGGAGCAAAAACCTGTTAGAATATAGAAGAGGGAAGTTTTTCCCGGATTCTCGTCTGTCCAATCGGAAGAGAAGGAGAAAAAAAATGAGCGAAAACGAGCAAAACACCTTAGGGAACATTTTCCTTTCCCACCGGGCGATCAGCACGATCGTATCCCACGCTGCCCAGCAGTCTTACGGGATCGTGGGGCTCGCCCCGAAAAACCTTGCCGCCGGGCTTGCCGCCGCGATCACAAAAGATTCAACGCAGGGCGTCAGTGTCAAATCCGACGGTAAAAATGTCGTGATCGACCTGTACATCGTTGTCGAGTACGGGACCCGCATCACATCCGTAGCTAACAGCGTATCCGACAGTGTGAAATATCAGGTTGAAAAAATGACCGGTCTGCATGTCGAAAGCGTTAACATCCACGTCAAGGGCCTGCGCGTGAGCAGCCCCGACAAGTAAAGCAGATCCAGGAGTCAAATGTCCGAAAAAAATAATCAGACTGTGCCCGAAACACCGGACACGCTTAAAACCCTCAGCGGGAAACAGTGGAAATCCATGTTCGAAGCCGGCATGCTCTGGCTGAGGACCAACCAGAACATCGTTAACGCGCTGAACGTTTTCCCCGTACCGGACGGCGATACGGGTACGAACATGCTGCTGACCATGCAGTCCGCATGGTCCGATATCGTCCTGCTGGACACGAACCATGCCGGGCAGATCATGAAGGCTGCCGCGCAGGGCGCGCTGATGGGCGCCCGCGGCAACTCCGGCGTGATCCTTTCCCAGCTCTGGCGCGGCTTTGCCCGTGCCATGGGGGACTATGAGATCATCACCCCGGCGATCTTCTCCAACGCGCTCACCGAAGCCAAAAACACCGCCTACAAAGGTGTAGTCCGCCCGGTCGAAGGCACCATCCTCACCGTTCTCAAGGATACCGCCAATGCCGTTGCCGAAGCGCTTCCGAACTGTGATGATTTCACACAGCTGCTGAACGTCACCGTTGAAGCTGCGGATGAGTCCGTAAACCGCACCCCGGATCTGCTGCCGGTCCTGAAACAGGCCGGTGTTGTTGACTCCGGAGGACGCGGGCTGTATTACATTTTTGAAGGCTTCCTCCGCTGGCTGACCGGCCAGCCGCTGGATATCAACGCCGAGATCCCGGACGTGGTCTCCCTGGCGCAGCTGGACAGCCTCAATGAAGAAGAGACCATCGAACCCGGCCAGGATTATGAAGTGGTCGTCGATTTCATTCCCAACAAGGAGCTGGAACTGAGCGCCTTTTATGACCGGCTGAGCGACATCGGCACCTCCATCCAGGTCGGTGAAGGCGACAGCATGTACCGCATGCACATCCATGTTCCGACCGAGAACCTTTACGCTCCGATCAACTACATCATGGAACTCGGCACCGTCACCAAGGTCGCCATCGAGAACCTGATCGCCCAGATGGAAGATATCCGCCGCAAGAAAGAAAGCGAATATACACTTACCGAAGCCGTTCCGGGCCAGATCGCCGTGATCGCGGTCTCACCGGGCGAAGGGATCTCCAGAGTCCTGGCCTCCCTCGGCGTCAACGCCATCATCCCCGGCGGGCAGACCATGAACCCCAGCACCGAACAGATCCTCAAGGCCGTGGAAGAACTGCCGACGGATAAGGTCATCATCCTGCCGAACAACAAAAACATCATCCTTTCGGCGAACAATGCCATCACCCAGTCCTCCAAACAGGTCGCTGTTATCCGGTCCAAGAATGTCGCACAGGGGATCGCTACCCTGCTACAGCTGGATCCGGAAGGAGATTTCGACCAGGTCGTCCAGGCAATGAATGATTCCCTGCTCCAGGTCGAATCCGGCGAACTGACCAAAGCCACCCGCACCGTCGAACTGAACGGCGTCAGCGTCACCGAAGGGCAGATCATCGGCATCCATAACGGGGACCTGGTGATCGCCGCGGATACGGTCGAGGAAGGGCTGATGAAGCTTCTCGAACAGATCGGCACCGATGATTATGAACAGATCACACTCTTCTACGGTAACGGCATGACCGAAGAAGAAGCGCAGAAATATGTAGAAATGATCAAGGAACGCTATCCGGACCATGAAGTGGAATGCCACTACGGCGGACAGCCCCACTATTATTTCTCCCTCTCCGTAGAGTAGGAATACAAAACAAAAAAGCCGCGGCAGCCGCGGCTTTTTTGTTTTAAAAGCATGCGGGCACTCAGCGCTGCCCGACGAACCTTTCACCGAGCCAGCGGACGGCTTTGTCAAACCACCCGCTGATCTCCTCATACCCGGGGGCAAGCCCGAGACCGTGTGCCCCTCCCGGGTAGACGGTCAGCTCATGGACGACGCCCGCGCGCTCCAGTGCTTCGCCGAGCATAAGACTGTTCTGTACGGGTACTGAGGTATCTCCTTCGCAGTGCCAGAGGAACACCGGCGGAAAGCCCGGCCCGGCCTGCTTTTCACCCGAGTATTTCAGCCGCATTTCCGCGTCATTTTCCCGGTCCGGCCCGAGGAATCTCCTGCGGCTGCCCGTGTGGGCGTACGGATCCGTGAACGTGACCACCGGGTAACTGAGGATCAGCGCGTCCGGTTTACCGGAGACGGCCGACACCGCATCACTTCCGGTCCGGACCTCTCCGGCATACAGTGCGGTCATCTGCGCCAGATGTCCGCCCGCCGAAAACCCCATCACGGCGATTTTTTCCGGATCGATGCCGGTATCCGCCGCGTGGCAGCGCACAAACCGGACCGCCCGGACCGCGTCCCGCAGGATCGTCTCCCGCGGTGCCGGCGCGACATGGTAATCCAGGACGAAAGCCCGCAGCCCTTTCGCGTTCAGCGCTGCGGCGATCTTCGTTCCCTCCTTCTCAAGCGACACATGTTCATATCCCCCGCCCGGGAAGATGATCACGCAGCCCGGTCCCGACGGCTCCGCGGGAAAATACGGTGTCAGCACCGTCTGCTTTCCCGCTTCCGTTTCCTGCCCGAAAAGCCGGACCGGCTGCCCGCTCCGGATCCCGGACAAATCCTCGATGTATTCAGCCATCATGTTTTCTCCGATGCTCAGAATTTCATATCTATTATAGCAAAAGTACACGGCCGATTTCCGCCGTTATACGATCATTCACCCCATTCCGGGAAGATGTATATCTGAAAGGATGCGGGCCGAAGATCCGCAAATAACATCATTTACAGGATGCCCCGATTTTTTGAACAGGTTGGAGAATTACAGGATATAATAAAAAATAATTTTCAGGACTTTCGGGAATATTAATGAGAAAACACAAGATACTGCTCACACTTCTGTCTGCTGTACTGCTTACCGGAAACGCTTCCGCGTCCGGGCCTGCGGTGACGGCCACAGAGCCGGCCCCTGCTCCCACGGCAGCCGCGGCGGAAGCGGAATACACTCCGCTTTCCGACGTGAAAAACAACGGGGCTTTTAACGTAACAGCCTCCGGCGGCGTGATCGACCTGTCGGATTTCGGTATGAAGATCACCCTTCCCGAGTCCCTGCAGGACATTCCGATCGCGGTCAACGGCTATGTTGAGGACGGACGCACGGTCGCCAACCTGTGTCTTGCGGACGAATCGGAGTGTGTTTTCGGAGAGGTATTTGCCTACCCCGAACAGCAGGCGCTGGACGCCCTGATCGATAAATCCTCCGGCATGACGGAAGAAATGGTCCTCGAACTCGGGAAAAACGAAACCCTGCACTATTATGTTCTCCGGCTTGACGAGCTGCGGCGGACCGCTCCGGAATATTTTGAAGAACAGATCATGAGCAAAGTATCCGAAGAGCGCCGGGTGCAGTATGAAGCGCTTCTGGACGCGCTCCCGGATGTCATCAGCGGAATGGAACTGACCGAAGTCCGCCGGACACAGGAGATCAGCGCACCGGAACTGGATTCGGAAAACATAATGGATTACACGATGCCCGACCTGAACGGGCAGCAGATCCGGCTCGGAGACCTGATCACGGAGCACAGGCTGACCATGATCAACGTCTGGGGCGTCAGCTGCGGGGTCTGCATGCGGGAAATGCCCCACCTGGTCTCCCTGCGGGAACGCTACGGCAGCAGGGGATTTGAGATCATCGGGCTGGCCGCGGATCTGCTGGATCCCGACGGTGCGGTCGATCCGGAGCTGGTGGAAGAAGCAAAAGAGATCACAGCGGAACTGGGAGCGGATTACCCGGTCCTTGCGATGACGAAAGAGATCCGCGGACTGATGAAGATCACTGCTACACCGACGACCTATTTTGTCAGCAGCAGCGGGCAGGTGATCGGAGAAGCCGTGCTGGGCTCCAGGGACGAAGCCGTATGGGAGGATATGATCCTCAGCGCCCTGGCAGCGGCAGAAAAAACACAGCAGAAAGGAAGATTGCCGTGACATTCGAACAACAACTATACCGGTCTGACATGATCGGGTGCGCGCTCTGCAAAGACGCCCCCTGCAGCAAAGCCTGTCCGGCAGGGCTCCCCGATAAAACGCTCCGCAGAATCTGGTTCGGCAACAGCCGCGCGGCCGCGGTCGGGCTGCCGGAAACAAACCCCTGTCTCAGCTGCCCGGCTCCCTGCGAAAAAGCCTGCGTCGTCCCGGGCGATGTGCCGATTCGTGAACTGATGGACCGGCTCTACAATGAGATCCGTCCGGGTCTGGAGATCCCGCTGCCGAAAAACACGGACCGTCTGAAATGCGACCTCTGCGGGATCCCGCTGGAAAATCCGTTCCTTCTCTCCTCCTCCGTGGTCGCCAGCACCTATGACATGTGCGCACGGGCGTTTGAAGCCGGCTGGGCCGGTGCTGCTTTCAAGACGATCTGCACCTTTGACATCCACGAAGCCTCCCCGCGGTTTTCGGCCGTTCACGGGAGCAGCGGGGACCTGATCGGCTTCAAAAACATCGAACAGCTCTCCGACCACAGCGTCAGGGAAAACATGGCGATCTTCAGGGAGCTGAAAAAGAACTACCCGACAAAATTCATTCTTGCCTCGATCATGGGGCAGAACGATGAAGAATGGGAAAGCCTCGCGCGGGAATGTGAGGAAAACGGGGCGGACGCCATCGAACTGAACTTCTCCTGTCCAAACATGGCGGACGGCAGTCTGGGCTCGACCATCGGGCAGGTCCCGGAGCTGGTCGAGCGCTTTACCCGCGCCGCGAAACGCGGATGCAGCATTCCGGTCCTGGCAAAGCTGACACCGAACGTAGAGTCGATGATCCCGGCCGCTGAAGCCGCGAAACGCGGCGGTGCGGACGGGCTCGCGGCGATCAACACGATCAAAAGCATTCCCGGGATCAACCTGCACACCTATGTCCCCTCACCCGCCGTACACGGCATGTCCGCGGTCGGCGGCTACAGCGGGAACGCGGTCAAACCGATCGCACTGAAATTCATCACGGAACTGGCGCAGGACCCGGAACTGAAAGGGATGCATATCAGCGGCATGGGCGGGATCGAGACCTGGCAGGACGCAATGGAATTTATTCTTCTCGGAGCGAACTCGCTGCAGGTCACAACAGCGGTCATGCAGTACGGATACCGGATCATCGACGACCTGCTCACCGGGCTGAATTATTATCTTGAGGAAAAAGGGGTCAGCAGCATCGGGGAAATGACCGGACTCTCCCTCAGCTCCGTCAGCGACACCACCGATGTCCTGGAACGGGACACGATCCTGTTCCCGAAGTTTCTCCATGAAAAATGCGTCGGCTGCGGAAGATGCATCATATCCTGCGCAGACGGCGGGCACCAGGCCATCAGCTTTGGGGAAGGCCGCAAACCGCGCCTGAACGGTGCCAAATGCGTCGGCTGCCACCTCTGTATCCTGGTCTGTCCGAAACACGCGATCATCCCGGGAGCCAAACGCATCAGCCGTCCGGCACCTTCAAAAAACGGAGAATAACCGAAACCGGACAGCACCGTTATAAAACGAAAAATCCCGCGGCCGGATCTTTTGTGTGTCCGGCCGCGGTGTATAATAATACAGATTATTACAAAAACTGGAGATCAACATGGACCGAACAACAGACGCTTCCGGATTTGTGCTCTTATCTGACTTTATCCCGGACATCGTCCAGGAAATACGCTATTTTTCCACCTTCAATTTTGTCGGGGAACGGATCGACGGCTATGAAGAGCCCTGTGCGCTGCTGACAATAGACGCTGCCCGGGCGCTCAAAGCTGTCAGCAATGAAATGGCGGTCCGGGGATACCGGCTGAAGATCTTCGACGCCTACCGCCCGGTAATGGCCGTAAAGCGGTTCATCTTCTGGGGGATCGAGGATCAGGACATCCGCATGAAACCCTATTTCTATCCGGAGATCAGCAAACAGGATACCTTCGCGCTCGGTTATATTGCCAAACAGTCCAGCCACAGCCGCGGCAGCGCCATCGACCTGACCCTGCTGGATATGAAAAGCGGGAAAGAAGTGGATATGGGCGGCCCGTTTGACTATTTCGGAGAGCTTTCCCATCCGGATTACCGCGGGATCACGGACGAACAGTACGAAAACCGCATGATGCTGCAGCGTACCATGGTGCGGAACGGATTCGCCCCCTATGAATGCGAGTGGTGGCACTTCATGCTGGAAAAAGAACCGTTCCCGGATGACTATTTCAACTTTCCGGTCGCGACCTATTCCGTCAAAAAATAAAAACAGCGGGTGCCCTGTCAAGAAGGCACCCGCTTTCTATTCCGCGGGGAAGGGCCTTCCGGTCCATCATTCTGCCGGGCGGGCTGTCACAAACGGCTGTTCATACGGGAACAATTTCTCCGTGCAGGGGCCTTCCCGCCACATATCATAGAACCGTCCGAACGGGTAGATATAATAACCATCCTGATAATGGTCGGTCACATCATAAGAGTCCGCAAAGATCACCACATCATCATAGGAGCTTTCCGTCCCCATCGTATCCAGCCCGATGATCGTCTGCCAGTGTCCGCGCCAGTCCTCCCAGCTGACCATGACCGGAATGCCTGCATCGATCCGGTCCCGGATGAAAGCTCCCGCCTCATCGATCGAGGCAAACTTCTTTTCCGTATCGGCATGGTATTCAACATCATAGCCGGTCTTTGAGAAAAATCCGGCCAGGTTTTCAACGGAGATCCCCTTTGACGGATCCGCTTCCGCAATTTCCGCGATCTGCATCTCGTTGTACGCATGGTTTCCAAAATGATTCAGTACCATCAGTGCGGAAGCTGCCCCGCAGGTATATTCCGTTGTCTGCTGATACGTGGCAAAGAAGGGAATGAGATGCAGTTCGGGCGTCGGCTCCAGATCGTAAAAGTCGATCATGGTATAGTACGGGCTTTCGGCATGATCCAGCGTATGATCCAAAGCATCAGCTCCGTATTCATCGTTCAATGTGTCAAGCTTCTCATCATAAGGGATCGTATGCGTCCCGTAAGGTGAAGGCTCCTCCGCGTTGCACGGATAAACGGAAAGCGATGCGAAGATCAACAAAAGGATCACTGCAGTCATCAGATGTTTCATATACTGTTTCGCTCCTTATACAAAAATGTTCACGGCAATCGGAAGAACGTGCTTCGTACAGCCGGCACAATTACATAATGATTTTATATCCCCGTCAGGGTGAACCGTACAAGATCCACGATCCCGTGACTGATCATCGCCGCAGTGATATCTCTTTTCCGCTGCAGAACGGCAAAGGGCAGCCCGAACAAAACACACAGCACGATCGTCTCAAACAGCGGGTACCCGTGTGCCACGGTATGAGGGACACACATCATAAAATACATGGTAAATTTTTGGAAAAAAGTCATCTCAGCGCCGGCAAACCAGACACAAAACGCCATAAAGACAGCCCTGCACGCCATCTCCTCATAAATGGCCGGATTCAGGCACAGCAGCAGGTACCACAACGAGAATTTAAAGTCAGCAGGCTCTCCGGCCAGGAAGAAATTGATCACGGAGAGCAGCGCCCCTGACACAGCCGCGATCAGTATGCTGACCGCGAGCGGGTGCTTTCCTTTCCCTGAAACGAGTTCGTACCCTCCCCGCTTTTCCATTACGGAAAACACGGCCAGGGAACATAAGAAAGTGGGGAGCCCGGCCCGGATCCCGTATAAAAGGATCTTGAGGTCCCGCTGATATCCCAGATACGCGATCGTGCTCAGTACAGCAAAGATGACCGATATGGAAATGTACTTTTTCGCCGGTGTTCCGGCCTTTCCCAGAAGGCTGATCGAAAGCCCGCAGGTCACCGCTGTCAGCACGATCCAGTACGGTACCGCAAACATGACCCGGACTGCGGCGAAAATAAGGAACAGGATCCAAAGGATGGCGTAAGATTTCTTCATATTCCGGACATATTCCAACAGTTTATTCCATATGCTTTATTATATTCAGAAATAACGCCTCGTTTAACGGTTTCCCGGAATACCGTCAGATCCGGAGCTTTCGCTGTCCGTTCTCCTGAATATCAGGGGCCGGACACATTCGTGTACATCAACGAACCGTCCGCTTCATACGCCGCAAAAAAAGGATCCGCCGTCGATCCCGCGGCGGATCCTTTTTCCGTCATCAGATCCTGAAGAGCGCGTCCGCTTCTTCAGGCGTCATGTCAGCGTCTGCCGCCTCCAGGGTTTCGGCGAGTGTCTCCGGCCGGGAAGCACTGGTCAGCGCCACACCTTTGAGCCGGTTGCAGGTAATATATCCGATCACCGGGACGGACGCGGAACAGTGGTGCTCCGCCATATATTTTTTCACATTTTCCAGCCGCCTGATGTTGTCCGGCGTACCGAAATAGGCCATCGTCTTTTCGGGGACCGCGTCGATCCCGTCCCGTGCCGCGACCGAGAAAAATCCGCGGGCCGCAGCGCTGAAAGCGAAGACCGCGATCCCGTTTTCCGTGTACCAGTCATAACTTTGTTCATCCATGCACAGCGCGTTGAAGGCCTTCGCTTACTCCCCGTTCGAGGCGGATGCCAGGGACCACTGGATCTGGTTCGCGAAGAAACCGTGCATCCCGTTTTTGGCAGCATAGCGGTTGGCTGAAGCAAGCCGCTCAACCGTCCAGTTGGAACAGCCGACCGCACGTACTTTTCCGGTCGCCGCGACCCGGTTGATGTTCTCCCATTTGAATGCCTCTCCAGATAACCGTTATTTGTGGATAAATCTCAGCAACTTAAACAGTGAGCCCCTGCGCATTGTCATTAGTCGCACTTCAGCCGGTCCAGAGCGAAGCGAGATTTATGTTGGGCAAACGGCGGCTAAGCGTTTCTTGGAAAATTTGGCGGTACGCTCCGGATACATTATTGAGTTGCCTCCTAATTCGGCCTTGGAGTTGGCCAGCTACACTATGCGTCCCGAAACTTTGTTGAGTGGTTTCATTAACTTGGAAATTTTAGATGGAGTTAATGCCACAGTAGAGGTGCGCACTTCCCTTGACCCTAATGCCAACGATGGACGTAAGATGCCGGATTTGGGTGCTCCCTTCAATCCATTTAAAATCCATCCCCATGGTGTTTTTGCCCAGCCTTATTTTGAAAATGAAGGCGATTTTGTGGTGGGCAATGGTCCGCTTACCTTTAAATATGGGGAGAGTCCTTGGCTTATCGATTTTGAGACGGGACTTCCCAACACGGGTAATTTTGGTGTACTTTACAAATCCTTGGTGGAATTTAAGAATCCCACTAAGCGCACCAAGATGGTTGGCCTGTACTTTACCCCGCTTTCAGGGCCAGGTGGCGCCAATTTCTTGATAGGTAATTCCGTCTATCAGGCTGTGTTCCGCAAAAAAGGTGATGAGGTCCTGGTGGCCAAGATAGAGCTGGCTCCGGAATCTAGCAATACCATAGAAATTATTACTCTGCCAGAAGCTACTTCTTGTTACCCCGCTCAATACCAACTGCGGGAAATAGAGTAGGTACCAGCGTTTTTCGTCTGAGAGACCGGATGAGAAAAGCAGGAATTCGTTTTGGAATGGCGTAATCTGTGGCCTCCGTTTGAGTGGCGGGGCCGTTTGGAGAGCTGGCTGAGTGGCCGAAAGCAACGGTCTTGAAAACCGTCGTAGCAGTAATGTTACCGGGGGTTCGAATCCCTCGCTCTCCGCCAATTTATGGCCTCTACCCAAATAGAGAAAGCGCGATTTCTCTTCCCCAAGGTGGGAGTTGAAGTCGCGCTTTTTACATTTGGCAAACCTGGAAGGTGGTTGGGCTCCAGTTGCACTTGGAAATAATGTTTTTATTTTAACTATAAAGGCAGAGAGCTCTTTTTAGTATCTGAATTTTCCGCAGTAGGCCGTTTCGCTGAGCGTGTTGCGGTTGGTTGGCAGGCCAACCGTGGCGTGTACGCCCGTTTACCATAAGCCTAGGGCGGCTCTGGCCTCTTCGGTAAGCTTGGTTTCGGGATCCCAAGCAGGGGCCCAAACTAAGTCGATGTTGCATTCCTTAACGCCTTTAAGCCTTGTTATGGCCAGATAGGCGGAACTGGTCATCTCCGGACCTAATGGGCATCCCGGGCTGGTCAAGGTCATGTTGATATGCACGCTACGAGCTTCTTTGTTGAGGTCGATATCGTAAATTAACCCCAGATCGACAACATTTACGCCCAGCTCCGGGTCGTAAACCTCGCGCAGGGCCTCTTTTATTTCTGCTTCGCTAGGAAAGGGATCGGAGCTAGTTTCGGTGCGGAAGCATTCTTTTTGGGTAACTTCGGTGCTATGGGCACCATCGGCGTTGTAGGCGAAATCGTCTTGGGCTGTTTCGGAGGTAGACTTGTGGACAGTCTCCTCATTGTGGGTGAAGCACTGAGCTTGAGTGATGGGAGCATCTTCTTGGGACATAGATATGGTTTATCCCTCCTTTGCAGAATTTGGGGTCTGATTTAAGGCAGAGAGCAGGGTCTCCCAGCCTAATAAAGCGCATTTTATACGAACGGGATAATCCTTAACACCGTCTAAGGCCTCCAGCTCGCCTATATCCACATCTTCGAAGGTTTCTTCTGCTTCTGAAGCTGTTGCGCTGTGGCTCAAAAGGCGGGCCTTGAAGGTTTTAGCTAACTTTACCGCTTCATTTACAGTCTTCCCCTTGATCATTTCCGCCAGCATCGAGGAGGAAGCTACAGAGATTGAACAGCCATCTCCCACAAAACCTACATCTTTGATGATTCCCCCTTCCACCTGCAGATCAAGCTCAATTTCATCGCCGCAGGTTGGATTGTTGCCCTCAGCTGTCAGGGTGGGGTTCTCTAGGCGGCAGTGGCAACGCGGATTCGAGTAGTGATCGAGAATTATTTGACGATACAAGTCGTCGTCGATAAGAGTATCATGAGACAAAACTAGTAAACACTCAAACTTTCTTAAATCGTACGGGAGAGATAGAATCCTGCCGCGCTCCAGAAAGCGGTTCACATGGCCAACCGGACTGCGGCTACTCAGAAACGAGGCAGGGAACTCCCCGTTCTATGGCTTCTTTTTGGTTTTAAGGTCAATTATTGGCGTATTGAACATGGGGGCGCAGGAATCCATAGTGTTACCCAGGGCGCGGTTGGCGGGGGCAACATCACAGGAGGAACACTTAGAGCTGGGGCAGGCTGCGTTGGCACAGCAGGTCGGCCAGAGTTGGTGGTGACCGGTCTGAACCATCACCTTAAGCTTGCGACCGGCACATTCCGGGGAGCAGACGGCAGACTTGAAAACTTCGCCCGCTTTGAGGAGAGCTTGGCAGAGACGGTCTATATCGGCGAAATTGTTGTACACCTGGAAGCTCATGCGGGTGGTACCCATCATGCCGATTTCGCGCATTAGCGGCTGGCAACAGTGGTGGCCGGCCCTAACGCACACCCCCTCGCGGCCTAAAAGTGTGGCTATATCGTGGGGATGGAGGCCGCGGAAATAGAAGGAAAGGGCACCAGCTCGCTGGGTTATATCCAATGGGCCTAAAACCTGGGCACCCTCTAAATCGTTAAGCTTATCTATGGCGTACTGCATTAGGGCCTGGTCATGCTCACGGATCTTATCTCGGCCTATGCTGTTGATATAATCGCAGGCAGCTGCCAAGCCTATGGCGCCGGTAATGTTAGGGGTGCCAGCCTCAAAGCGATTGGGCAACACATCCCAGGATGAACGCTCTCGCTTGACTATAGAAATCATGCTGCCGCCGAACAGGAACGCGGGCATGCTTTCCAAGAGCTTGCGGCGGCCCCACAGAACGCCTATGCCGGTGGGAGCCAGCATCTTGTGGCCAGCAAAGGCCAGAAAATCGACATCCAGCTTCTTTACATCGGTGTAGAGGTGGGGAACACCTTGGGCACCGTCTAAAACAATGGTGATAGGACCGTGAGCTCGGGCCCGGCGGACGATCTCTTGCACAGGATTGATAGTGCCAAAAACATTGGAAACCCAAGCGAAGGCCAGGAGCTTAGGAGAGTAGCTGAGGGCCTTATCAAGTGAGTCTAAGTCTAGGCTGCCATCTGGTAGGATTTCGATCCAGCGTAGAAGGGCTTTTTTGCGCAAGGCCAGCTGTTGCCAGGGGACCAGGTCAGAGTGGTGCTCCATAACTGGAAGGGCGATGCTGTCACCCTCTTGGATATTCTGCTCGCCCCATGTGTAAGCCACCATATTGATGGATTCAGTGGAATTACGAGTGAATATCACCGTTGGAGAGTCGTCGGTTCCGATAAACTCTGCCACCGTACGGCGGGCCTCCTCGTATCTTCGCGTAGAAAGCTCAGAAAGCGAGTAGAGGCCACGGTGAATGTTGGCATATCCGGTGCGTGTGAAATTGGCTACAGCCTCGATTACACACTCGGGCTGCTGGGAGGAGGCGCCGCTGTCCAAAAAAGTCAGAGGGTGACCG
>CADBKS010000020.1 GCA_902795255.1 uncultured Chloroflexota bacterium
GCTATAAGTGCCACTTTGATATGCGCGCGGCAGTCGGAAGAGAGTCTTTGCCTGATATGCCATGGTGCGGCTCGATCGCCCGTGTGTCTGCATAAGCCGTTGGCCGCGCCTGGTTTGTTTAGCCGGGGCCGATCGGGCTGGCCTGTCGGCCACCCGTCAGCCCCGGCACCCCCCCGATTTAAATTACCTGAGACGACAGGTTTATTTCTGCATCCAATGCTTATAAATGAACCTCGTCTGCAGCTAACGGCAGCTGCCTGCTATAAGAGATCACTTTGATATGCTCATTGATTTCGGAAATGAGAACCCCGGCCAGTTCCGCCTCTTAAGATGCAGAACAGGATCCGCGCTGTATGGCGCACTTCAAAAAAGAAGCGCGCATCGTCCGGGAATCAAAAAAAGCGCAGAGCGCTTTTTTTGATACTGCCGGCTGCCAGCTGCCTGCTGCCCGCTGATTTCTACTCCAGTTCCAGCTTCTTTTTCCGTTCCTTCAGGATGACGATCCCGGCAAGGCTGGCGGCCAGTCCGGCCCCGAGGCCCACTTTCAGCAGCAGCGAACGCTGATCCGCCTTTGCTTCCTCAACGCTGATGAACCCCTCCGGCGGGTTGTCCGCATCCCAGGCCACACTTTCCCGGGCGCTGTTCTGTTCCTGTTCCAGACGCATCAGATATTCGATCCTGGGATTGCCGCCCATCACGCCGTAGGAAGGCATGACCGCGGTATAGGATTCGGCTGCGGTATCATACCCATTGTCTTCCAGCACGATCCGCTCATCATAAAGAGCCATCGGCGCTTCTTCTTCCTCAAGGCTCTGAACCTCTTCCGGTTCAATGCTCTTGGACTCATATGCCGGAGAGGTCGCAGCGGACTGCTGCCGGTCCGGTTTCGGCAGGTAGGGGAACACAAACGTAAAGACCAGCGCCAGCGCGCAGAAAGCGGCTGCCGTCCGGAGCACCGGGAAAAGCCGTTCCCAGAACGGTTTCGGGCGAGCTTCCTCTGCCATGGCACGGGTGAGAATGTAATTCCGCGGCGGGGTCACGGTCGGGAGCTCCCGGATCATCGCCTTTACCTTCATCAGGTCTTCGACCTCCGAGGCGACCGCGGGATCCTCTGCCATGCGCCCGGCAAATTTAACCACATCCTTCCGGTCCAGTTCCTGGTCCAGATAGCTGTTGATCAGTTCATAATCTTTCTGTGATAATTTTTCCGACATCGCTGCAGTCCCTCTGTAGGTTAAACGGTGCTTCCCGGTCAAAAGTTCCCTTTTGATTTCAGACAATCCCGCATCCGGAGCCGCGCCCGCAGCAGACGGCTTTTGACCGTCCCGAGCGGGATCCGCAGCATATCCGCCACAGACTGGTAATCCATTTCCTGTACATCGACCAGCAGAAAAACCGTCCGGTAAACATCCGGCAGAAATTCGAAGCAGGACTTTATGGATTCCTGACGATCCTGGCGCTCGATTTGTTCCGCGGGAGATTCCGACGGATCGATCAGCCAGGGCGCGTCCTCATTTTCTTCCTCCCCGTCAGGGGACTGCGGGATCAGATCCTGTTCCGGGTGGCGCTTGTATTTGCGCAGTTCGTCATAACAGGCGTTGACCGTGATGCGCAGGATCCAGGGTTTGAAGGAGGTCCCGGAGAAAGAGCCGATATGGCGCCAGGCATTGATGAAGGCGGTCTGGGTAATGTCATCGGCGCGCGAAGCATCGCACATGATGCGCAGGGCAGTATTATATACAGCAGTCTGGTAATAGGTCACCAGACTGTTAAAGGCCTCCAGGCTTCCCTGAACGGCCATTTCCAGATATCTGCTCTCGTTTTCGAATCCTTCGTTTGCCATTATTTTTTCACTGCGATAAATGCTCACTTTGATATGCACCCGGCAGTCGGAAGTGAGAAAGGAGTCCGTATGGGGCAGGCGCGGCCCGCCTGAACGCCGGTCAGTCAGCGGCCGACAGGTTTCCCCAGTTCGTACCGCTTTTCGCTTCCGTCAGGAGCGGAACGGTCAGCGTGGTGATGTTTTCCATCACCTCCCGAACGGCATCCCTCGTCTGTGCCAGTTCCGCTTCCGGACATTCAAGCATCAGTTCGTCGTGGACCTGCAGCAGGATCTGCGCGTGCAGCCCGCGTTTTCTCAGTTCGCCCGGGAGCCGGATCATCGCCGCTTTCAGGATGTCGGCAGACGTACCCTGGACCGGCGCATTGATCGCCTCCCGTTCTTCCCGGTTACGTAAATTGTAATTCATTTCCCGCTTTAAATTCGGAAAGTAACGTTTTCTGCCCGCAAGTGTGGAGACCCAGCCCTGCTGCGCGGCGGTGACGCGGAGCCCGTCCAGGAAGGTTTTGACCTTCGGGAACTGTTCAAAATAGGCTTTGACAAAGGCGGATGCCTCCGCGGGCGTCAGACCGGTGGACTTGCTGAGCCCGAAGGAGCTCATCCCGTAGATCAGGCCGAAATTGATCGCCTTGGCATGCCGGCGCTGTTCCTTCGTGACTTCGTCAATGGAGCAGCGGTAGATCGCCGCGGCCGTTGCCGCATGGATGTCCTGTCCGGCATTGAAAGCCGCGATCATCGATTCATCCCCCGACATATGGGCCACGATGCGCAGTTCGATCTGGCTGTAGTCCACCGAAAGCAGCACACAGCCCGGGGCTGCGGTAAAAGCCGTGCGGATCTGCCTGCCGAGCTCCGTCCGCGTCGGGATATTCTGCAGGTTCGGTGAGGATGAGGCCAGACGCCCCGTCACCGTACCGGTCTGGCTGAACGAAGTATGGACCCGGCCGGTCTTCGGATCGATGCTCTCCGGCAGGGTATCGGTATAAGTGCTCTTGAGTTTGCCCATTTCGCGGTAATCCAGGATCATATCGATCACCGGATGCTCCCCGCGCATTTCCTCCAGCACATCCGCGGCGGTCGAATAATTTCCGGCCGCAGTCTTTTTCGCTGTCCGCGGCGGAACGAGCCCCAGCGTATTGAACAGCGCGGCGGAAAGCTGCTGCGTGGAGTTGATATTGAAGGAATAACCGACCTCGTCACAGATCTGCTGCTCCAGGGCGGAGAGCCGTCCGCTCAGCTCCCCGGACATTTTTTTCAGGAACTCCCGGTCCAGCAGGATCCCGCGCATTTCCATCTCCGCAAGCACCGGGATCAGTGGGACCTCCAGCTCGGTGAAGATCTTTTCGGTATTCTCCTGCCGCATGCGTTCCTGCAGGACCGGCATCAGCTGCAGCACCACTTCCGCGTCCGCAGCGGCATAAGGGGCCGCGTCCCGGACCGGGACCTGATCCATCGTGATTTGCTGTCTGCCTTTCCCGATGAGCGTTTCGATCTCGGTCATATGAATGCCGAGCAGGGCTTTTGCCATCGGTTTCAGTCCCAGCTGCCGGGATTCCGGATCCAGGATCCAGCCCGCGATCATGCTGTCGAAGCGGATCCCCCGGACCGGCATGCCGCAGCGTTCCAGGACGATCATATCGTATTTGATGTTATGGCCGGCCTTGGGCAGGTCCGGATCGGCAAGGAACGGGCCGATCTTTTCCCGGACCGTTTCCAGGTCCGGTTGTTTTTCCCCGCCGGCATGGCCGACCGGGATGTAATAGCCCGTACCGGGCTCCACAGCCAGGGAGATCCCGACCGGTTCACAGGACATCGGGTCGACCCCGGTGGTCTCCGTATCCAGCGCGAGGACAGACGCGGACCTCAGTTTTTCGGCCAGTGCATCCAGCGCTTCCGGCGTATCCGCGATGATGGTGTTATTCTGATAAGGGCCTTCCGGCTCAGCCGGTACTTCGTCCGGCCCGAACAGCGACGGCTGCTGTGTCTCCTCCGGCACATAATTCGGGGCGAGGCGGCGCAGTTTCGGAAGCAGCGTATTGAATTTCAGCTCCCGGAACAGCCGGTCCATCGCAGGGAAATCGATATTGGCGGTGGAAGCTTCCTCAATGCGGAAATATTCCGGCAGGTCGGTGCGGATCCGGGCCAGATCACGGCTCAGATAAGCCGAATCGCGGTTGTTTTCGATCTTTGTCTTCACCGCGCCCTTCAGTTTATCGATATTCGCGTAGATGTTATCCAGCGTATCATATGTTTCCAGCAGGCTCACGGCCGTCTTCGGCCCGATCCCCGGAACGCCCGGATAATTATCGGAAGGGTCACCGACCAGGGCTTTATAGTCCACCACCTGATCCGGCCTGACCCCGAGATATTCCTTCACCATCTCAGGCGTATAATCCTTTGATTCCGCCAGCTTGCCGCTGGGCAGACAGACCGTGATCCGGTCATCCACCAGCTGCAGCAGGTCCCGATCCCCGGTCATGATCCGGACATTGAATCCCTTTGCGGCCATCTGTTTGGCTGTGCTGCCGAGCACGTCATCGGCCTCATAGCCCTCAACTTCCAGACGGGGGACTCCGAGCGTATCGACCAGCTCCCGCATCCTTGTGATCTGGACCCGCAGGTCATCCGGCATCTTTGCCCGGGTCCCCTTGTAGGCCGGATACAGGTCATTGCGGAAGGTTTTCCCGATATCGAAGGCCACCGCCAGATAGTCCGGATGGTTGTTCTCCAGCAGCCGCAGCAGGATCGAAGCAAATCCGTACGTTCCGGCCGTCGGCTCCCCGTCCGGCGTCATCCAGCGGGAAGTATCTCCGCCGGCGGTCAGGGCAAAATAAGCCCGGTAAGCGGTCGCATGTCCGTCGATCAGGTAAAGGGTTTCAGTCATAAATTCTCTCCTGTAAGAGATCTCATTGAGATGCTCATGGCAATCGAAAGTGAGTGACCTGCTCCGTATGGGGCAGGCACGGGCAGCCATGTGTTTGCATAACTGCAGCTGTTTGTCAGATTCACCCGCACTCAGCAGCGGGCTGCTGCCGGGTCAGGATCAGCCGGCTGATCATATCGTCGGTGATGCGGTCGCTTTCCGGACAGACAAAGCAGCTGCCCGACCAGAACGGTTCATCCTCCCGAAGGTCCAGGAAGAGATCCGCCTGCGCTTCCAGATCCGCACGAAACGCCCGGACCAGTTCCGCGGCGTCATCCTCCGGCCCCGTTTCGATCCGCCACTGGACGAACAGGGGACGGATCCGGATCTTTTCGGCAGGTTTTTCAATGCGCATCCCGGTCAGTAGCAGCGTCCGCCGGAACAGACGCGAAAGCCGTGCCGATAGGTACCGGCCGGACTTCTGCGGGAACAGCGTAAAGAGCAGCGGGCCCCGCATCTCATCGCCGGTCTCCCGGAAAAGGTCATCCACCCGGATAAAGTCCGCTTCCTCCGCGTAATCATCCGGATCGAAAAAGATCAGATCGGGCATTTCATCGTAATTTTGATCCATCAGCCACCCCCGGTGCCGTATTGCAGGACAGTCTGAGGTCCGCCTTGCGGAATGCCGTCTTTTCCCGGTCCCGGTCATTAAAATTATATCAGTCAACAGAGCATAAATCCATCAATTCGCCTGACTGCATCAGGAAAGCGGTCCGTCATTCTGCTCATCCGCGGTCAGCGGCAAATGGCTTTTTATGTTACACTTTTCTTCTATGAAAGAAAACAATAACGGTTCCAACACTTTTGCGAGAGTGATCTTCATCGTCTTCGGCGGTCTCATCACAGGAATCATTCTGTTCGCGGCAGCGGTGTTTTTCTACGGGAACAGTTTTTCCGGCCGCATCTACCGCGGCGTATCCATCGGCACAGTCGAAGTGGGCGGCCTGACGCCTTCCGAAGCAGCCGAAAAACTGGAGCGGGAGATCAGCTATCCGATCGATTCTTCCTTTGTTTTCACCTATGAAGGGCGGCAGTGGCAGGCCACACCGCAGCAGCTGGGGTTCCATCCGCAGACTTCGGAAATGACCTCCGCGGCTTACCGCATCGGCCGGACCGGCGGGCTGATGGATCAGATCACGAACCGTCTTTCCGCCCTGCTGCACGGCGTCCGGATCCCGACGGTGTTCCTTTTTGATGAACGGGTCGCTTTCAACTTCATCACCAAAATGGCCGAAGAGATCGACACCCCGATGGATGATCCCTCGATCGTCCTGCAGGGCTCCGAAGTGGTGATCGTGCCCGGAAAAAGCGGGCTGCTCCTGGACCGTGCCATGACCATGCAGATGGTCCAGATCTACGCGCAGAACATGCAGTCCGCGGAGATCGAGCTGCCGGTCATCGTCCTCGAACCCACGGAAGCCAATCTCGGCGAACAGAAACAGGTCCTGGACGGTCTGCTGAGCAAAGATTTCATCCTGTATACCAACGACGAGCGCGGGCTGCTCTCCGCCGGGTCGATCCCCGCAGATGTGCTGGCCGGAATGATCGACTTTGAGCCGGTCATGACGGACACCAGTCTGACGATCGAAATGACCCCGAAAGTCGACCCTTTTTACAGCCGTCTGCTTGAGATCGGCAGCAGTGTCTACCGCGCGGCTGAAGACGCGAAATTTATCTTTGATGATTCCCGTCTGACCCTTCAGCTGATCTCCCCCGCCGTGACCGGGAAGGAGATCGACATCGAGAAATCGCTTGAAAACATCGCAGCGGCCATCCGGGCCGGCGCCAATCAGGCCGAGGTCGTTCTGAACGCGAAAGAGCCGCAGCTCAAAGGGACGGAGACAGCCGAGGAACTGGGCATACGGGGCCTGGTCCATACGGAAAACACCTACTTTTTCTACTCCGACGATGAACGCATCCAGAACATTCAGGTCGGGGCCGGCAAACTGAACGGGGTCCTGGTCGCGCCGGGTGAAACCTTTTCCATGGCTGATGCCGTGGGGGAAGTCTCAAAGGAAACCGGCTACGCGGAGTCCTCGGTGATCTTCGGATCCGAAACCATTCAGGATGTCGGCGGGGGTCTCTGCCAGGTCTCCACGACACTTTTCCGCGCGGCGTTTAATTACGGTCTGGAGATCAACGAACGCCACGCGCACGGGTACCGGGTCTATTATTACGAACGGCTCGCCAACCGCGCGCTGGATCCGGGACTGGCCGGTCTTGACGCAGCGGTATACCTGCCGACGCTGGACCTGAAATTTACCAATGACACGCCGTACTGGCTCCTGATGGAGACGGATGTGGACACGAACCTGTTCCGCCTGCAGTGGCGTTTCTACAGTACCGATGTCAACCGCTATGTGGAATACACCAGCAGCGGTCTGACCAACATTGAACCCGAAGGCGAACCGGTCTACAACGAAAATCCGGACCTGCCCGCCGGTTCCATCGTCCAGGTGGACTGGGGGATCGACGGCGCGGACGTGACCATCAACCGGACGGTCTATCAGGACGGTTACATCCATATCCAGGACCGCTTCGACACGCACTATGAAGCCTGGTCCGATATTTTCGAATACGGTCCGGGCACCCCGGGCATGCCGCCGGAGACCGGCGGGTAACCGCTGCCGGACGAAACAGGGAAACAGCATGGGAATGATCCAAATTCTTCCGGACCTGGAGATCGATGAAAAACTGCTCACCTTTTCCATGGCCCGGGCCGGCGGTCCCGGCGGACAGAACGTAAACAAAGTGGCGACCGCCGTCCTGCTGCGCTTCCGTTATAATGAATGTGAAGCGCTGAGTGACGGGATGAAGGAACGCCTGCGCGCTGCCCATGACAGCCGCATCAACAATCTGGACGAACTGATGGTCGTCTCCCGCTCGTTCCGCACCCAGGAACAGAACCGCGCCGCCGTACTGAAGCGTCTCGGCGAGATCCTGGAGTCCGTCCGCAGCGAACCGGCCGTGCGCATCCCGACCAAAGCACCGAAGACACCGAAAGGCGGAGGGGGCGGAGGCAGCGTCCGGCGCGCGGAACCGAAACGGATCCGCTTTTACGACCCGGAGGAATGGGAGGAATAGGAGACAGCAGGCAGCGGGCAGTGCCGCTTCGCGGCTGCCCCGGAGTCAGCCCTTTCTGCGGTACCGGGCATAAAAACTTTTTTTGACTGTCATTTAAGCTTACAGAGCATGAAAATAAAGACCTTTTTCCTGATTTTTACAATATTTCTGCTTGCCGGATGCGTCCGGCATGCGGCGGATCTGAATATCCGGCCGTCCGCGGTCCCGGAAAAACGGATCACAAAAACCGCCATCCCGCCGCAGATCTCCGCACGGTCCGCGATCGATCCGGACAGCGACCCCTGGGAGACCTGTGAAGCCGAAACGGACAGCGACCCGGTCCTGCTCCGCGTTTCGGACCTGGTGCCGGAAGAATACCGCCGGCGGGTGCAGATCAGCTTCATGATCCAGAACGAAGCGGCATCCACCGCGCTGATCGCCCAGCGCTGTATGAACGGGAAGGTCTACGTCTGCCATGCCGAAGAAGGCAGAAACTGCCATGACCGGCTGGATTTTTCCACGATCCCGAATGAAATGATGGAAGCCGTCTGCGCCTATCCGGAACTGGAGGGCGGGATCCTCCCGGCTTCCGTCGTTGACCGGAACAGCGCTTATCAGTGGATCTGCCATGACGGGCAGCCGCTGATCAGCGGTGCGGCAGACCCGGACAGTGCGGGATACGACAGCTCCATCTGGACGGAAATCCCGAAACCGGAGTAAAATTAATCTGAGGTCAGCCGGGATCCGGCAGCAGCGGAGGATATGGGATGAACCAGACAGAAATACAAAAGATCCTGAAAAAAATCGAAGCCGGTCTGAACGGTGATCCGGATCATGATGCGGGCATGCTGCTGCAGTGGGCGGAAAAATACCGGAATGAACCGGGGGCTGAAACACTGGTGAAAGAGCTCGGCCGGCAGGCGCGGATGCTTTCCGGAGAGGCAGATGACGACCTGAACGAAGCGGTCCTCCGGAACACGGTCCTGACCGCAGCAGAAGATCATGAAGAAGCCCTCCGCCTGATCGGACAGGGACTTTATGACAAAGCGCTGGAAAAACTGCTGCCGCTGTCAGAACTGATCGATGGCTATCCGCTGCCGGATGACACCGTCTGGATGGATTTCAACAGTTATCTGGACTCCCTGGTCTACCAGGACCTGTTCAGTGAAGAGATCGCCGGCAGACAGATCGGCCGCCATCCCATGCACCCCGGCCATATCCTTTACACGGCCGGGAGCCTGCTGATCGAAATGAACCGTGCCGAAGAGGCGCTGCAGATCCTGCAGCAGCTTCACGGCTATGACCCGGTATGCCCGAAATATATCTTTGAACTGGGGGAAGCCCTGAAGCGCACCGGCAGGATCAAAGAAGCCCTTGAAAACGCGTTATGGGGACTTACCTGCGCTGCAAACCGCGCGGATATGGCCCGCTGCTACCGGGACATGGGGTACTGTCTCACGGAAGCGGGTGATTATGAAAATGCCGCCATGCTGTATCAGCTGAGTCTGCTTTACGAGCCCTCCGGACACGCGGAGAACGAGATCGAATGGATCCGGAGAACAACGGGCAGAGATATCCGCTTTGACAGCGATACCATCACCGCCCGCTGCGAGGAGCTGGGCATCCCGCTGGAACTGAATGAGACCGTCCTGAAAAACATCGAACTGCTGAAAATGCTCTTCCCGCCGGAAGAAGAAGGCGGAGAGGCAGACAGCGGGGACTGACCTTTTTCCGGACGATGTCTTTCCGAAAGCCGAAAAGCGGCACAGGATCCAAACTTTGTACTTTTATTCAGGAGGTGTGTTATGAATATGGTCGAAATCATCTGCAAAAAGCGGGATAAGGAAAAGCTCTCGCAGAAAGAAATCGAATATTTTATCACAAACTACACCAACGGAACCATCCCGGACTATCAGGCTTCGGCGCTCGCGATGGCGATTTTGCTGAACGGCATGGACGAGGAGGAGATCAGCCAGATGACCCTCGCGATGTCCCGGTCCGGCGAAACGCTCAACCTCAGCGAACACGCGGCTTTTTCAGTCGATAAACACTCCACCGGCGGCGTCGGCGATAAAACCACCCTGATCGTCCAGCCGATCGTTGCTTCCTGCGGCGTCGCGGTCGCGAAAATGTCCGGCCGCGGGCTGGGCTTTTCCGGCGGCACCATCGACAAACTTGAGTCGATCCCCGGGATCCGCCTCGATCTGAGCCGCGAGGAATTCCTTTCCCAGCTGCAGCGCATCGGGTCCGTGATCTCCGGCCAGTCCAAACACCTGGCCCCGGCGGACGGAAAAATGTACGCCCTGCGCGACGTGACCGGGACCGTCCCGTCTCAGGCCCTGATCGCCTCCTCGATCATGAGCAAAAAACTGGCCGTCAGCACCAACGCGATCCTGCTGGACGTCAAAGTCGGCAAAGGCGCTTTCATGAAGAACATTGAAGATGCCACTTCACTGGCAAAGCTCATGGTCAGCATCGGCAAATACAACGGCCGCATCATGCGCGCCGAACTTTCCGACATGAACCAGCCGCTCGGCTATATGGTCGGCAACATCCTGGAAGTGAAAGAAGCCGTCGGCATGCTGAAATGCGAACCGGCCGCACCCGACCTGTACGAGCACTGCATCAGTTCCTGCGCGCAGCTCCTGCAGATGGCTTCCAAAGTCAAAACCGTTGAGGAAGGCTGGCAGATGGCCGAAGACGCGCTGAAGAGCGGCCGGGCCTATGAAAAGCTGAAGGAAATGATCGCGGCCCAGGGCGGGGATGTCTCCTATCTGGATGATCCCTCAAAATTCCCGGATGCCCCCTTCACCGAGACCTGCACCGCGCCGGAATCCGGCTATATCGCCGCCATCGACGCGGAAGAAGTCGGCGAGACCGGTGTCGAACTGGGCGGCGGACGCCATCAAAAGACCGACCCTATCGACTACCGCGTCGGCATTGAGATCCATCACAAGGTCGGTGATGAAGTGGAAGAGGGCGAACCGCTCTTTACGGTCCACGCCCATGACGAGGCAACACTGGCTTACGCGCGGCTGCGCCTGCACGCGGCGCACCGCATCAGCGCAGAGCCCGTCAAACGCCTCCCACAGTTCTACGGCATCGTCGAATAACCGCCCCGCAGAATGCAGGCAGCTCGAATCAAGAACCGCTGATAAACAGGCACCCACTGCTGATCGCGGATGAGGCCGATTAAGAAGCCGAGGGTATAGAAATAATTTTGTTGTCTCCGGCACACTAAATGGAGGGTGCCGGGGCAACGGGCGTCTTTAGCCGGCCCGTGCCCCCGGCTGCATAAACCGGGCGCGGCCAGCAGCCTATACAAACACACGAACGACCGGGCCGTGCCCTGCGAAGCACAGCCTTCCGCCTGCCACGCACACAATAAAGTGAGCGCCCGCAGCAAAAAGTCATGCCGAACACCGAAAGGAACCGTATGGAACAGGAAATCACTCACAAGCCTTATGTAATCGGGATCGCCGGGGGAACCGGCTCCGGAAAAACGACCTTCTCCCGTGAGCTGGTCGCGACACTGATGACCAACAAGATCGTCTATCTCTCTCACGACTCCTACTATCGGGACCTGAGCGACCTGCCCTTTTCGGAACGCGTCAAGGTCAACTTTGACCATCCGGACTCTCTGGAGACCGACCTGATGATCAAACACCTCGAGATCCTCAGATCCGGCAAACCGGTCGACATCCCGATCTATGACTTTGTGGAACACACCCGTTCCAAAGAAACCGAACACATCGAGCCGCAGCCCGTCATCCTGATCGAAGGAATCCTGATCTTTGTCGTGAAAGAACTCCGGGACCTGATGGATATGAAGATCTTCGTGGATACCGATGCCGATATCCGCTTTATGCGCCGCCTGACCCGCGACATGGAGGA
Source organism: uncultured Chloroflexota bacterium (assembly GCA_902795255.1). The sequence continues at coordinate 11,721 of CADBKS010000020.1, forward strand.
ACGCGGCCGCTCCCTCAAATCCGTCTGCGACCAGTATTTCAATGTAGTCCGCCCGATGCATGAGGCCTTTGTGGAGCCCTCCAAACGCTACGCCGACATCATCGTGCCGCGGGGAGGCCGGAACCGCGCTGCGCTTGACATGGTCGCAGCCAAGATCATCTCCCATATGAATCAGCATCCGGGCGTCGAACAGTAATTTCCGCAGGCGGGACACCGGAGATGGTTCCGGGTGCCCCGTTTTCAAAGGGAAGCGCTCCCTGTTTATCTGCACCCAAACCGGAATGAGATCATTCCGGTTTTTTCATTCCGGGGCAGATTCACTTTCTTTGCCCCGGCTCCGCCCCAGCGCCCATCAGAGTCCCGATTGTTTGATATAATGGATAACATGGAAAGGTATGTGAACACACCGAAACGCATCGCCGTCGCCTGGCACCCGGACCTTCCGGAAGCAAAGGGGATGGCATCCGAGATCGCAGCCGAGCTCAAAGAACGGGGGGCGGAACGGGCGGAAGATTTTTCGCTGAATGATGAACAGTTCCGTAAAGACCTGCGGGCACGGGAATATGATATGATCATCGCGCTGGGCGGTGACGGGACGATGCTGCGCGCCGGGAAACTCGGCGCCCCGGTGAGCGTGCCGGTGATGGGGATCAACCTCGGGCATTTCGGATTCCTGATCGAAACCCAGAAATACGAATGGCGGTCCCGGCTGGATGACCTGATGGCCGGCCGCTGGGAGACCGACAAAAGGATGATGATCCGCGTCTCCCACTATCGGGGAGAGGAAAGGCTCCGTTCCTGGGAGATCCTGAATGACGTGGTCCTGACCCGGGCCATGTCGGTCCGTCCGGTCCATCTGTTCGTCCATATCAACGAGATCGAACTGGCGGAATATGTCGCGGACGGGCTGATCCTCGCGACCGCGACCGGTTCGACCGCTTATTCCCAGTCTGTCGGCGGGCCGATCCTGCGTCCGGACATGCGCAACATGCTGCTGGTCCCGGTCGCACCGAACCTGTGTGTGGACCGCTGCCTGGTGCTGCCGGATACGGATACGGTGACCTTTACCATCGCAGGGAACGTGGAAGTGATGGTCTCCCCGGACGGCGCCTCCGGCCCGCAGCTGCAGTTCGGAGACCAGATCCGGGCCAAAGCATCAGAACATTCGGCACTCTTTGTCCGCTTCGGGGATAAAGGGATCTTTTACCGCAACATCACTGCATATATGCAGCGGAATCCGACGATCGGAGGAGTACAGCACACATGAGCGAAGAAACGAAAGACGAAAAACAATTTTGTTATAAACATCCGGACCGGGAAACTTACCTGCGCTGCAACAAATGCGGAAAACCGATCTGTCAGGACTGTGCGGTCCTGACGCCGACCGGCTACCGCTGCAAAGACTGCATCCGTGAACAGCAGAAGGTCTTTGACACCAGCGAACCCAAAGACTACGTCATCGGCGGGCTGATCGCCCTGGCGATCGGGGCGGCCGGATCCTGGCTCGACCTGAACATCCTGATCAGCTCCTTTCTGACGGCGGTCATCATCGGCGGGTTATGCGGGAAACTGATCGGCATCGTTGTGCGGAAAGCCGTCGGAGGCCGCCGTTCCGGGCTGCTGAAGATCATCGTTACCGCGGCCGCCGGGATCGGCAGCCTGCTGATCCGGCTGGACATGATCGAATTTCTTCTGGCAGTCTCTTTTGCCGGCGGTTCCGCCTCCATCCTGAGCTGGGGCGGCAGTCTGCTGATGCAGCTGCTCTTTACCGTTGTGCTGTGCATAACGGTCTGGATGGATATGAGCGGGATCGTGCTCAACAGGTAGGGATATGCTCAAAGAGATCATCATCCGGAATTTCGCCATCATCGAATCGCTGGACCTGGAGTTCACCTCCGGGTTCAACGTGTTCACCGGAGAAACAGGCGCCGGGAAATCGATCATCCTGGACGCGCTATCGATCGTCCTGGGCGAAAAGGCCGATAATTCATTTGTCCGCGAAGGGACCAAACGGGCTTCGATCGAAGCGGTATTCGATTACGGAGCCCGCAGGGCAGAGATCACCGGGATCCTCGAACGGGAGGACCTGCTCCCCGATGACGGGATCGATGAGCTGGTGCTGGCGCGGGAGATCCGGTCCGAAGGCCGGAGCACGGCCCGGGTCAACGGGCACAGCGTGAGCCTCAGCGTGCTGCAGGAGATCGGGACGCTGCTGGTGGACATCCACGGGCAGTCCGAACATCTTTCCCTGCTGAAACCGGCATCCCATATCCGGCTGGTCGACCAGTTCGCCGGGAACGAGGACCTGCTCCGGCAGTACCGCGGGCAGTACCGGCAGTACCTGTCTGTCGTAAAACAGCTGAAGGAACTGCGTGACGGAGAAGCCGAAGCGCTGCGTCAGCAGGATATGCTGACCTATCAGCTCAACGAGATCAGTGCGGCGGCGCTTTCGGAAGAAGAGGAAGAATCCCTGAACCGGGAGCGGGACCGCATGGCGAATTCGGAACGGATCGCCAAACTGCTGCACCAGGCGCTCCTGGCCCTATCCGGGCGTTCGGAAGAACGGCCGGGGATCATCGACCAGCTGGATACGCTTGACGGCGCTCTGGACGGCCTGACCGGTTTTGACGACTCGCTGCAGGGGCTGTACGATACCGTTATCAATACAGCGGACCAGATGAATGAAGTGCTGGAAAAGCTGCAGCGTTACAAAGCCTCGCTCGGTTTCAGCCCGCGGAGACGGAACCAGATCGAGGAACGGCTGGCGCTGTACTATTCGCTGAAGCGGAAATACGGCGGCACCGCCGCCGCGGTCCTGGCATACGCGGAGACCGCAAAACAGAAGCTCGCCCTGATCACGGGAGCGGGCGAACAGATCGGAGAGCTCGAAAAAGAACGGGACACGCTGCTGGAATCGCTTTCCGCGCTTGCCCGTCAGCTTTCCGAACGGCGTGCAGAAGCCGCGGTTCGGATCTCCGAAGGGGTCGAGAAAGAACTCGATGACCTGCGCATGGCAGCGGCAAAGTTTGACGTCCGGATGGATACCGTTCCCGATCCGCAGGGGCTGTCCGGAAAGGACGGAGAGCGGCTGGCATTTACGGATACCGGTACGGACCGGGTGGAATTTCTGATCGCACCGAACCCGGGTGAAGGCCTGAAACCACTGGCAAAAGTCGCCTCAGGCGGGGAAACTTCACGGGTGATGCTGGCGTTAAAGAATACACTGGCTCAGGCGGACACCATCCCGACGATGGTCTTCGATGAGATCGACCAGGGGATCGGCGGCCGGATCGGCGCGCTGGTCGGGGAAAAGCTGCATCAGCTCGGACGGTTCCACCAGGTGATCTGCATCACCCATCTGCCGCAGCTCGCCGCTTATTACGACAGCCATTACCATGTACGGAAGCTCCTCAGCGAAGAGCGCACGCAGACCGTCGTGAGCCGTCTCGGCCCGGAGGAAAGTCTGCACGAACTCGCGTCGCTGCTGGGTGCTGATAACGAAGAAAATGTTTCCGCCGTGAAAGCGATGCTGCGGAACAAAACGAATGATTTAGGATAAAAACGGATCATATCCCGCACACTGTGTTATGATCCGGATCACGGAAAGGATCTGTGCTCTTATGGGAAAAACAAAATCAATGCGGAACTTATGGACGGTGATCCTGGTATGCCTGCTGTCAGTCCTGACGGCCGGTGCCGTTTCCGGTCAGGCGATCCTTACGCCGACCCCGGATCCGGACGGGAACATCTTTTACATCATCAAAAACAATGACTCCTGTATGAGCATTTCCCTGACAATGGGGATCGACCTGCAGACGCTGCGGCAGCTGAACAACCTGGATGAGGAATGTACGCTGATCGTCGGGACGCGCCTGCTGCTCGGCCGTTATGAAACACCGACTCCCACGCCGGGTCCTTCCCCGACGCCGACGCCGATCACCCCGACCCCGACTCCCTATAACGGCTACGGGCAGGTCTGCATCTACCTTTTTGAGGATGAAAACGGCGACGGGATCGTCGGCGAATATGAATACGGCATCACGGGCGGTGCCGTCTCGATCACCAAACGGACCGGTTCGGATAACTTCACCGGCCTGACCGCAGGCAATGACCTGCTGTGTTTCAATGAAGTCCCGGAAGGGGAATACAACATTTCCATCGCTCCGCCGACAGACTACAACCCGACAACGAACATGAACTACGCGCTGACCGTCAAAGCCGGCGACAACACCCAGATCAATTTCGGCGCGCAGAAAAACTCCCAGCTCGAAGAGGCGGAGATCCAGGTAGATACAACGCCGAAATCCCCGCTGCTGGCCATGGCCGGCGCTGCCCTGATCCTCGGCGGGCTGATCATCGTGTTCATCTTCGGTGTCCTGAAACGGAACGACCAACTGTAAAAATGTTTTTATAAACGATAAAGAATGGAACAATACAAAAACAACGCTGATGATATTCAGGCTTTGATCGACATCTTTCCGGCGAAGATCTCCGGTGTGCTGAACGCTTACGGAGAGCTGGACAAACTGATCGAAGTCGTGATGGATGTCGGGCGCGCGCCCTTCGCGCGCTACACCACGGGCGACCTGCCGATCTCCGAGGACGAAGTCACTTATGAAGATATTGACGCCGTCGTCGAAAAGATCGGGAGCTTTGACCTGGATAACCGCGCCGGAATGGAGCGGACCCTGCACCGCATTTCCGCGATCCGCAACCGGCGGAACCGCATCATCGGACTGACCTGCCGCGTCGGCCGGGCTGTCTTCGGGACGCTGGACATCATCGCCGACTATATCGGTTCGGGGAAAAGCCTGCTGATCCTGGGCAAACCGGGGATCGGCAAGACCACCATGCTGCGGGAAGCCGCGCGCATTCTTTCAGAGAAAAAGCGCGTCGTCATCGTGGATACCTCCAACGAGATTGGCGGGGACGGCGACGTTCCGCACCCGGCGGTCGGCAATGCCCGCCGCCTGCAGGTCGCCCAGCCGACACTGCAGCATGAAGTGATGATCGAAGCCGTGGAGAACCATAATCCGGAGGTCATCATTATCGACGAGATCGGGCGGGAACTGGAAGCCCAGGCCGCGCGCACGATCGCCGAGCGGGGCGTACAGCTGATCGGCACTGCTCACGGGCAGACGATCAACAACCTGCTGATGAACCCGACGCTTTCGGACCTGATCGGCGGGATCGAGTCCGTCACGCTTTCCGATGAGGAAGCCAAACGCCGCGGGACCCAGAAAACGGTCCTCGAACGGCGTTCCCCACCCACCTTCGACGTGCTGGTGGAGATCCGCCAACGCGATCAGGTGATCGTTTATCAGGACGTTGCGGAAGCCGTGGATGCCCTGGTCCGCGGGATCGAACTGCAGCCGGAGATGCGGACAAAGAACCGGAACGGCCAGATCATCCGCGAAAAAGCGCCGGCCCCGGTGCTGGAAGGGGCGGGCTCTGCCGATCCGAACGCTAAAGGCGGAAACGGGAAAAAGGGAAAACAGCCGCTTTCCCGCGAACAGGCCAATATCGTCGAGATCAGCGGAAAGAGCAAACCCGTCCTCAGCGAATGGAAACAGGGCGGGGCCCGGGAACTAATGAAGGATCCGCAGTGGAAAAAGGAAACGATCCATGTGTATTGTCACGGGGTCGCACGGAACCGGCTCAATGAGGCCGCGACCCGGTTGGACGTCCCGGTCGCCGTGGTCAACAGCCTGGAAGAGGCGGATCTGCTGATGACACTGCGGCCCTATTACCGGGAACGCCAGTCCGTGATCGTTGAGGCCGAAGAACGCGGTTTGCCGATCTATGTGCTGCGGTCCAACACGACCGCGCAGATCGAATATACGCTGGCCAACCTGCTGAAGATCGAAGTGCAGGAGCAGGCCGTGAACTGGGAAGATGTCGAGGAGGAAACGGTTTCCGCGATCCGCTCGGTCCTGAGCGGGGAAGTCAGCTGGATCGACCTTTCCCCGGCGGACCGCTCGATCCGCCGGATCCAGCAGCAGATGGTCGAACAGGCCAACCTGATCTGCCAGCCTTTCGGCAAGGAGCCGAAGCGGCGCCTGCGCATTTACCGCAATAACTGAGGGGGCGGGTATGTTTATCACTTTTGAAGGCCCGGACGGCAGCGGGAAAACCACGCAGCTGCGCCTGCTTGCCCCGGTCCTGCAGGAAAAAGGGTTTGAAACCGTCCTGACCCGTGAACCGGGCGGGACCGATATCGGGGACCAGATCCGTTCGGTCATCATGAACATGAAAAACAAGTCGATGGACCCGCGTACGGAGATCCTGCTGTTCTGCGCCTCCCGCGCGCAGCTTGTGGAAGAACTGATCCGCCCGTCGCTCGCGGCCGGAAAACTGATCCTGTGCGACCGCTACGCCGATTCAACGATGGCTTACCAGGGGTACGGCCACGGCCTGGACCGCGGGGATCTGGAACGGCTGCTCTCGTTTGCCACCGGCGGTCTGAAGCCGGATCTGACGCTGCTGTTTGACATCTCCGCGGAAGCGGGACTGCGACGGCGGCTGAAAAACCACGAGGAATGGAACCGGATGGATGACTATGCCCTGCAGTTCCACGAAAGGGTCCGGGGCGGATATCTCGCCATGGCGGCAGCCGAACCGGAACGCTGGGCCGTCATCAACGCGGACCGGGCGCCGGAAGAGATCCATGAAGAAGTGGTCTCTCTCCTGCTGGACAGGCTGTCCCGGGCACGGGATGCCGTCTGATCCGCGGCTCACATCTCAGAATTCTGTAAGAATTCCCCGCAGCGGGTTTTCTTAAGATAAAATAAACCATATACTTTATGTGAGGCATTAAGATGAAAAAATATTCACTGTTTTTAGCCGTACTGTCAGCGGTCCTTTTCAGCTGCGCCGCGTTTGCCGCGGACGGAGAATGGACCGCCTGGGAAGCTGACCTTTCCGGCGCTGCCGCGGTCGAATGCGAGATCGCTCAGCCGCAGCTCGTCAATGAAAGCAACATGGCCATCCTCGGCGATGTCACCGAAGAAGACTGGGCGATCGGCCCGGAAGACGCCGTGATGACGCTGGTCGAATACGCGGATTTCCAGTGCCCGTACTGCTCCCGCGCCGGCCTGACCGCCATCGAGTTCCAGGCCGCCCATCCGGATGAAGTGCGCTACGTCTACCGCCACTTCCCGCTGAGCTTCCATGAAAAGGCGCCGATGTCCGCCTACGCCGCGGACGCCGCCGGCAAACAGGGGTTCTTCTTCGACGCGGAAGCCTTCCTCTATGAGACCCAGAGCGAATGGACCAACCTTGAATCCCTTGAGGTCTTCGACACCTGGCTCCGCGAACACATCGCCGAAGCGATCCCGGAACTGGATCTCGAACAGTGGACCGCGGATTATGAATCCGAAGAGGTCCGCTCCGTTGTGGACGGCGCCTTCGACAAAGTAGCCGCCACCGGCCTGATCAGCGGGACCCCGACATTCTTCGCGAACTTCTTCCCCGTCAGCTATGACCCGGCAGTGCTCGAAGAGCACCTCAAAGCCTTCAAAATGATGCACAATTACAAGACCGAATGCCCGGCCCTGGCTGTCGAAGAAGGGAAGGACTATCGGGCCACCCTGCATACCAACGCCGGCGATATCACCATTGACCTGTACGCCGCCGAAGCGCCGAACCTGGTCAGCAACTTCATGGTCCTGGCCGCGGACGGCTGGTACAACGGGAACTTCTTCCACAACGTCGTCCCGGGCTTCATTGCCCAGACCGGCGACCCCAGCGGCACCGGGATCGGACTTGCCGGATACTTCATCAACAACGAAAATCTGGATAACGGCGGTTTCAATGAACCCGGCGCGGTCGCGATGGCAGCCAACGGCAACGGCCAGAACAGCTCTCAGTTCTTCATCGCCATGGACCTGGACGCCTACTACCGGAATGATGCCGTCTCCAAGAATCCCGAGCTGACCGCCGAAGAGCAGGCCGCCAGAGCTGCCGAAAAGATCGGCATCCTGAACGCCAGATATTCCGTCTTCGGCCGTGTCGCGGAAGAGTCCCTGGAGATCCTGCCGCAGATCAATACGAACACCGTCATCAACAGCATCGACATCGAAGTCCGCGGCTGATCCCGCACTTCCATCTGATGAGAACCCGACCGCCGGCCGATCCCCGGCGGTCAGTTCATTTAAAACGGGGAAAACCACCGGTCGGGGTAAGTTCTATTAAAAGCCTGAGACCGGTGCCGACGAGGCGCTCCATATGGTACAGGGATTTCAGATGCCGACAGCTCAGCCCGATCGGCCCGGTTAATAAACCCGGGCGCGGCCAGCAGCTTATGCAAACACACGAACGCCCGTGCCGCGCCCTGCGAAGCACAGCCCTCCGACTGCCATGAATACTCTTATTAAATCACTTTCAGTATTGACAGATTTTTCAGACCGGTATAAAATGCCGGATAGATACAAATCAATACTTCGGGGCAGGGTGAGGCAAAAGCCAATTCCCGACCGGTGGTAAAGTCCACGAGCGAAAGCTGATCCGGTGCAATTCCGGAACCGACGGTACAGTCCGGATGAAAGAAGTGGTGCAAACCGTTAATAGGCCCCGGAAACCGGGGCTTTTTTATTGTGAACAGCAATTATCCGTCTCAAAAAAACAGCGACAAAAAAATCAGCCGGGCCCGCTGGATCCCGCCGCTTTCGATCATCGGCGGGCTGGCCCTGTGGGAGATCCTCGTCCGGATGAGCAATTATCCGGCGTTCATCCTGCCGGCCCCGTCCCGGATCTTCACCCGCTTCCTCTCCGCCAGCCGGGCCGGGATCCTGTGGCCGAATGTCTGGGTCTCATTTTACGAAGTACTGCTGGGGCTCCTGATCGGTACGGCCGCGGCCCTGGCTGCCGGTTACTTTCTGGCCCACTCACCGATCGCCGAAAAGATCATCTTTCCCTACATCGTCGTCAGTCAGGCGATCCCGCTGGCCGCGATCGCTCCGCTGCTGATCATCTGGTTCGGGTCCGGGGTCAAACCGAAGATCCTGATCTGCGCCCTGGTGGTCTTTTTCCCGCTGCTGATCAATATCCTCGTCGGCTACCGGGAACTGGAACACAACCTGAATGACCTGATGACTTCCATGAAGGCCGGGCGCTGGGCCAGGCTGCGTTATCTTGAGCTGCCGGGAACGCTGCCCGTCCTGCTCGGCGGGCTGCGCATCAGTGCGACCCTCTCGGTCATCGGCGCCGTTGTCGGGGAACTCTCCGGTGCCGACGCAGGCCTCGGATATCTGATCAATATCGCCCGCGGCCAGTATGATACGGCGCTGGTTTTCGTCGCCGTGATCATGCTGATGCTGATCGCGCTCCTCCTGTACGGAACCGTGATATTGCTGGAAAGGAAACTGCTCGTCTGGAACCAGAAAGATGAGTAATTTACAAAAAATGATCGGAGTTATGATGAAAAAATTATTATTGACCGCTGTTTTGTTTGTTCTGCTGTGCTGCAGCCCGGTCTGCAGTGCGGACCCGGATTCATTCACCCTGCCCTGCGGGTTCGTCCCCAGCGTACAGTTCGCCCCGCTTTATGTCGGGCTGGAGAAGGGCTTTTTTGCCGAAGAGAATATCGATCTTGAACTGGACCACAGCATGGAGACCGATACCGTCGCCCTGGTCGGGGCCGGAAAACTGCCTTTCGGGATCTGCTCCGGAGAGCAGGTACTGCTCGGCCGCGAACAGGGGCTGCCGCTGGTCTATATCACCAACTGGTACCAGAATTACCCGGTGGGCGTCCTCGCGCTGGCTGAAAGCGGGATCGCTTCCATGGAAGATCTCAAGGGCAAAAGCGTCGGGATCCCGATGCTCAGCGGGGCCAGCTATATCGGCTTTGAAGCCATGCTCCGCAAAGCCGGCATGACGGACAGCGATGTACGGCTTGAATCCGTCGGCTACACCCAGTCGGAGCTGCTCGTCGCCGGCAAGATCGACGCCGCGGTCGTTTATACGACCAACGAACCGGAACAGCTGAAGGCGCTCGGGTATGACATCAACCTTTTCACGCTCGCGGAGATGACCTCCATGGTCGGGAACGGGCTGGTCACCAACGAACAGATGATCCGCGAAAATCCGGATCTGGTCGCCCGCATGGTCCGCGCGTTCGTCAAATCGATCCGCTGGACCCGTGAAAACGAAGATGAAGCCTTTGAGATCTGCAAAAAATACGTGGACGGGCTGGCTTCGGCTGAAGATCCGGAGCTGCAGAAACAGGTCCTCTACCGCTCGGCAGATTATTATGACGCGGGCCCGCTCGGCTTCGGATTCTCCGATGAGACGGCCTGGCAAAACATGAGTGACCTGCTGCAGGACATGGGAATGATCTCCGGCCGGGAAAGCGTTGATTCGGCTTTCACCAATGAATTCATCCCCGCGGAATGATCCCGAATGGAAAAGAAACTCTTCCTTGAAGCCTCCCATCTCAGCATGACCTTTCCGTCAAAAACCGGCGGTCTGCATGTGCTCGGCGATATCAGCCTGAAGCTGTACCAGCATGAATTTGTCTGCATCAGCGGACCTTCCGGTGCCGGGAAAAGCACGCTGATCCGGATCCTCGGCGGTTTGCTGAAGCAGACCTCCGGAGAGCTGACCTATGCAGACGGGAAGGTACCGGATCCGTGCGCGGTGGTTTTTCAGAATTCCAACCTGCTGCCATGGATGCGCACCGCGGAAAATATCGCGCTTCCGCTCATCATTCACGGGACCCCGAAAAAGGAAGCCATGAAGGAAGCGGAACGCTGGCTTGAGATCATCGGGCTCAGGGAGTTCGCCGGCGAATGGCCCAACAACCTTTCCGGAGGGATGGCCCAGCGGGTCGCGATCGCCAGGGCCCTGATCCAGAAACCGCAGCTGCTCCTGATGGATGAACCGCTCGGATCGCTGGACGCCATGACCCGCGAACAGATCTCCCTGGAACTGATGTCCTTCCGCGAACAGATCGATGCCACCGTGCTGATGGTGACCCATTCCATCTCGGAAGCCCTGCTGCTTTCCGACCGGATCCTCCTTTACAGCGAGCGTCCGGCACGGATCGTGGATGAGATCACGGTCCCCTTCGCGCGTCCGCGCAAAGGAGAGCTGCGGGATGACCCGCAATTCCTGGAGATGACCCGCATGCTGCGCGGGATGCTGTTCACGCAGAAGCCTCAAACAGCCGGCATGATCCGGTAAGAGCCGGAAAGACAAACAAATCATGACCACCGGCTTTGCCGGTGGTTTGCTCTGCGCCTGTTCCAGCGTGCGCTTGCAAGCGCAGAGCAGTGAACGCCTTGCAGTGCACATGGCATTCGGAAGTGAGTGCTTCGCAGGGCGCGGCCCGGTTATTCGTGTGTTTGCACAGGCTGCTTGCCGCGCCCCGGCACCCCCATTAATGAGTCAGGGCGATAGTTTTTTCCGCATAGCCATCATTTAGACTCAACAGACATTACGAAAACCTTTCATCTGAAGATCTTCCGTTCCATCTGCCTATCATGCGGTTTTTCACTGATACAATCAGGACCACCGGCTGAGCCGGTGGTTTGCTCTGCGCCTGAAAGGCGCTGGTACCCGCGTGCGCTTGTAAGCGCATGTCTGTAAACGCTTTGCTGTGCACATGGCTATCGGAAGGGATTGCTTCGCAGGGCGCGGCCCGG
>CADBKS010000021.1 GCA_902795255.1 uncultured Chloroflexota bacterium
GGTTAATAAAGGCTCATGAGCTCCCCATGCTTCAGCGGTTTTGACATTCCGCGCAATAGTTACGGGGTATAAATTCAAGGCGTGGTGCTCAGCTGCTTCTTTTGCTGATTGGTGCAGTTTCAAACGATCATTGTAAGAAGTCAGGAGAATTCTGTAAGTCAGGTTCGGTTTGGCTTTCCTGATTTGATTGAGGGTGCTCATAAATAATTCAAGTCCCCAAATATCGGCAGGATTTGGTTCCATCGGGATAATCACATGGTCGGATGCCATAATTGCGTTCACTGAAAGAAGCCCCAGACCGGGAGCGGTGTCAATGATGCAAAAGTCATAAGCTTCATCAACGTGCTGGGAGGTCGCGCAGATGGCCATATCAACATCGGTACCGGTCAGGGACAGGTCGGAGAGCTGATACATCTTCACGGTTTCAGGCAGCGTGCGGTTTTCAAGAGCGGTCAGTGTACCGTCAGCCCAGGCGGGGGTGATCCAGACTTCGCCCTGGCCCAGCAGGTCGAGGGAACCCTGGTTCTTGACAGCGTACTGGACATGGCCACCGGACTGATAGATGTAGGGGTGGATCATGGCAAGCCATTCAAAACCGGCATCATACATTTCCTGGTATTTCGGATCGCCGGCGTTTGCGAAGGCTTCCGGATCATCGATCTGGCGGTAGATGGCGGAGGTCACGAAGGAGCTGCCGGCGCCGCCGGTATCAGGATCATTGTAGACGAAGCGGCCGGGGTTGGCTTTCATCCATTCAACGAGTTCATCCCAGGTCTGCGGCGGTTCCGGAACATAGGCGGAATCGTAGTCGAAGACAACGGTGGTGCCGCGGTACGGGACCAGCTTTTCGGGGTAAATGCACGGAACCATCTTGACATTTTCCATGTTCGGCAGTTTGGAGAAGTCCAGATCCAGGAAAATGTTTTCGGAATTTTCAACGCCTTCCTGAGCGGCTTCCTGTACGATCTGCAGGTAACCAACGCCGTTTTCAGCGATGATGTCGAAGTCCGAATTGTTGCCGGCCTTGTAAGCAGCGATATAGCGGGCACGCATGCTGGTTTCACCGGTACCGGAAAGGATGAACTGCAGCTGGACATTGGCAGCGCGGTCTTCCTTTTCGTTGTAGGCTTTGATGACTTCAGCGAAAACGTCCTGAACGTTCTGGGAACCGGTGGTCCAGAAGTTGATGGTCGGGAGGTCATCAGCCAGAGCGGCTGTGCAAACGGACAGAACTGTCACGATTGCAAGAACAAACAACATAGCTTTTTTCATATTTTCACTCCTTTTATTTTTTCCGCGGGGATCAGGCCCCGGGATCCACAAATTCAGGACTTATTCCTTGTTGTAGGAATAAGTGTGATCGAAGTGCAGCGCTACCTGGTCACCCTTTTCAAACTGGTCTGCCTGATCGGAATTGATATAAACCTTCACCAGGCCCTTGTCGGTATCCAGTGTCATTTCCAGGTAGTGACCGAGCATCATGATCGTGCGGACGGTGCCGTCGAGGACGCCGCCGGTGCCTTTGGTGACCTGGATATGTTCCGGACGGACAGCGACCTGTTTGCCGTTGCCGTCATCCAGGAAATTCATTTCACCGATGAATCCGGCAACGAAGCGGCTGACCGGGTTGTCATAGATCTGTCGCGGCGTACCCATCTGCTCGATGTGGCCCTTGGACATGACAACGATCCGGTCGGAAAGCATCATCGCCTCTTCCTGATCATGCGTCACGAAGATGACCGTGATGTTCAGGTCGGTCTGAATCTTGCGCAGTTCCTCGCGCATCTCCATGCGGATCTTCGCGTCCAGCGCGGAGAACGGTTCATCCAGCAGCAGCACTTCCGGCTCCAGGATCAGCGAACGCGCGATCGCAATTCGCTGCTGCTGACCGCCGGACATCTGACCGGGGTATTTCTTCTCAAATCCGTTCATCTTGACCAGGGCAAGACCTTCGGCGATCTTCTGTTCGCGGATATCCTTCGGGATCTTTCGCAGTTTCAGGCCGAATTCCAGGTTGTCATGCACCGTCATATGCGGCCACAGGTTATAGCTCTGGAACACCATGGAGGTCGGGCGCTTTTCAGGGGGCAGGGCGATGATCGACTTGCCGTCGATCGTGATATCACCGTCGGTCAGGTCAATGAAACCGCCGATCGTCCGCAGGATCGTGGTCTTGCCGCAGCCGGAAGGCCCCAGCAGGGTCACCAGTTCACCGGTATGTACGTCCAGGTCGATGTTTTTGACACCGTCGCCGTTGCCATACAGCTTGGTCATGTTAATAACACTGAGTTTGATCGTATCGTCCATATTATCTCTCCAAAGGGATTATCCCATCTTGAAACCTTTAGCCATCGTATCGGCGCTGACATATTTCCGCATGATCCACAGCAGGACCATGTTCGGGATCACGATAATGATCGCGAACACCGCACCGGCAGTGGCCGGGAAGTCAAGGATCACGCCATACATTTCCGTCATCATCGTACGCCACTGGGGCAGGCCGACGAGCAGCGTACCGACGGACTCACCGAGGGAACCGATGAATGCGTGCATCGCAGCCACCACGATCCCCGGCCAGGCGATCGGAAGCGTCACGGCAAAGAAGGTCCGGACCGGACCGGCACCGGCATCCCGGGCAGCCTCCTCCTGGTGCCGAGGAACACTGCGGAAGGACCCGGCCGGCAGCCAGATCATTTCCATCGTCGTCCCCAGCATATGGATCAGCAGGACACCGAGGAACGTGCCCATGAGGCCGATCTTATAGTAAATGATACCGATAGCGGTGTACATCCCGATCTTCGGGAAGGCATTGCCAAGAAGGAATGAGAACATGATCAGCTTGCGGCCCTTGAACTTGAAACGCGCAAGAACATAAGCTGCCGGAATGCAGATCAGCATGGAAAGGCCGGTCGAGGCAAACGCGAAAAGGAACGAGTTCAGGATCGACCGCGGGACGTTCTGCTGATTCAGAACATAGCCCCACCACTGGAAGCCCCATTCTGACGGGAGCACATCCCCTGCCGCATAAACGTTCGCAAAAGCCAGCATCACTGCATGAAGCAGCGGGCCGTAGAAGAAAAGCATGAAAACGAAGAGGATCAGAAGCTCCCCGATCCGTTTTCTCCCCAGAGCCCGGCGGACAGCCTTCGCGGAATACGGGTTGACATTCCGTTCATTCTCTTCCGGATGATTCGCTGTTTTGTTTTCCTCCATAGCAAACTCCTCTTTATAAAATCTGGAAGCTGTTCAGAAAATAACTTTGTAAAGTTATTCGATTTTAACACGAACACAGCCAATTCTCAATAGGACAAAAATCACGAGAATCGGCTGCCGGGTTCCGCTCACTGTTCCTTTTTATAAGACTTCCGGATCGCCATCGCCTGTTCGACCCGGCGGGCCGTGATGTTGTGTACACCGTATTCCAGGCACTGCCGGACACAGTCCGCTTCATCGACCGTCCAGACCGAAAGCGGCACCCCGGCCTGCTTCAGTTTTTCTGTCATCATGGAGCCGACCATCCCCTTCGGCAGGTTCGCCGCCGAAGCACGCAGCTGCCCGTAAAGCAGTACCGCCGCGTCAGCCGCCTTTTCCGGGATCTCATTCCCGTCTTTTCCGACCACCTTCCACGATTCCGTCATCAGTTCGGTGAAGCGGCTGAATTCAAAATCGGGGCTGAAGTGCAGATAAACAAACTTCAGGACCTCCTCCAGATTCAGGAAAAACTGCGCCTTTTCCGTCAGCAGCGGGTCACGGGCCAGCTGTTCCGGAGAAGTGCAGCCGGAAAAGATCAGACGTTCACGGGGGAACCCCCGGCCGGCAGTTTCATCCAGCACCTTATAAAGCGTCTGCTGCTCCTTGAGGTCAAAATTGACCGCCAGACCTGTCCCCCTGATGCGGTACAGAACTTCGGAAAGCGTCGGTTTCTCGAGATATTCTTCCTGCGAAACGGCATTATGGGAGATCCGCAGCGTCCCAGCCTGATCGACACGTACATCCACTTCGATCGCTTCGGCGCCCAGTTCAAGTGCTTTATCGATGGATTCCATGGAATCCCGTTCGGTACCCTCACATCCGGAATGGGCCGTGATCATTGGTTCGTTCATTCAGTTTCAATCCTTGATAATCGTAAGATAAGCATCAAAAATACGGATCGGTGACATGATCCTGAGATAGAAAATTTTATTGCAAACGTTTGTAACCATCAAGTGTCATTAATCACATGACAAAGTGCCATATGAAATAAAGCTCCCTGCCGGCAATTGAAAAACCGGCAGGGAGTTGGCGGTGTGCTGCCCGAAGCAGCCTGATGATCTGTGTGAAAAAGCGCTGCGCTCATCCGAAATTCGGATGAAGTGTCTTCTTTTCAATTTCAGGAGAACTTACCAATGAGACTACGGTATAACCGGTCCCATTGATCGCACTGCGGATCGCTTCCACGTCCGGCCTTCCTTCGGTGATGATCAGCGTTTCCCCTTTTGTATGGGATGAGCTTACCTTTTTGACCGGGATCGCTTTCCGGACGGCATCGTTGATATGCGCTTCACACATACCGCACATCATGCCTTCCACGGTGACACGGGTCCGGACCAGCTGATCACTGCTGCCGGGCAGGTCATTGCGCACGGCCGCGTGGCCGGCGCACATCCCGCAGGACGCGCAGTTTCCGCCGCAGGACGACTTACCGGCTTTCCGGTCCCGGATCATGCCGCGGACCAGAAGAAAAACCACCAGCACCAGCACGGCAATGATGACGATATTCACCAGATTTTCCGATAACCATGCAGACATCTTTATTCCTCCTGATGAGGCGCCCCTGCCGCAGACGGCAGGGGCGGTTCACAATCTAATTATCTGACTGTCAGCGTTTCGGCTTCTTTATAAGGGCGGAACAGCTGGAAGATCATGGCCCCGACGATCACGACTGCGCAGATCAGACCGATCGTGTTCATGCCGCCGGCAAAGACTCTGCCGATCTGGAAGACGGCCAGGCCGATCACGTAGGCGAAGACACACTGATATGTGATCGCGAACCAGGTCCACTTACTGTTGTTCATTTCGCGGCGGATCGCGCCGATCGCGGCAAAGCAGGGAGCGCACAGCAGGTTGAAGATCATGAAGGCATAGGCAGCCAGCTTGCCATGTCCGCCGGAGATCTTTTCGAAATCAGCGCGGACCTGCGGCCAGATCTGTTCACCTTCCTCGGTAAGTTCATCCTCACCACCCTTGTCATCGTAGTTATACAGGACAGCGAAGGTACCGACGACCTCTTCCTTTGCGACCAGGCCGGTCACGGTAGCGACCGTCGGTCTCCAGGAGCCGAAGCCCAGCGGACGGAAGATCGGGGCGGCGACATTGCCGACCGCAGCCAGGACCGAGGCATCCATCGGCGTGACTTCTTCTTCAGGAATGTTCATGCGGTCAGCCAGAGAGGCAATATATTCATCCGTGGCCACTTCCTCGTTCTCGAAAAGATCAGCAACCATACCGAAGCGGCCGTTGACGGAACCGAAGTTCGAAAGGAACCAGATCACGATGGAGCTGAGCACGATGACGGTGCCGGCACGCTTGATAAAGGACCAGCCGCGTTCCCAGGTCCCGCGCAGGACATTGGTGATGGACGGGAAATGATACGGAGGCAGTTCCATGACGAACGGCGCCGGATCGCCGGCAAACATCTTTGTCTTCTTCAGCATGATACCGGAGATGACGATCGCCGCGATCCCGATGAAGTAAGCGCTGGTGGCGATCAGGCCGCTGCGGCCGAAAAGCGCACCGGCGATCAGGCCGATGATCGGCATTTTCGCCCCGCAGGGGATGAAGGTGGTGGTCATGATCGTCATACGGCGGTCACGTTCATTTTCAATCGTACGGGAAGCCATGACCCCCGGGACACCGCAGCCCATGCCGACCAGCATCGGGATGAAGGACTTGCCTGAGAGGCCGAAGCGGCGGAAGATCCGGTCCATGATGAAAGCGATACGGGCCATATAGCCGCAGTCTTCAAGAATGCACAGCAGCAGGAAGAGGACGAGCATCTGCGGGACAAAACCGAGCACAGCGCCGACACCGGCGAAAATGCCGTCCGCGACCAGACCGGTGAGCCAGTCGGCTGCACCGAGATTCTGCATAATGGTGCGGGAACCTTCCTGCAGCCACTGGGCGCCCAGAACATCATTGGTCCAGTCCGTCAGGAAAGTCCCGAACGGGCCCATGGCGATCCAGTAGACCAGGAACATGACCAGAGCGAAGATCGGCAGACCGAGAATGCGGTTCGTGACGATCTTATCGATCTTATCGGAGACGGAAAGTTCACCCGCCTTTGCTTTTTTGTAGCTGCCCTTCAGGATCCCGGCGATCCAGACATAACGGTCATTAGTGATGATGCTTTCGGCATCGTCATCCAGTTCCTTTTCGGCCGCGCGGATATCATTTTCGATATGGTTCATGACATCCTGGGAGATATGCAGCTTTTCCAGGACTTTTTCATCCCGTTCGAAAAGCTTGATGGCGTACCAGCGCTGCTGTTCTTCCGGCAGGTCATGTACGGCGACTTCCTCAATATGGCCGAGTGCGTGGTCGACCACACCGGAGAAGGTATGCTTCGGGACGGATCTCGTCCCGGCAGCGTTGATCGCGGCCTGGGCAGCTTCTTCGATTCCCTGGTTTTTCAGGGCGGAGATCTCCACGACCTTGCAGCCGAGCGCATTGCTCAGCTGCTGGACATTGATGCTGTCGCCGTTTTTGCGGATAACATCCATCATGTTCAGCGCGATCACGACCGGAATGCCGATCTCCATCAGCTGGGTGGTCAGGTAAAGGTTGCGCTCCAGGTTGGTGGCGTCCACAATGTTCAGGATGACATCGGGGCGTTCATCGATCAGGTAATTCCGGGCGACGACTTCTTCGAGCGTATACGGGGAAAGCGAATAAATGCCCGGGAGGTCCGTGACCGTGACTTCCTTGTGATTCTTCAGGCGGCCTTCCTTCTTCTCAACGGTCACGCCGGGCCAGTTCCCGACGAACTGGTTGGAACCGGTCAGCGCGTTGAAAAGTGTCGTTTTACCGCTGTTCGGATTGCCCGCAAGGGCGATACGGATGCTTTTTGCCATATTGATCCTCCCTTATTCCTCGATCTCAACCATTTCCGCGTCAGCC
Source organism: uncultured Chloroflexota bacterium (assembly GCA_902795255.1). The sequence goes on from CADBKS010000021.1 coordinate 7,156, forward strand.
TTGCGCAGACTCAGTTCATATCCGCGGACAGTCACTTCGACCGGATCGCCCAGCGGGGCGACTTTGCGGATGTAGATCTCGGTCCCGCGGGTGATACCCATATCCATGATCCGCCGTTTCACTGCACCCTGGCCGTGAAGCTTCACAACTTTCACGGTAGAGCCGATTTTTGCATCTCTGAGTGTATACATAATTGCTGTGTACTCCTTCTAAACCATGATTTTCCCGGCCATTTCGCGGCTGATCGCGACACGGCTTTCTTTGACATTGACGATCAGGTTTCCGTTGATCTCGGAAACGACTGTAACGGTTCCTCCTGCGACGAAGCCAAGGTCCTCCAGATGCTTCTTCATTTCCGGATTTCCGCCGACCTTTCGGATGATATTTTCCTCTCCGGGTTCCACAAGCATGAGCGGCATCATTATCTGTCCTCCTTCTTCGTTATCTTCAGCTAATTTTAATTAGCTTTTTCTAACTAAGATAGTTTATGCTTGCTAACTTCATTTGTCAAGAGGAGAAAAGGAAATAGTTACTTAAGACTAATTGCAATTTGGGAAACAAAAAAAACGGGGCCTGCAGCCGGTCAGGGATCGGACGCCGGATCCGGGCAAGCCGGATCTGCGCGGGTCAGAGATCAGATATATGCAGAATGCCGGAGAAGGGCTCCGACGGTTATTTTTTCTCGGGAACGCGTTTGGTTTTGCGGGCTGCATTGCGCAGCTCGTCATTCAGGGACTTCCGGACATTTTCAGCGAAATCCGGGATCACATGGCGGATGACCCGCTGGGCGGTCACATTCGGATCGCTCTTCAGGCACTGCCGGATCACATAAACGGTCTCGTTCGGCGTGCGCCGGTAAAGCACGCGGAAAAGTTCCTCAAGACTCTTTTGCGTATCCATGGTCGCTTCGCCCATCAGTGCTTCGACCAGGGTGAAGATCGCGGGCAGATTCTCAAAGGAATTATCCTCAACAAGGATCGCCATCCCCTCCAGACACAGGAAGTTCTGTTCCTCACGGGGGTCGACGTACCAGCGGCGGACCTTCCGCAGCAGGATCTCCGGGTCATTGCGCATGATCAGCGCGGAGGCGTTCTTCAGCAGTGTCCGCGCGGTCATGTGACGCACCCCGTGAAGCGCCCACTCCCCGGCCCGGTCCAGGACCAGGTCCGCATGCTCGATCGGGATCTCCCCCAGCATCCGGGAAGCGATCAGGCAGACATCGATGTTTTCATCATTCCAGAGCAGGTCGCAGATCGCCAGCGCTGCCTGCGGCTGCTCCCGGATCGCGGGGATCAGCACCAGGTCCATCTCCCGCAGCAGGATCAGTGAGACCTGCAGCTGCGGACGGGTGGAAACCGACTGGGTCTTCGACTCGGAGCGGTAAGCCGTATAGGCGAACTTTTCCAGCAGATCCAGCAGGGTCTTCCGGAAAGCCGGAGGATCCGTGAAGTTCCACAGCAGATCGTTGAGCTCAATGCGGAGTTGCAGCAGGTTTACGGCAGGCATATCGGGAAATCAGAAGTTTAATCCAGCTTTTTTATATAAGGGCTGTGCGTTTCGGCACAGCCCTTTATTTTTACAGCAGACTTTCGTCCGGAGGGACCTCCTCCGGGCTGCCGGTTTAGTAAGCCTTGGAGAAATAGATCTTCTTCTCGGCATCGGCACCGCAGCAGACACACTTGCCGTGTCCGTGCTGGTGTTCAAAATTCATGCAGCGGGTCGTGGCTTTGGTATCGGCCTTGATCTTCGCTTCGCATTCAGCCGAACCGCACCACCAGGCTTCCGCCCAGCCGTTTTCGACGATGCCCTTGAGCTCGTCATAGGTCTTTGCCTCATGGATGTTCTCATCGCGGAACTTTTCGGCTTTGGTAAGGATGCCGTTCTGGATCTCATCGAGCAGGTCGCGGACCTGATCGGCCAGGTTGTCCTGGGAGAGGAAGGATTTGCCCGGTTTGCCCGGAATGTCGCGGCGGGCAGCCATGACGGAATTCTTTTCCACATCCTTCGGACCGATCTCCAGGCGGAGCGGCACACCGCGGAGTTCCCATTCATGGTACTTGAAGCCCGGAGTCAGTTCGGTCCGGTCATCAAGCTTGATGCGGAATTCCTTCAGCTGGGCCATGACCTTATCGACGCATTCCATCACAACGGACTTTTCCGCGTCGTTTTTGAAGATCGGGACGATCACGATCTGGTAAGGAGCCAGCCGCGGCGGCAGCACGAGTCCGTTGTCATCGCCGTGCGCCATGATGATGGCGCCGATCAGGCGGGTGGACACGCCCCAGGAGGTCGTCCAGCAGTATTCCAGCGTGTTGTTCGGGGAAAGATACTTGATGTCAAAGGCTTTGGCGAAGTTCTGCCCGAGGTTGTGGGAAGTACCGGCCTGCAGCGCTTTGGTGTCGCCCATCATCGCCTCAATGGAGTAGGTGTTGACGGCGCCCGGGAATTTTTCGGTCTCACTCTTGACACCCTTCAGCACCGGGATCGCGGCCATGTTACGGGCAAAATCCGCGTAAACATTGAGCATCTGCAGGGTCTCTTCCTGTGCTTCCTCATAAGTGGCGTGGGCGGTGTGGCCTTCCTGCCAGTAGAATTCGGCCGTGCGCAGGAACAGGCGCGGACGCATTTCCCAGCGCATCACGTTGGCCCACTGGTTGATCTTCACCGGCAGGTCGCGCCAGCTCTTGATCCATTTGGCATACATGTAGCCGATGATGGTCTCGGAAGTCGGACGGACCGCCAGCGGTTCCTCGAGCTCCTGCCCGCCGCCATGGGTCACGACTGCCAGTTCCGGAGAAAAACCCTCCACATGATCCTTTTCCTTTTCAAAAAAGGACATCGGGATCAGCATCGGAAACGCGGCGTTGACATGGCCGGTCTCCTTGAAACGGCGGTCAAGGTCCGCCTTGATGTTTTCCCACAGGGCCCAGCCGTAAGGTTTGACGACCATACAGCCGCGGACAGGGGAATAATCCGCAAGATCGGCACGCAGCACGACCTGGTTATACCATTCAGAGAAGTTTTCCTTCTGGGAAGTGAGTTTTTCTTCAGCCATAATCTTCCTCGGTTTTTTCAAATAATTGCTTCAATTATACTCTATCGGGAAGGATCGGGAACAGGCGGTGTAGGATTCAGGATTTGAATGGCCGCAGGGCCGTTCCCCGATCCGGATCTCCGATATTTTATTCCGTAAAAAGTTTCTCATACGCCGCGCAGGAGGCGTCAAGAGAGAAGGAGGAGCGGATGCGGTCCGCGGCCGCCCTGCCCTGCCCGGACATGCGTTCGGGATCCGAAAGAACGTACCGGATGGTTTCCGCGAGCAGTTCCGGTTCGCCCGGGCGTATGAGCGTTCCGTACCGTTCATCCGGGATCAGCTGCGCGATCCCTTCCAGGGCAGAAGCCACGGAGGGAAGTCCGGCGCTCATGGCCTCCATCAGGGAGACCGGCATCCCTTCGGTATCCGAATACAGGACAAAAAGATCCGCCGCGTTCAGCAGCCGGTCTACATCCGAACGGTTCCCAAGCAGCCGGAAACGGTTCTCCAGGCCCGCATCTCGGATCTGTTGTTCCAGGCCTTCCCGGCAGGGACCTTCCCCGGCGATAAAAAAGTGCAGCCGGCTGTCATCCGCAAGGCGCGATGCGGCCGTCACCAGATGCTGCTGGGCCTTCTCCGGAACCAGACGGCCGACATTCAGGATCATCACATCCTGATCCGTCAGCCCGAGCTCCCGGCGGACTTCCGAACGGAGACCGGGATCCGTTTCGACCGGCCGGACCCCGTTGAAGATCACGGAGATCTTTTCAGGATCGATCCCTTCCGAGAGCGCCTGCTGTTCGGCCCGCGCGGAGACACAGACCAGCTTTTTCGTAAGCGAACTGTTGATGATCCGCGTATGCAGCGAACGGGTGGCAGCGGACTGACCGGCAAACTGACCGTGGTGTGAACCGAAGCGGCCCTTCACCCCCGCAAGCCATGCCGCCGGGATCCCCAGTGTATCGGCATCATGGGTAAAGCATTCGATAACATCGGGTTTCAGTTCAGAAAGGACCCGGATCAGCTGAAAAAAACCGTGAAGGATCCCGCCGAAATTTTTCCCGAGCCCGGCGCCGCGCTGATAAACCGAAAGCACCGTGAGCGGGAAGGGATAACGGGAGGCCCATTCCCCGAGCAGGCCGTCCTTGTCATAGAAAAAGACAGCCCGTGCATCCCAACCATGATCCCGGAACCACTGTGCCTGATCCAGAAGCACGCGCTGGGCACCGCCGGTCGTGATCTGACTGCCGAACAGAATGATGCGTTTCGTCATGCCGCGCTGCTCCCGCTTTTTTTCAGGCTCATGAGCCCGAAAGGCCGGTCAAAGCCGAAACTGACCGCGTGCCGGTTCAGCACAAAAACATCCACGCAGCAGGCCAGGAACTCACAGATCAGCCCGGCGATCCAGACGCCGCGGTACCCGAAAATGAGCGGCACCGTCAGGATGCACGCGATCCGCAGCACGACATTGCGGATGATCGCGACCGTCATGGAGGCACGGATCTGGTTCACCGCCGTCAGCATCCGCGGGATCAGTACGCACCCGGAGAAAAACGGCAGGGAAAGATACTGCATCGTCAGCCCGTAATAGGTCAGGGAATAAAACACCTCGGAGTTATCGTTGGCGTTGATAAAGATCGAAATAAAAGGCTTCCGGCAGAGCAGCCCCGCGGTCGTCAGCACCACCGAGCATCCCGCCCAGATCAGAGCGTTCTGTTTCAGCAGCCTGCGCAGCCGCTCCCGGTTATGCGCACCGTAATTATAGGAGATGATCGGCCCCACGCAGAGCGTATAGCCGAAGAAAAGAGAGGTCAGGATGCGCAGCAGATCCGAGACGATGGAATTCGCCGCGATCCCGTCATTGCCGACATACTTCAGCAGCTGATAATTCATGACCAGCGCGGAGAGCGAAAGCGAAAGCGTATTGATGAACTGCGGCAGGCCGTTTTTCCAGGACTGGACCGTCGTAGAAAGGATCTTACCCTCCGGAGCGACAAAATGGATCTCATTGCGCTTGTCGAGGAAAAAGACAAGCCCGATCACAAAGATCACCGCTTCCCCGGCCACGGTCGAAATACAGGCGCCGAGGACACCGATCCGCATCACGACCACCAGGATCACATCCAGCGTGATGTTGATCGTCCCGTTGACCAGCGAACAGACCAGCCCCATGGACGGTTTGCCCGCAGTCGAGAAATATGCGTTAAACACGGCATTGAGCAGCGAGACCGGCGTGATCAGGAATACCGTCCGCAGCGAGATCAGCGCGTAACCGGTAAGCGTCTCATCCGCCTTGAGGAATTGAAGCAGCGGACCGGCAAAGACATTGACGAGAAGCGCGAAAAGGAACCCCAGTCCGAACGCGGAGATCGAGACCCGGGTAAAGATCCGCTTTGCCTCCTGCTGGTCGCCCTCCCCCATTTTGCGTGAAGAAAGGTTCGGTGCACCGACCGCAAACAGATTGTTCAGCGAAAACTGGAAAAAGTGCACCGGATTGAGGATGTTGATGCCGGCCAGCGCCGTTTTCCCGACAAACCGGGAGACGAACAGCCCGTCATCAAGTGTCTTGAATAACTGTGAGAAAAAATTGTTCAGGATCGAGGGAAAACTGAATTTCAGCAGTCCGAAAAGTGTGAAGTCCTGTCCGATCTTATTGATATGTTCCTGTTCCAAAATCTAAAAACCTCTTCCTGTTTGTAATTTATCGCCGTTCGCGTGCCCTTTATTCCGCTGTAAAGAGGCACCTTGTTGTGCAATGGCAGTCAAAAGCGAGGGTCCTGCCCCGCATCGGGTTGGCGTCCCATACCTTTATGTTGCGGAACCGGAGCTCCGTCCCCATTTGCCGTGCGGGGGATTTGTACACCCGCGGCTCTTCATTCAGCGGGCCCGCAGTCAGCGGCTGACGGTCGTACTGTGCTGAGCGGCCGGACTACAGATGCACGCCGTTCATCTGGACCACGGCGATATCCCGTCCGGTATCGTCCCAGATACGGATCTCATAGAAACAGACCCGCTTGCCGTCCTTGAGCAGCCGGCTTTCGCTGTAAACCGTTTTCCCGGCCAGCGGGTTGAGATAGGAGACCTGCGCGGTATTTGTGACCGTCGGACGCTCCGCCCGGAAGTTTGTCGCTACCGCAAACGTCAGGTCCGCCATCGTGTAGACGACACCGCCCATCAGAAAATCCAGCGCGTTCAGGTGCCGCTCATCGATCCGCAGGCTGCATTTGGCATAATGCGGCCCAACAGCTTCGATCACCACGCCGGTAACCTCAGACGCATACCGGTCCTTCGCAAAATAAGCCCTTGCCTCTTCAAGATCCGTCATAATGGCAATCCTCCGCTAATCAATTATACGTTCCCTCCGCCCCATCCCCGCCTTCAAACTGACAACAGGATCCCCGCAGCGTGCAGCCCGGCCGGTCAGCCTGACGCTTCATTCCGGACAAAACGGTTATATCCGGGACGTTTTCGCAATATGTCAATTACCGTGTATTTACCTCATATCCTGATATAATGATTCCTGACAAGCCTTTTTTCAGGAGACAGATATGTTCATTGTTTTCCTTTGTATTTCCGCAGCTGTATTCGCATTCGGAACCATATACGCAATTGCCATGAAAAAAGAGGACCGGATCCCGTGGCAGTCTTTTATGCTGATCATTCTTATGGTGACCGCAATATCCATGTGGATCGCCGTCCTGCCGCTGGTCAAAGAAGGTTCTGTTATTTATAAGCCGCTCTATGCAGCTTTTTACGTGCTGGAATCTGCCGTCGCTAATGTGGATTACTCTCTGTTTTCAGAACATCTCGGATCGATCTCCTTCTGGCGGATCTACACAATTTTGCTCCATTTACTAATGCCGCTAACAGCATTCGGCACGATCCTGATTTATTTTCTTAAAGTTTTCAGCTGGTTCCGCTATACCATCTTTCGGGGAAATCGGGAAATTATCCTGTTTTCCGACCTGACCGATAAAACAAAAGCATACGCACAAAGAATTGATCCCAATGGAAGAATCCTGATATTCTGCAACGCAGAGGATGCGGATAAAGAAAGCTTTGACGAAGAAAGCTCACGGAACATGATATTTACAGGGCAGAGTGAAACCCAGCTGCTGAAACAGATGCAAAAAAAGAATCTGACCATTATGGAAATGGGGGAGGATGAAGAAAGGAACCTGCAAAAATCTGTCGAGATCATTCAGGCACTGGAAAAACGCGAAGAAAAACAATCGCGGTCAGCCACGCATCAATTTCTCCGGAAACATCTGCCGTCCGGATTGCTTGAATGGAATCTTTTCAAAGTCTTTTCAGATGAACTGACAGATGAAAGCAAAAAAACGATCAGACTTTATACGGTATCCGGCCATCCGGAAGCTGCGACGATCATGGATAATCTGATGAAGCGCGGGTCAAAAAAACCGCTTCTTTATAATCAGATGGTGATCGATGAATACAAACGCATTGCCTTCAGACTTCTTCACGATGAACCGTTGTATAAACTTTGTGATGCCGGGACAGAAAAACTGGATATTCTGATCGTCGGATTCGGACGCATGGGGCAGGAAATACTGAAGGCGATCTCCTGGGCCGGCTGTTTCCCGAACACGGATACACATGTGCATGTGGTCTCCCGGAGAGGGATCGAAAACGGCCGGAGCCTGCTTTCTGAATGTCCGGAACTTGGCGTTGATCTACGCCATAACGGCGGATTCGAGCAGCCGGGAAACGGAGGTGTTCAGCTCAACAAAGATGCCCCGATCTATTACTATTCAGCGGAAACAAAAGGTCAGGAATTTGACAGGATCATCCGCAGCCTTGTCCATTGCCGGTTTATTGTGGTTTCTCTCGGTGACGATTCTGCGTCCATGAGCTGCGCACTGAATATTTACCGTCTGATCATGCGGGAGCGCTATCTAAGCGATCGATCGATCGTTCCTCCGGAGATCCATGTCCGGATCCGTGACAATGAAAATCTGAAACTTTTTACCACTGATAATACCGCTGATGATGACCGTTCCGTTTTCAGATGTTTCAGGTGGTTTGGAAGTGATGAGGATATTTACGGACCGGACCGGATCAGTGAGTCAGAACTGGAAAAGATGGCTGTTGAGGCGCGTAAAATCTACATGAAGCGCAACGGTCTTGAGGGGAAAATCTCGGAAGGATATGAATATCTCCCGCAGTCCGAGAAAAATGCCAATCAGGCGGCAGGTCTTCATGCTTTGTACAAGCTTCATTTCATGAAAAATGTAAAAGCAGTAAAGCGGATCGATTCGGAACCGTATGACCCGGAGGAGTCAAGAAGGGTTTTCGATACGCTTGTATCCCGGGATGAGCTGGAACGATTTGCCAACTGGGAGCATATCCGCTGGCAGGCTTATATGCGGACCGAAGGCTTTGTTCACGCGCCCTATGAAAAAACAAAGGAGCTTTATGATGCTCTGTATACGGGCGATGCAAAAGAAACCGCAGAGTTGACCCGCACAACGCTTAAGGAAGTCCGAATCCACCCGACCATCGGCGATAATGAAATCCATCTGAAACAGATCAGTACCCTGCTCGGTGATCCGGATGATCCCGGGTTTTATCACGAAAATGATCTTCGTTTTGTAAAGTCCATCCCGGATCTCATCAGCGCATATTATAAAATCGTACCCGCTGACGAGCATCCCGAGGCCTGAGGAATAAACCATGAACTGTACAGAGCCGAAAGTTTTTGATATAACGAAAAAACGTCCTGCCGTTCTCCTGGTCGGCAACGGGCTGAACCGCTGCATGGGGGATACCAATACCTGGCTGAATGCGATTTTACGATTAACGAAAGATGACGGGATCCTGGATTCGGATAAGGATATGAATTATTCCATCCGTGCAACGGTCACGACGGATGAAAATGAGAAAGATCGCTGGGCAAAATACGCAGAGCTCTTCGGAAGAGAATTCAAATATATTGATAATTATCTGCTGAAGGACCTCCTCCGGATACCTTTTGATGCCGTTCTGACCACAAACTACACCTATGAGCTGGAAAATGCACTGGATCCATCCTATGTTCCATCGGACGTGAAAGAAAAACATGCATATACGACTGCGGACAGCTATGTGCCTGATGAAAAACAGCCGGATTCCGTTCGTTTGCTGAATACCTTCAACCGCATTTCGAATGGCTCCCACGATATGGATATATGGCATATTCACGGTGAAGTCCGTGAACCGGCATCCATGATCCTGACCCATGAGGAATACGGAAGGCTTGTTTATGAACTGGTGGCCAACGAGATGAATAGGCAGAAATCGAATTTGATCCGTTTTGATTCCTGGGCCGATTATTTTATCTATGGAGATCTTTATGTGTTGGGCCAGGGAATTGATTTTGCGGAATTCGATCTATGGTGGCTGCTGAGCCGCCGCCATCGGGAAGGCGACCGGGCCGGAAAAGCCGTCTTTTACAGTCCGCAGGAAAAAGGCAGAATTTTCACGAAAATAGAAGACGCACTGGATCAGATCGGCATGAGGATCGACCATTGCGCGAAAACGATTCCGGATCCCAAAGAAACATCCGGGGCTGAATTTAATGACTTTTTCTGTAAGTTTTACGAAACAGCGACCTATAAACTCCAATACAAAATCGAAAATCCCATCCCTTTTGAAAATGACAGGCTTATCGATTACCGCGATAAATGCATGGTCAATCCGACAAAAACCAACAAAATAAGGCTGCTGTACCAACTGTCAAAAACCGAAGTTTATTTATTAGGGGAAAATATCAAATCAAGAGTGAAAAAAACGATCGATTTTTACCCGATCAAAAAGGATCCCAGATACAGCATCGATCATGCCATGTTCCTGTTTTCAACAAAGGATGCTTACCCAAGCGTGATTTTGGACGGGCAGGAACTCAGAAAAATGACCGGGATAGAAGCTTTGGAGCTGGCAGCGCAATATCCGGATATTGAAACAATATTTCTTGACCTTCAATCGACAAGGTCAGGAGTCTGGTTCTCCATGAAACAGGCAGGATTCATGCGCCATGATCCGGATGAATTGAAGGAATATGAAAAAGCGGCAAATGAGAAGGACAAGACCCGCAGAAAAATGAACGCAAGGAAAGCATCCGAACACACTCACCGGGTCGGTGCCTTTATCAGCAATAATTCCTTCCCTGATTCGCTGGATAAAGCATGGGCAGATATCAAATATACGGGATATTTCAGGCATGAGGCAGTCCTGCATGAGCCGGAAGTGCAATGGGCATCCCCGGGGGAAACGCAAGAAGGAGATATTGTCTTTTTTGCGCTCACAAAAGATACAAAAAAAACCATCATCAAATTGCAGGAAGAACAGAAAAAAACAAAAAAATATCCCAAACTCCCGAAAGAATTGGCCTCCGCATTAAAAAATTATGATCAATACGGCGGTAAGATCTTTGCGGTCGGACAGGTATGTGAACTTCCCTATAAAATCGATCCGGAGGATCCGTTTTATATGAGTATTGAAGACAGCCGGTGGAAATCAGCGTATTCTACCGGTATCACAAACATCATTGAACTGGATCACCCTGTTGATTACGATCTGAAGCCGGGAAGTTTTACGGTCATCCGCGGAGAGGCATTTGAAACGATCCGGGATCTGATCCTGGATCATAATAAAGGCATGAAATTCCCGCAGTATTTTCTGAAAAGCACCGTATCCCCGGCAGAGGATCCGGAAGACGGCAGCACGGAAAATTCCGATGTGCAGGGACCGGCTGAAGCTTATGTCCCGGATGCTGCCGAACAGAAGGAACCGCCTGCTGCCGGCCGGGAATCGGCCGGACTTCCGGCAGCAGACACTCTTTCCGGACTGCTGGCCGCTTCCGGTGTTGAGATCATCGATAAAAGGGAGTACGGCGGTCTGCTCTGGATCATCGGCGGAAAGGAGCTGCAGCCGCTGGTCAACCGCTGCAAAGAATTCGGCGTGACCTTCCATTTCAAAGCGGGCGGGGGTAAAGTTTGCGGCGGCCGAGACGCCTGGTGGGCAAAATAATATTTGTGACTTGAACATTAAAAACAGGAATCCGCCTCAATTGATGCGGCGGATTCCTGTTTTCTACTGAATTCAACTGATGCCGAAGAAACGCTCGAAAAAGGCCAGCAGTTTTTCGATAACGGTCTGTTTCTTTTCTGCACGTCCTTTCCCGAATGGTGACATTGGCGGCAGGATGGCGGTGATATCGGTCCCGCTGGTCTTCACCTCACCGGAACGGAAAGCCTCATCCATAAATTTACGGGTCTCTTCCGGTTTCAGTTTTTCCTCAGTGATGATCTTCTGCAGCTCCTCCTCCTTCTTCCGGGCGATATAGTTCTTCCATTCCTCCTGTACATCATCCATGTGGTTCGCACTGGCAATGAAGTTTTCGATCAGGTCTTTTTTGCTCCGCAGTTCCGGAGAGGCATTGACCGCTCTCAGGACTTTGACGACGATCCGGTAATCCTGGCACTGTTCGTCATGATATTTCTGGACGAGCATCAGAATGTAGTCGATATTGACCTCGATCTGTTTCAGCAGTTCGATCTCAAAGACCACATCATCGGAAATGTCTTCGCTGTCATGAACGCCGACCGGCGGACGGACAGTCTGATAACGGTCGATGTACTCGTAAAACTGGTCTTCACTCAGTATTTTTTTCCCTTCAAATTCATCAAAAGACTGCAGAACATTCCGAAGTCTCAGGATATTGCCGAAAAGCTTCAGAAAGTCCTTTTTCCGCTGTTCGCCGAGGATCTGCGGTTCCGACAGCGGGAATTCCGTCTCTAATTGTGAGATCAGATCCGCCCATCCTTTCTGATTTCCATAACCATAGTAATAATCTTTGAAGGAACGGAACAGCACGATCCCGGAGGCTTCTTTATCACCGAAAAGCGCGATGGCTTCATCGACCTGTTTCTGCAGATTGCGGAAGCAGACGATGTTGCCGTAAACTTTGACGCTGTTCAGGATGCGGTTGGTGCGGCTGAAAGCCTGGATCAGCCCGTGCATCTTGAGGTTCTTGTCCACCCACAGCGTGTTTAAAGTGGTTGCATCAAAACCGGTCAGGAACATGTTGACCACGATCAGCAGATCCAACTCTTTGTTCTTCATGCGCAGGGAAACATCCTTGTAATAATTCTGGAATTTATCGCCTTCGGTGGAGTAATTAGTGTGGAACATCGCGTTATAGTCACCAATGGCAGATTCCAGAAAATCCCGGGACTGGGTATCCAGCGCGGAGGTGTCTTCCGGGTTCTCTTCATCCACGATTCCGTCGGCTTCCTCTTCGTTGGCGCTGTAACTGTAAATGACAGCGATCCGCAAAGCCTTTGACGGATCGGCAGCCATCTGTTTTTTGAACTCGTCATAATACATCCTCGCCATCTTTACCGAACCGGCCGCCAATATCGAATTGAACCCGCTGATGCGCTGCTTATCCCGCACTTCTTTGATCATGCCGTTCTCACCGGAGGCTACCTCGGTGATATTCGTCATCCTGCTGAAGGTATAGGTACGCTGTCCGCGATAGGTTTTCCGATCGAAATGATCCAGAATATACTTCGTTACGAGCGAAATGCGTTCGGGGGCCTCATACGCGCTTTCCTTTTGGATGCTGAAGACTTCCTCATCCTCGATCGCGTCATCGGTTTTCATTGTCGAATGATATTCCACCCGGAAGGGCAGGACATTTTTATCGTTGATGGCGTCCACGATCGTGTATTTATGCAATGCATTCCCGAAGGTCTGTTCAGTCGTTTGGAACTGCACATTTTTGGCATGTCCCGCATTGGCAGCAAAGATCGGTGTCCCGGTGAACCCGAAAAGGTGGTACTTTTTGAAGCTCCCGATGATCTCCCTGTGCATATCACCAAACTGGCTGCGGTGGCACTCGTCGAAGATGATGACGACCCGTTTGTTATAAACCTCATGCTCCTTATTCCTGGTGACGAAATTGGAAAGCTTCTGGATGGTGGTGATGATGATCCGGCAGCTGTCATTCTCCAGCTGACGCTTCAGCACCGCGGTGGAGGTGTTGGAGTTGGCTGCCCCTTTTTCAAAACGGTCATATTCCTTCATCGTCTGGTAGTCAAGATCCTTGCGGTCCACCACAAAAAGGACTTTGTCTACTCCTTCCATCTGGGAAGCGAGTCGGGCGGCTTTGAATGAAGTCAGCGTCTTTCCGGAACCGGTGGTGTGCCAGATATAACCGCCGCCATCGATCGTACCGTATTTTTTATAATTTCCGGAGATCCGGATCCGGTCCAGGATGCGCTCCGCAGCCGTGATCTGATACGGGCGCATCACCAGCAGCATATCTTCAGAGGTAAAGATGCAGTAGCGGGTCAGGATGTTCAGAAGCGTGTGCCGTGCAAAAAAGGTCTTTGTGAAATCCCGCAGGTCCGGGATGACCCGGTTGTTCCCGTCTGCCCAGAAGGAAGTAAATTCGAAGCTGTTGGAGGTCTTCCCCTGCTTCGCTTTTTGGGATTTGGCGGCTTCCGCAGCATTGAAACGGGTGGTGTTGGAATAATATTTGGTGTTGATGCCGTTGGAGATCACGAAGATCTGGACATATTCGTAGAGCCCGGACCCTGCCCAGAAGGAATCGCGCTGATAACGGTCGATCTGGTTGAAAGCTTCTCGGATCGGCAGGCCGCGGCGTTTCAGCTCGATATGGACCAGCGGGAAGCCGTTCACCAGGATCGTTACATCATAACGGTTGTTGTATTTTGCCCCATCCTTTTGTGAGACCGCATACTGGTTGATCACCTGCAGCTTGTTGTTGTGGACCTGTTTTTTATCGATCAGTGTGATATTTTGGCTGGAACCGTTATCCCGCTTCAGCACCTGGACCGGATCCTCCTGGATCTTACGGGTCTTTTCCACGATCCCCTCGTTGGGGTTGGCAAGACGATCCTTCAGGAAGCGCTTCCATTCACTGTCGGAAAATTCATAGTGATTCAGTTCTGAGAGCTTCGCCCGCAGGTTGCGCAGCAGATCGTCCTCCGTATGGATCGGCAGGTATTCATAGCCCTGTCCGGTGAGCTGCTTAATGAATTCCGCTTCCAGGTCCGCTTCACTCTGATAAGCGGCAGGCGGCTCCCCCCATTGGGGCGTGTATTCCGCGATGACCGTTGATTCCGGCTGCTCCATAACGACGTTATATTGGATCATTGGCTTCTCCGTTTCCGTGATATTCAGAACATGTTATTGTTTTTCATAAATGAAGCAATGTTGAAATGCTGTATACCGTTCCGATGCTGAATAAAATCATTTCTGGTGATAAGATATTTCGGATAATTGTCTTTGATCTGCTCCAGGGGGCGGTATTCACGATTTTCGGTATCAATGCTGTTCATGATCGTCATTGAGACCTGCACATAAGCATAATCAAAACTGTTTTTGTGAAGAATAAAATCACATTCCAGCTTCCCGATCCGTCCGACGCTGATCTCATATCCTTTGGATCTTGCGTAAATATAAACAATATTTTCCATGACCGGGCCATAATTGATGCGTTTATCCGTATTCATTGCATAATAAAAGCCGGGGTCCGAAAGGTAATATTTTTGTTCTCCGGATATCGATTTTCTTGATTTCAGGTCAAAGCGGCTGCAGGGATAAATGATTTTCGCGTTTTCAAGGATTTTTATATAACGGAAAAGCGTTTCCCGCTTGATCTCACAGCCGTTTTTTTTCAGATCAGCCAGAATGTTCGTCAGGCTCAGCACTGCGCCGAAGTTATTGATGATATATCGCTGTACAGTTTCAAAAACCGAGACTTTTCGGATCTTTGCACGCGTGCGGATGTCTTTTTCAAAGATTTCCTGAATGATTCCTTTGATATATGCCTTTTTATCCTCGCCTTCAAATTGCAGCGCTTTCGGGAACCCGCCTTCTGCCGCATACAGATCAAATTCGTCGGTGAGATCCGCCTGCACGGGTTTTCCGAGAAAAGCTTTCATCCCAATATATTCATCAAAACTCAGCGGAAATAATTCGAATTCAAGGTAGCGCCCGGTCAGTTTTGTGATCAGTTCACCGCTGAGCAGATAGGAATTGGATCCGGTGATGAAAATCGAATAATCTCCGTCTTCCCGGAACCCGTTGATGACCTCTTCAAAACCCTTTACATTCTGGATTTCATCAATGAACAGATATTTTTTCGCTTCTGTATCGGGGGATTTTTCCAGGATCAGCGTTTCCCGCGTGATCTTATGGGAAAGTACTCCGGGCCAGCCTGCGATCTCTAAAAGCTTCTCATAATCCGCTTCTTTTGATATGGTCACCTCTACCTGATACTGCCACTCATCAGCGTTTAACTTTTTTCCCATTTCAAATAAAAGACCGATAAAACTCATGCCAAGAACCAGTGCCACGCTGATAATGATGGAGATGACGGTGGCCCGGTATTTTGTTTTTGCGCGTTTGAAATTCTGCCAGGCAACGCATCCGCCGATCCCAAAACATTTTTTGATCAGCCACGGCGTTTTAGAAACCTTCCCCTTACTTGCAACCATCTCATTTCCGCGAATGGCCGCGATGGGCGAAATCCTTGCGGCCCTGACAGCTGACTCCATGGCAGAAAAAGCGATCATGCAGGCTGCCTGTATCACGGCGATCAAAATTGCCCACCAGGCCACGTCAAATACCATGACAAATTCATAGTTTAAGGCAAACTTGCCAAGGTATACGTTTGTCCCCGTTACCAGGGCATACGAAAACGCAAGCCCCGTGAGCACTCCCAGCGGAATGCCAAAAGTGCCAATAACCATGGCCTCCAGCCAGACAAGAAGCCTTCGCTGCCGCCTGGTCGTACCCACGGAAG
>CADBKS010000022.1 GCA_902795255.1 uncultured Chloroflexota bacterium
CATCACAAGAACACGTTTTGGGGCCATCACACACCGCCTTTCGTTCCCAAACGGGATCATTTTCTTTCGTATTTCCATTGTACCAGAAAAACAGGGGGCAGGGGGCAGCAGGCAGTTTTGGCGCTCCACGCAGGGGCCGGTTTCCGGAGGCTCAGCACTGAGCCGGAGAACCCGTCCCCGCTTTTCGGCGGTCCCTAGCCCCCGGCGGGAGAAGCGGGGACGGATCTGATGACTCCATTCGGAGTCAACGAGAGCCGGCCCCTAAGCGAAGCGCGAAGCGTCACATTTTTCAACTGCCTGCTGACTACTGCCGGCTGCCTGCTGTGCGGGGAAGCTTTGCTCCCCCCGCACAATTTAACCAGATTCTAATAAATTTCGGCGGAAACCTTAGTATACTAATTAGTCGGGTTTAATACAGAAACCGGGGCCGCCGCTGAAGGGCTCCGGGAATGATATAAGGAGAAAAACAATGACAGCACACAACCGCAGTGCCGAAGAAGTGGTGCAGGAGCTGGGTTCGGACCGGACGAACGGTCTGTCCGCCGCCCGGGTGAACGAACTGCGCGCGGAATACGGCCAGAACAAGCTGAACGAAAAGAAAAAGAAGACTGCCCTGCAGCGCTTCATCGACCAGTTCACGGACGTGATGATCCTGATCCTGATCGTGGCCGCGGCCATTTCCTTCGGGATCGCCATCTCCGAAGGGAACCCGGAAGGCTTTATTGAGCCGGCCCTGATCCTGGTCATCGTCATCGTCAACGCCATCATGGGGACGGTCCAGGAGGGCAACGCCGAAAAGGCGCTCGATGCCCTCAAGAGCCTCTCCGCCCCGCACGCCCGGGTGATCCGGGACGGGCACGAGACCGTCGTCGACGCGGTCGACCTGGTCCCCGGCGACATCATCCGCCTGGAAGCGGGCGACTTCGTCCCGGCCGACGCGCGGCTGATCCGTTCCGTCAGCCTGAAATCCGAAGAATCGGCCCTGACCGGCGAATCCCTGCCGACGGACAAGGACGCCAACGCGGTCGTGGATGAAAAGGCGCCGCTGGGCGACCGCTCCAACATGGTCTTCTCCGGCTGTTCCATCAGCTACGGGACCGCCACCGCCATCGTCACCGCCACGGGGATGCGCACGGAGATGGGGAAGATCGCCAACCTCCTCGAAGGAGAGGAAGACGGACAGACCCCGCTGCAGCTGAAGCTCGCGCAGCTCGGGAAATACCTCGGCATCATCGCCCTGGCCGCCTGCGCGATCGTCTTCGCGGTCGGTCTGGCCAGCGGCATTCCGGTGATGGAGATCTTCATGACCGCCGTCTCGCTGGCGGTTTCCGCGATCCCGGAAGGGCTGCCGGCGATCGTCACGATCGTCCTTTCCCTCGGCGTCCAGCGCATGGTGAAAAAGAACGCCATCATCCGCCGGCTGCCCGCCGTCGAGACCCTCGGCTCCGCGTCCGTGATCTGCTCAGATAAGACCGGCACCCTGACCCAGAACCGCATGAAGCTCGTCAAGGCCTACCTGAACGGCGATGCCGAACCGGAAGACATCACGACGGACAACTCCGAAGCGGTCAAACAGCTCCTGGCCTACGGGACGCTGTGCTGCGACGGTTCGGTGGTCTTCAACGGACGGGAAGAGCTGCACATCGGCGACCCGACCGAGACATCCATCGTCCTGGCGGCCCACCGCAACGGGATGCCGAAGGATTCGCTGAACAACCAGTACCCGCGCATGGCCGAGCTGCCGTTCGACTCCGACCGCAAGCTGATGACGGTCGTCAACCTCATCGACGGCCGCTACATCTCCATCACCAAGGGCGCTTTCGACGTGATGGCCGCCCGCTGCGTGAAGGGCGACCTGCAGACCGCCGCGCGGATCAATGATGAAATGAGCAAAAAGGCGCTGCGCATCCTGGCGATCGGCTGGAAGGAACTCCCGGCCGTCCCGAAGGAACCGACCTCCGAAGAACTGGAGACCGGCCTGACCTTCATGGGCCTCGTCGGGATGATCGACCCGCCGCGTCCGGAAGTCCGCGATGCCGTGGGCGTCTGCAAGGAAGCGGGCATCCGCCCGGTGATGATCACCGGCGACCATGTGGTGACGGCTTCCGCCATCGCCGCGGATCTGGGGATCCTGCGCGAGGGCGACCGCTCCGTGACCGGGCCTGAACTCGACGCCATGACCGAAGAAGAACTGGACCGCGAGGTGGAAAACATCTCCGTCTACGCCCGCGTTTCACCGGAAAACAAGATCCGCATCGTCAAGGCCTGGCAGCGCAAGGGCCAGATCGTCGCGATGACCGGCGACGGCGTGAATGACGCCCCGGCTCTGAAGGCGGCCGATATCGGCTGCGCGATGGGCATCACCGGCACCGACGTCGCCAAGGGCGCCGCGGATATGACCCTGACGGATGACAACTTCGCCACCATCGTCGAAGCGGTCCGCGAAGGCCGCGGGATCTACGCGAACATCAAGAAGGTCGTCGGCTTCCTGCTCGGCACCAACATCGGCGAGATCCTGACCGTCTTCACCGCCATGATCCTCTGGCACAAGTCGCCGCTGCTTTCCATGCAGCTGCTGTGGATCAACCTCGTCACCGACGGTCTCCCGGCGGTCGCGCTGGGCGTCGAACCGGTGGAAGCCGGCGTGATGAAACAGAATCCGAAGCCGAAGAACGAAGGGCTCTTCGCCCACGGATTCGGGCTGCAGATCATCCTGCAGGGCTTCATGATCGGCGCGCTGGCGCTGGCCGGGTTCTACCTCGGCGAAAAGATGACCGGCGAACTCAAGGGCGGCCAGACCCTGGCATTCATGGTGCTGGCGCTCTCCCAGATCGTCCAGGCCTTCAACATGCGCTCGGACCGCTCCCTGTTCGCCATCGGCCCCTTCACCAATACAAAGCTCAACGGCGCGGCGGCCCTTTCCGTCGCCCTGATGGCTGTGGTGCTCTTCACCCCGGTCTCCCGCCTCTTCGGCCTGATCGCCCTCCCCGGCAAGGTCTACCTCGTCGGCCTCGGCCTGATCCTCGTCCCGCTCGTCGTGATGGAGATCGTGAAGGTGATCCGCGCTGCGGGTAAAAAAAAGTGAAGAGCTTCGCTTAGAGTGAAGTGTGAAAAGCTTCGCTTAGAGTGAAGTGTGAAGAGTGAAGAGTGAAGTTAAACAAGGTGACGCTTCGCGCTATTCCAATTCGGAATTCGGAAAGCGGAATTCGGAAATGTTAAAGCGAACGCTCCGCGCAGGGCCGACCCTGCGCGGAGCGTTCGATAAACGACGCAAAGCGTCACCACAGCTTTTACCTTTTACTTTTTCCCTGAGCAAAGGGTTGCGCGCCGACATCGGCACCATCTTAAATCGTCGCGCAGCGACACCTTAATTTTTACTTTTTACCTTTTACCTTTTACCTAAACGAAGCGCTCCGCGCAGATGGGGGACGGTTGCCTGCAGGCACGCAGTGCCGAAGGAACCGTCACCCCGTTCCGACCGTTCTTGGTCATCTTCCACTCGTCAACAGATAAAAAACTGCGGTGAAAAATCACCGCAGTTTTTTTCTGCCCGCATTTCCCCGAAAAAAAGCGCACAAAACAACACCGCAGCTTTTCACCATTCACTTTTCTCTATTCACTATTCACTGAAATTTAAAAGGGGGAGGCTGCCGCCCGTTGCCGGACCGCAGCCTTATTAGGGGTTAGTTTGATTAAACTAACTGTATTATAACCGTTTTTGTAAGATCCGTGTAAAAGGTGATGAAATTCGTGCACTTCGCTCCGCGCAGGGGCCGGCTCTCGCTGACTCCGGATGGAGTCATCAGATCCGTCCCCCCGCTTTTCCCCCCGTGTGACTGCCGGAATGGGGTGACGGTTCCTTCGGCACTGCGTGCCTGCAGAAAACCGTCCCCCTTCACGCCGCGCCCGGCCTTGCGAACCGCCCAGCAGGCGGGAACAAAAAAGCGGCAGCGCCGCGCATCCAATTCGATGTACGGCGCTGCCTTTTACGAATACTAACCACTTGTCACTTGCCACTTGTCACTGTGCGAAGCATATCAGATCCGACGCGCAGCGTCACCGCAATTTTTACCTTTTACCTTTTACATTTTACCTGCGCTCCGCGCTCCGCGCTAAAGCGCTTCTTTCCGTTCGACCGGTCTTCCGCAGACGATGTTCAGATTGCCGTTGCGGGTCCGGAGTTCGTCCATGAATGCCTTCACGCGGTGTTCGTCTTTGAGCGTGATGTTGTAGTCCAGTTCGTAGAGTGTCCCCATGCTGGCGGTCTTGACGTTCTGCAGCTCCGCGGTGGCGGTGTATTCGGCGAAGATGTCGTCGAAGAGGCCGTCATAGTCCAGACTCTCCGGGATCGTGATCTTCAGCCGGCGGATATTTTCAGCCGTTCCCCCGAAGCGGACCTTCTGCAGGGCAAGGACGAAAAGGGCGATGATCACGAAGAAGACCGCGGCGATCACGACGTACCCCATCCCGGTGGCCAGGCCGAGCGCCATCGAAAGGAAGATCAGACTGATCTCTTTGCCGGAGGCGGCGGTGGAACGGTAACGGACGAGTCCGAACGCTCCGGCCACCGCCAGACCGGTTCCGAGATTGCCGTTCACCAGCATGATGATGATCTGGACGATCGCCGGGGTGACGGCAAGGGTGAGGACAAAGCTCTGTGTCGGTTTGCTGTTGACCATGCTGACCGCCGCGGTAAGGATACCGAGGATGAGAGAGACGGCGGTGCAGATGAAAAAGGAGGCAGCGGTAATTTCAGTACCGGAAATGATCGAGTTAAGCATAGATAAGTTCTCCTGTTGTGTTGTGATAGGTTTCGAGCCAGACCGGTGCAGCGCCGGTCAGTTGTTTGTAATACGTCCCGTACTTTGAGAAGGACGAGCTGAAGATCCGGTTCTCGCTCAGCAGGCGGCTCAGCCACAGCGGGGCGGCTCCGGGGATCTTGATCTCCATCAGGATGGTGTCCCGGGGGAGGATGTACATTCCGTCACGGCCCTGCATCAGGTCCGTGCTCCAGTAACGGCCGCGCAGGTTCGTGTCGAAGGTCAGGCGCAGGTTCGGATCTTCGGTCCCGGCATACGCTTCGCGGTCATAGCCGATATAGGCGGCCGGCATCAGCGTGTGCGCATGCATGAACCAGTTGATCTCGCGGCTGATCTGATCCGCGCGGTCGATATACCCGCGGGCCAGGATGAAGGCGGCTTCGCCGGCGTTCATCGTGATGCGGCGCTTGTAGACCACGCCGTCGAACTTCTTCTTCAGTTCGATGAACACATTGTCCTCCGCGGACGGAACGCCGTAGGAACGGACGCGGAGCTTTTCTTTGTAAACCGGCCGGTCCAGCGATTCGCGGATCAGGTCGTAATTGACGGTGTCATAATAAACATTGCCGATGGCGTAGTTGCTGTACTGATCGGGTTCCATGTGCCCCGCGATCCCTTCGAGCATGGCGCAGTACTGGTCGGTGTCCAGCAGGTATTTCTTTTCGATTCTTTTGAAGCAGGTCTGTACCATTTCTTCACACTTTCCGGGGGCTGCAGCCGGCCCCGATATTTTTGATCCCAAACGCCGCAGCGTTTTCGTTTTGATACTTAAACTATAAAACCCCACCCTAAGCCTTACCTTAGAGCTTTGTGGAATCTTTGTGGAATGGATTTCGGCAGGGGACAGATGAATGCGGAATTCGATTTCAGAGTTCAGAGTGGAGAGTTCAGAGTTCAGTTAAAGCGGTGACGCTTCGCGTCAGATCGGGGAGGAGCGCTCCGCGCAGGGGGACGGTTTTCTGCAGGCACACAGTGCCGAAGGAACCGTCACCCCTTGGCACCGGTTCTTATCTCAGATTCGCCGAGCAGATCGACATCACTCCGTGGCTTTAATGGATAAAAACGGGATGAACCCGATATCTTTAAAGAATGGGCTATCGAAACCTTTTCCTGCAGAAACTCCTCTCACCGTCACCGGCACTTCTGAGAAACAGAGAACCGTATTCCGGACTTTTACGCGTTCCGCCTTTCCAAGTCCAATTTTTTCCCCATTCCGGAGAAAAATTATTGATATAATTCGGAAACGGAAAAAAATCCGGAAGTGGTATGTCCTTCAGGGGACAATCTGGTTATAATAATTTACTGGGTGTCAAAGTCTTTTCCGTGAGGTTATCTCAAGTGGACGTAAATTCCTTCAAAAATGTAAGTGAAGATTCTTTCTGGGAGTGGCTGAAAGGCCGTGTAACTCCGAAACAACTTTCGGAAATGTTTCGCTATGCCTATGAATTAAATTCGTATTACGTTCCCCAATACAGATTTGACACAACAGTTCTCAACGAGATGGCAAAAACATCCCCGGCAAGTGTCAGAAACACCATTTTACTGGACCGGAATTATGCCAGGAAATTCAGTAAATATGATAAGCAGTTTATATCCAGCTTGCTGGATTATATGGAATTTTATCTGAAAGAGAATAAATCAATTATTTCATCTGATCCCGTTTCTCAAATATCTGAGGAACAAATCACCGGCAGCGAGACAAAGGAAGAATTGGTGCCAGAGCAAAAAGGATTTGATGAAGAATTTAACAATGATGATAATTTTTGGATCTGGCTTGAAAACAAAGTCACACCGGCATATCTCACTGAATTGTATGGCATCAGCCGGGAACTAATTCATTATCTTGAGAATAACAGTCATGAAGGAATATCACTTCTGCATGATATGCGCTCATCTTCTTATGATGCAATTCGGAAGAAAATATTTTCATCTCCATACTTTAAACAATATTTCAGCGAAGATAAGATTCGATATATATCGAATTACCTTGAATTTTTACGAGACTATTTATTCCCAGCTGATGATATTCGGTCAATTCAAGAAACAGATAACGATGATGATACATTGACCGAGCCGGATGCTGCAATAAGTCAAACTGAGGGTGCCCCGGAAGACAATGAATATCTGACTCTTGAAAACCTGGCGGATTATCCTGATACACCCCCTGCATATTTTGAGTTTTATGGTGTAAAGAAATCTTCATTCCCGTCCTGGGATGATTTTTATATCAATTTTCTTTCTTCTTTCGCATCAATAAATCCCGGATTTTTACATAATGGTTTGAGTCTCACAAAGGGGATGAAGAGACCAGACATTGTCGATATAAAACGTTCAATACATCTTCCAGCCGGTTCTCGGAAAAAAATACAAGGCACAAATTTATTGGCACGTTTATATCGATCACCGGAAAACTATATTGAAAAAATAAAATATTTATTCGATCTAAAAGGAATTTCATATAAGAATCTGGTTTTATCATGGGAATCCACTGCAGATGATAATTTACAGTATGAGGATGAACCAGAGTCAGACTGTTCCGTTTCAGAAACAAATATCGAAACTTCTTCGATTTCCTCTGTTCCATCTTCTCCGGTTTTTACAGTTCAATCTGCATGGTCCATTCAGGAAGCTTCTATTCTGTTAGATGCTTACCTGACAACCCGAATAAAACCTTCAAAACAAGCAGAACAAATCCGGCTCGTTTCAGAACAACTGCGGCAGATAGCCCGTAACAAGGGTGCGATTATTGATGATCAATACAGATCAATTTCCGAAACAAAAAAACAAATGAGTGACATTGATCTTGTTTGGCAAAATAAAAAGATTGGCAACAGTCCCAATAATAAAATTCTGGTCGATATTGTAGAACTGTATCGGCAAAATAGAGAAAAATTTGTATATATATTATTGGAAGCCAGAAAAGCAGGAAATAAAAAAAATACTGAATCAAATGATGACATCCGCCTGGCATTGAAAAAACTTAGTGCTGGGACATCAGCAAATATTTCTTCGGCTATGGTATCCAAAGAAATAAAGAACAGATTGACTCCCTATCAAGTGATGCAGATCCTGAACAAAGCTACCTGGTCAAAAAAACTTGGAGACAATTCTTACAGGTATATTCCACAAAAATCAGAAGATACAACAAAACAAGAAAAAGGTGATACCCCTGATGAACTAATTGAAGCAGTTTCAGCCCAAGAGACGACAAGCATAGAAACAGGGCCAACCGAAGAGATCCCAGGCATAGAAGCAGATTCGACCCAAGAGACGACAAGAACAGTATCAGCCTCACAACAATGGAAAGATTATGAATGTGCGATCCTTTTAGCAGCATGCCTCGAGATGAAAAAGAAGCATAAGAATCGTGGCATAGTTATCAAGCAGGTATCTGATCGTCTTCGGGCAATTGCGATTATGAAAGGCCTGTTAATCGACCGATCATTTCGTAATGAAAACAGTATCACAAATCAAATGCTGCGAATGGAATCTGCAATCAATGGAAAAACACTCATACAAGCCCCTACCAGACAATTTCAGCACATCGTTGAAATTTATAAGACAGATCGTGATCGCTTTAATTTACTTTTAGAAGAAGCCGAAAAACCGGCTGAGAAAGATAATTCCAAAATCGATAACCAACAGATAAATGAACCGGTAAGAACAGGTTTAGATGTTGATGATTCCATAACCGAAGGTACCGAAGAACAGCCGGAAACCGATACCTCGCAGCCTGATCCTGATGCTCCGACTTCCCAGCCTCGTTGGACACCGCAAGAGGCATCTGTATTGTTAGACGCCTACTTAAAAGTTCAGGTTCATCCGGAGAAGCGGAAAGAGATCGTACAGCAGGTTTCTGATCAATTGCGGCAGATGGCTCTCAATCAGGGAATGGAAATCAGTGATACGTTCCGCAATTATGCAGGAATAAATTTCAGAATGTACAGCATGGAAACAGCCTGGACAGGAAGAGAACCCATAGGTCATGCACAAAGTACAAAAATGTACGATTATATTGTCAACCTTTACCGTAATGAAAGACCGTCATTTGATAAACTGCTGGAAGAGGCTCGCCAGGCAATTGATAAAACAATTGCCTGCAACAATATAATCATACAAAAAGAGGATTATCGGGCATTCCTCGACAGTCAACAGGTATCCTTTTACAACCAGGTTTACTATACAGCCTGCATGAAAAACCTGGCCGGACATTATCACGAATATGTATTTGGCAGAAACATTGAAGAATGTCGGACGGTTTTGATAAAAATAAAAAAGAATGATATTCACTACGATTTGACTCAAAGTGAATGGAAAGCGCTGCAGTTTTTTGAGCAATTTCTTACTCAGCTGGAAATAAATTCCTCAAAAACAATTATTGATCCTGTCCCAGGGACCCCAAAACCTGGTCCGATCATTCCCACTATTATTCCTGACGAATGGATCATCGCTCAGCTTAAATCCAGAAATTTACAATATAAGGACAATCGGGCAAAAGGCGGTGCCCTCTGGATTCTTGGCGGGCATGAATTGGACGATTTTATAGAAGAATGCAGTCAGCATGGATATGCGATGTGGTTTAAAACAGACGATGGGAATAACTTCCCATGGCAGGAAAGATGGGGAACAACCAGCGTTCCTAAGTCTGTTGAAATAGGACCTGGTCCATCTGTACCAGACAATAAACAAAAATATCGGGATATTTTGACTGAGCAGTTCAAAACCGGATACATGCCGGGAATCATGCACCGGAAAAAGTTCAAGAAATTCTGGCAGGAAAAATATCATGAAGAAGTTCCCGTTGATGACACAAAACTTGAACTGATCATTCGTGAGATTTGTATTGAAGGCGAAGGGCGCTATTATGTTCCGGAAGCCATGATGAACGAATCGCAAAGAGAACAATTGATGGACTACCTGCAAAAGCGGCGAAATGCCGGTGACAAGGCGGTGGCTTTGCAGGTGGTGTTTGATGATTTATCCGGCATGCTCGTGGATACGGAAATCAGCACGCCGGAGATGCTGCGGACCTGGCTGGAGCACGTCGCAAAAGAACAGTTCCGTTTTGAAAAGGATTTTATTTTATTACAGACTGAATCCCGTTTTGATCCGGAAAAAGAAATCAAAAATTACCTGTTTGATGCCAGGGTTCCGGTACATTTCGATCAAATCTGCCGTGACCTTTCACATATACCGGCAGACAAGATCAAATTTATTCTCAATCATAACACCCCTGCGCTGCTCTACAATGCAGGGAATGAATGGTTTAACGCGGATATTCTGGACCTTACCCGGGAGGATTTCGGAAAAATCAGTTCACTGATCGACAAAAACCTGAACGAGCAGGAATATGTACTGGTCAAAGAACTTTATAATGACATATGCAGCGCATACTCGGATATCAGTGATCAATTGGCGGTTCTGAGCATGTATGGGCTGCAGAATTATCTAAAATACAAGCTTTCCGGCAGTTATTCTTTCAATGGCCAAATTATCAGTTCTTATGCCCAAACGATCGATACCGTAAAAATTTACCGAAATTTCGCCCGTCGAAACGTGCCGTTCACATATGATGATCTTCGTGAGCTTTCCAAGGACCTGAACACCGTCATCTATTATGAGAGTACTTTTGATTCCTGTATCCGCATCAATGCAAAAGATTATGTGAGCAAAGACAATGTTCATTTTGATATTGCAAAAACCGATGAGATCCTTGATCGGTTTATTTCCGGTCCTTATATTCCACTGAAAGAATTTCATTCTTTCGATTTGCTTCCGGGCTGCGGGAGTCCCTGGAACATCTTTTTACTGGAACAATATGTTTATCAATACAGCCGAAGCTTCCGGCTTTGTCATGCCGGGTTCTCGGCAGATGTCTGCGCCGGGGCGATCGTCCGCAGTTCATCACAAATCAATGATTTTAAAAATGATTTGGTGCCGCTTTCGCTGACAAATACCAATATTTCGCTGACAAAGAAGGATATCCTGAATTATCTGTTTGCCAGCGGCCTGATTGCACGCAGGAATCTTGAAATTACTGAACAGATACTTCAGAAGGCAAAAATCCTGCGCGCACAGAAAGGAAAAAACTGATATGTACGCTTATGAATGGGACCCGGAGACTGGGGGATTGCTGTTGAAATCGAATCCTGCTGACTTCAGCAAGGAACCCCGCCCCGTTTATTATCAGGAGCTGGACATACTTGGTTTCGATAAATACTGGAATTACACCAAAGATGACAGCTTTCCCTACATGTGGGCGGAAGCCAATAATTATTTCTACCGCGGCCGCAAAGTCGCCCTGACCAAGGGCGGATCTTTCTGCCACGCACCAGAAATTCAGCTAATCGATGATCCCGAACCGGATGGTGCCCCCTTGCGTTTTGTGGATATTCCCCAAATGGTGGAAAAGAACCATGTCATTCTGGATTCTCTGGTGCAGGAGACAATAAAACAGGTCTATAACACTTACAAGAAATATCAAAATAAAGTCGACGTTTTTTATGTAGCTTTTAGCGGAGGCAAGGACAGTATTGTAACACTTGACATTGTACAAAAGGCACTTCCGCATAATGCATTTAAAGTTCTTTTTGGTGATACAGGAATGGAGTTTCCAGATACATATGATGTTGTCGAAAAAACAAAGATGCTTTGTGATAATAAGAGAATTGATTTTTTAACATCCAAATCACAATTTCCAACAGAATTTACTTGGAAACATATAGGTCCACCATCTTCTACAATGCGCTGGTGCTGTAGCGTTCATAAAACATCTCCACAGATTATTAAACTACGGAATATACTTCAAAAATCGAATTTTACAGGTATGGCTTTTATCGGAGTTAGAGCATCCGAAAGTTTAGCCAGAAGCGAATATGATTATATTAGTTTAGGCGAAAAACATAAAGGTCAATACAGTTGCAATCCTATATTGGATTGGAATTCTGCTGAACTATATTTATATATTTATCAAAATCACTTACTCATAAATGAAACCTATAAAAAGGGGAACCGGAGAGCAGGCTGTTTACTATGTCCCAAAGCTTCTGAAAGAAATGAATATATGACTGATATCATGTATCCAAATGAAGTCTCATTTTACAAAGATTTGATTTTTAGTTCTTATAGAAATACTTTTGACAATGAAGAAAATCTTAATAATTTCATTTCTAAAGGTGGATGGAAAGCCCGTAAAAACGGAAGAGATATCACTGCTATAAGTAATTACAATGAAAGTGTCGAAAACAATATTCTTTACATTACTATAGATGGTCATGACGGTCTTTCCGGACAGGTGTTGTCTGTATTGGACCGTATTAAACTGCCGGGCGTCAATCAGCTTGATAAAAATGAAACACGTGTATTCAAAACGATTTTGCTGCTCCAAGCACTTGGAATCAACGTCGGTGAAAGCGTGGAAGTATTTGCTCCCAATAAACAAAATATTGGAAACGTCTTTGAAGGGAGCAGTCTGCAGCCAACTAAAGCGGTTTTGATTGCCGACAAACTAGTGCGTGACCATCTGGTCATGGAAAAATCTGTTGGCAACAATCAATTTGTATATAACGTACCGATCGGTGATGCAGACGGCGATAAAATTCGAAAGATTAAAGATGAACTGGCAAAAGACACGACGACCGCCCGAATTTTGGAAACAGCCAACGGATACATTGCAAATACCTTGTCATTGAGTGGGGTTCTTGAAAAACGCTATTTTAAACGTCATGCGGGAATCACCAACTTCAGTTCTGCCCTTACACAACTGCGTGGTCAGGCAGCGCATTCCGCCGGAAATACAATTCTGCTGCTGTCCATTTACGCAAGGGACGATAATGAAAGCGCTTTGCTGAAAGGCTATATTGATAATGCATTCGAAAACGGCACATCACAAATCGTCTTTCTGGATGCTTCCCTTTCTCCGATGGGCTCAGATCTGTTTGACCAATATATCGAAGCTCGTGCAAATGAGGAATACTACACAAAAATTGATGCAGCCAATGCAGCTAATTATCGTAAAAAAGCAGAAGACGTTTTGAAAAAATGGCGTGAACGGATCGAAAACGGTGAATTCATGCTGTATACTCCGGAAAATCGTCATGGCGAACGACTGACTACACTTAGTGCTGTTTATGATGCCTTGAAGACTTATGATATCGCCAGCTTCCCTGAGAGTCCTGAATCCATGGGAAATGTAATTGACACCATGTGGCTTTGTGACAACAATTTATCGATTGGTATTACTTGTGGAATTGAAAACGAAACTAAAGGAACATATAAATCCAATAACAACAATACAAAGTTGGAGAATCTCATTGGCGAGGCTTGGAAATTGAATCATTATTGGGAAGTAAAACCCTATCTGCCAATCTCAAAGATCAAAATTGAAGTAGAAAAACTGATCAAAAGGGGGTTTGATGAAAATGGACGCTTTGCCGTGAGGGATGTATACCGCCTGCTGGAAGCGAAGCCTTACGGCATGTTCGCCTGTAACCTTACTGGATTTTTAATGGGTTTTCTCTTATCTGAATATGCAGATGCCAGTTACAACTGGTATGATGGCGTCACAAATGAGGTAATGTCGAAGGAAAAGCTGAAAAAAACGATTGAAAAAGTTATCAAGAACGCGTTAACTGCATCCGAAAAGGGCAGAGTGGAATATATTCTCACCATGACCGAAGAAGAGAGGGCCTTTCACACACTGTCTTCCGAAGCCTTCAACATTCCAAAGGAACGCTGCTCCGCGATTGGCGAAACCCGCCGTCTGGTGCGCAAGGAAATGGAAGGGCTTTATTTCCCGCTTTGGTGCGTGACCTATAAGCTGCCCGCCGGGACCTGCAGGACCAATATGTCCGTTATTGATGAAGTTATCAATGCTTACTCCGGACTGGTCAATCCCGGTAATATCGCGGGAGACAAAACCGAAGCCGATCTCGCAAAACAAATCGGCACGCTGCGCATGAAAAATCCGGACCTTTCTGATGATTTGAAACGCATTATCACCAAAAACCGCTGTCAGGAAGGGATGGACTCCTATCTGCATGATTACCGCGGCGGGCTTCTCCCACTGATTGCCGGACAGATCAACGATGGCGGCAAATATATTCACTGTATCCGTGATAAATTCGATGCTCAGGCGGCCAACTGGGTATGGCATAAGGATACAGTCAACCAGAAAATTGATGAAGTGATCCGGGATTATCAGATCATTCAGGAAAGCAATGAGGTTTTACCAAAATCCACCACTTTCGAAGGGATGCTTTCCGAGTGGCAGGAAAAAATAAAATACTTCCGTGTCTCTTTCAAAGCGGTCCGCAACTCCATGGGAGCGATGGAGCCATTCTGTGAAATGCTCTACGAACTGAAGAAGACCGGGACCCTGCCGGAAAGTAAACGGGATGAGTTTCTGAAAGAACTGAGAGACTCAAAAGATGAATTCCGTGCATTCGCCATGGATCAGCTGCCGGTCTTTCGCTCTGCCTGTGATTACTACCTCTTTGATATGAATGAGGATGACTGTGCGCAGGTCTATCAGACACTTCCTATCAACTGTTTCACACAGGAGAAATCTGACTACCTGAAGAACGTGGAAAGTGCGGTCAAAGACTATCGGCGCAATCAAACTGCTGTAAAACTGCGCCAATTCTGGTACGAAAAAACCCTGACGAATAGTCCGGAAGAATGGTCGGAAAAATATGGAATGCCGATCCTCTGCATGATTGACAGCAAAGACTACGACAGAGCAAAGAAGGCCTTTGACACACTGAACAATAAAAAACCGGATAATGATGCAATGGCGAAAGCTCAGGAATTTTTAGAGACTGCCACGATTTTCGACAAACTAAAAGATGAAACCCTTCGGGATAAAGCTTTTCGTGAGAAGATTTTGAAGGGCCGGGAAATTTTACTGGAAAACCTTGATGAGGTCAAACGCAATATCAAAATGAGAGAGCCGTATATTCCCCCCTACAACTGGCTTGGACATCCCAATATTGATCGCTGCCTTGCTCAGATGTGCGACGCAAAATATCAGGAGGTCGGATATGACAAGGCAATTGAAACGATCAATAGCATGGATCCGGATGAAGTCAAACGCTATCTGAAGGACCTACTGAAGGATAATGTGACTGTGGGTATGGAAATTATCCGCAGCAAAAGGCACTAAGCTGAGGCCCTGCGATGGAAACAATGAATTTTGACGCATTAGCACAACGTATCTGGGGCATCCTTGGAGATGAAAAAAATCCAAAATATCCCCGAATCGTCAATATCATGACGGCTGCAGATATGAAGGTTTTTCGTCAGCGCTTTAACACACCCTCTGTCACAAAATGGCAGGTCAGCCGGTACTGCGAAAACGATGAGAATCCCGCACTGGATCGCTTATGGAATGACCTGGCAGCCGCGCAGGATGAAAAAACGCTTTTCCTCTATGGATTCGATTCGCTGTTGAAACTGCAGGGCAGTGAAAGGCTTGAACGCTTCTTCAAAAACTTTTTGTCCATAGCCAGAAACGGGAATACGATCCTGGTGACGTTTCAATGCCGTCAATATCTGCAAAACATTACAGAGCCAAAATACAGCAGGCTGATTTACACTGCGATAGGCAATATCACTGCCGCTCCCAAAATCACGCTGCGAAGCCCGGACCTGCCCGGAACCGAAGGGGTTCAGGGGTTCCGCCATTTGCCGGATGCGTTGGAGAGCGGCAGCAGTGATGCTTTGACAGTGATCACACAACGCCGGGCGGTTGATTTTCCCGCATCGCTATTTGTGCTGAAAGAGGAATCAAATTTTTATGACGCAGTTTGCCAGACTGATCCAATACTCAGGGGGATTCGAGAAGATTCCGGAAGTGAAGAAAACTGGCGTCAGCTGCTGCATGATCTGCCGGAAAATCAGAATAGTTTTCAGCGCTTGGTTGAAAACAAAATCGCTCAGGTTGGAAATCTCGCTATCGGAATGCGTCATTGGGCTGATCTCAAGGCTTATGAACGTTGGCTGTACCTGATCGCTTTGAAGGTTTTTGGTATAAAAAATGACTGGTGTCTGCATCTGGCGATCCAAAATGCTGATACACCAGACCAATTTGAAAGCGAAATTTATCGCACAATATTCACGCTGGAAAGTGCTGATCGAAACTATTGGGGAAAATATGAACTTTGGCGTGAAAAATTGAACTTTATCAAAAAGAACAGTGCAGCAGCAAAAAGTTTTGCCCAAATCGTCCGAGGACATGGAAAGGATGGTCTGCGACAGCTCAGCAACGCAAGCATTTATGAAAAGGAATTGATCTTCGAATTACTGGACAAGTTCGGGCATGAGTTCCCATACACCGAACTTTGTGAAATTCTTAGACATGTTTATCCGGATCTTTTTGACTATCTCCAAGACTACCCGCTGCGGAATGAGCTTCTTGACAGATATTTCCATCTCTACCGCTATCAAAAAGTTATCAACAAGCTGCTTCCGGACTTTGAGGCAATTGTCGAAGATCAGGCTCGGGAAGAAAAGCATGATTTCATCAAGCAGCAAGCCCGCTCGTCGGTGCTCGATCAACTCGATTTCAATCAAAGCGAAACTTATTTCATGGATGCCATGGGTATGGAATTTCTGGGATACCTGGCCGCATTATGTAAGAATGAAAACTTACGAATGAACGTCAGAGTCTGCAAAGCAGAGCTTCCCTCCGACACAGAGCATAACAAAGGTTTTGTTGATGAACTTCGTTCTAAAGGAATCCAGGTCTATGAAAACGGACTGTTGGATGAACTGAAACACGGGAAAAATCAGAATTACAACTACGAAAAGACAAAGCTGCCAATTCATATGATAGAGGAATTTGAGATCCTTTCCCGTGTGGTCCACCAATCTGCGCTGACATTGTCAAAGAATGAGATCAAAAAAATTTATCTGATCCCGGATCATGGATCCTCCCGAATGGCTATCATCAAAGAGAATCCGGCGATCATCCCCATGGAGCTGACGGGCACACATGGGGGAAGAAATTGTCCGTGGCAGCAGGGAATGGAGAATATTCCTCAGGCAGTAATTGATAATGATTTTTACAGCATGGCAAATTATGATCGATTCAAAGGATCCCATATCAGCGGTGTAGAACTCCATGGTGGGGCATCTCTTGAAGAAGTCGTGATCCCGATGATCACGCTGCAGCTGCAGGGTGTCTCCTATGAAATTGAATTGCTTACACCTGTGATCACAGTTTCCTTCAAAGATAAAGGAACCATCCGCTTTGCATCTAATGTGCATCTGGACCATGTTCAGATCCGTGTGGAAGGAGAGCTGCTGGATGCGGTTCCGGACGGAACGAATACGTTCAGTGCCGCGCTGACACAAAAACTGAAGGCTGATAAAGATTACAGCTTTGATGTTCTGGAAAATGGCAGTGAGATACAAAGCGGGTTGACGTTCCATGTGCAGAGTCGGATGGGCAGGGAAAAAGATTTATTCTAAGGAGGCCGCTGTATGCTGGAAGATAAACTTCGTGAATGTTTTGAAGACATGGTTGTCTTCAAAGATCTCAGGAAAACCAATTTCTTTTCCTCGCTGAGCCTGCCTTCGTTTCTGCGTGACTGGCTGCTGCGGAAATTTCAGGATGATGAAGGGAATTATGATACGGAAGAAATTGCTGAATTTGTACATACCTTTATTCCACAAAAAAATGACTGGGTGGCCATTAAAAACCGCATCATCCTTGGCTATGAACACGTCAAGTTTCTGACGAAAATTTCTGTTGATATCGATATCAAAACCTCTGCAATTTCTTTCTCTCTGCCTGATTTTGGATTATCGAACAAAGAAACGATCATTGAGCAGAATGTTTGGAATGAATATCAGGATGAATTGGTCAAAGAGAGTGAAGTCTGGGGCGTAGTTGAACTCGGTTATCGTCCTCCTGATGATTTTGCAAAACCCAAAATACCTGGGAAAATTGCACTGCTTTCGTTCACAAATTTCTGTCCTTATGAAATTGATCTGGATTATTTCAAAGATGTACGTTCGGAATTTACAATTCGTGAATGGATCGATGTGATTCTGGGTGCGGTTGACTACAACGCATCCGGTTTTGAAGATGAACGCCAGAAAATGGTGTTGATCCGGCGATTGCTGCCATTTGTTGAAAAACGAATCAATCTAATTGAACTTGCTCCAAAAGGCACAGGAAAATCCTACCTGTTTGGCAGGATCTCTAAATACGGATGGCTCTCGTCAGGCGGAACGATGTCCAGGGCAAAGCTGTTTTATGACATCAGTCGAAGAACGACGGGACTTGTTACCGGTTATGATTATGTAGCGTTAGACGAAGTTCAGACGATTAATTTTCCGGACGTCGATGAAATGCGCGGTGCTCTGAAAGGCTACATGGAAAACAATGGGAAATTCACAGTCGGGAACTATGACGGCGTCGGTGAGGCCGGAATCATCCTGTTGGGGAACATCAAACAGGAACATATGAGTGAATATGATGATATGTTCGTTGAGCTTCCCACAGCCTTTCATGAAAGTGCCCTGCTGGACCGTTTTCATGGGTTCATCAAGGGCTGGGACGCGGTACGTATGAATGATGACATGAAGATGTCCGGGTGGGGTTTGAACTCTGAATATTTTTGCTCCATCATGCATATGCTGCGTGAGGATGTTACCTATCGAGCCATTGTCGACGAGATCATTGATGTCCCGCCAAAATCCGATACCCGCGACACTGAAGCTGTCAAACGGATTGCAACAGGCTTGCTGAAGCTGCTGTTCCCGAATGTGCGAACGGTAGAAGATGTAAATCCGAGAGAATTTCTCCTTTATTGTCTGCGCCCAGCGATTGAGATGCGTGGCATTATTCGAATCCAATTAGGCATCATGGATGTGGAATATCGGGGAAAAGACGTCCCGGATTTAAAAATAAAGGAAGAATATCTTGGCTAACTTGGCAAATAAGAAGTGCCTGATGTGCGGGGCCCCGATCACGGAAAAAGACGTGATCGGGATCAATAAAAAACTGCTGGGAAAACAAACCAAAGATTTTTTCTGCATGGACTGCTTCGCGTCCTATCTCGGCACGACAGTCGAAGATCTGCTGGAAAAAATCGAAGAATTCAAAGAAGAAGGCTGCACACTGTTTAAATAACAGAGAGATTCGGAGCATAATCAATGATTTACGCAGACAATGCCGCCACGACACGGTTGGATGAAGACGCATTCGAGGCGATGAAGCCTTTTTTGACGGAGCAGTACGGCAACCCGTCACAGCCGTATGCCTTCGCGCGCGGGCCCCGCAAAGCACTGCGTCAGGCCCGGGAAACCATCGCCGCTTGCATCGGGGCTGAACCGGAAGAGATCATTTTCACCTCCGGCGGGACCGAAAGCGACAACCAGGCGGTCAAAGGCACGATGAACGCCTTTGGCTGGCAGGGCTGCGTGGTCACCTCTGCTTTCGAGCACCATGCCGTGCTCAACGCCTGTGCAGCGCTTGCGCGTCACGGGGTCCCGGTCCGTTATCTGCAGCCGACATCCGGCGGAGTGATCCACCCTGAAACACTGGAAAAAACCGCTGAAGCCGGCACCCGTCTGGTCTCCGTGATGTTCGCCAACAACGAACTCGGAACCGTCCAGCCGATCCGGGAGTTATGTGAGACCGCCCATGAAAGCGGCGCCCTGTTCCACACCGACGCGGTCCAGGCAGCCGGGCACCTCCCGATCGACGTCCACGCGCTGGGCGTTGACCTTCTTTCCGCCTCAGCCCACAAGTTCAACGGGCCGAAAGGCGTCGGATTCCTGTTCGTCCGCAAAGGCCTGCAGCTCAGGCCCCACAACGACGGCGGAGCCCAGGAAGGCGGTCTGCGGGCCGGAACGGAAAACACCGCCGGCATCGTCGGGATGGCCGCCGCGCTGAAGAAGAACTGTGATCAGATGGAAGAGACCGCCCGCAGGCTGTCCGCCATGGAAACAGAGCTCACCGAAACGCTGCAGGCCCGCGGCATCCGCTTTCTCCGCAGCGGGGCCGGGGAGCCCCATCTGCCCGGACTGCTGAGCCTTTCCTTCCCCGGTTTTGATGGCGAAGCCCTGCTGCACCGGCTGGATCTGATGGGCATCTGTGCCGCCACCGGCGCGGCCTGCGACAGCCGGGAGACACAGATCTCACACGTCCTGAAAGCGATCGGCCTGGACGAAACCGCCGCCCGCGGCACCATCCGCATCTCCTTCGGAAGGTACAACGCCCCCTCCGACGCCCGCACCATCGCCGAAGCCCTCGCAAAGATCATCGGGCAGGTGCCGTCCTCTGGCAGGAGAAAATAGCCCTCTCCTCAGTGCCGCCGGTTGTTTGCATCCCAATATTGACGATACCGGTCGGAAGGATCGCCATCCGTCCTTCCGGAAATGCTTTTGGAATTGCCCGAGTTTCCCCTTCGTCCTCTCCATCTGGGATTGCTGTATCCCCGGTCCTTTATGATACCGGTTCTGCCGGATCTGCCGGGTCTGGGACGACGGTTTGGTTTCATCTTTCCTCCGGCGACTGTAAAGGCATTGCAGCGGTAGACCTTTCCAAGTTTTTTATCGAATCCTACAAAATAAAGCTCGGGAAATTTTCCGTCCCGGATATACAGCTCCGGTTCCAGAACCACATTGCCGAAATGATCAACGATCCCCCAGCGCTGAAGTTCTGCATCATATACAAACAGGACCTCGGCGGTTCTGCAGCCGTGAACATCATCGTAGCACGGCACATGGATCACCCCGGTTTTTATTGACAAAAGTCCGTATTTGCCGTTCTGTTTCGTGACGAAAACAATTTCAGAACGGACCCCGAAAATCGCGTCATATTCCGGCTTGACAAGAATTTCACCTGAAGGTGATTTCAGACCGTATTTTCCGTCCTGTTTAAATCGGATACAAGTCGAATAATGCCACATTTCTGAACCTCAATGGATAATGGAGTGATGCTTTAATAATTATACACGAATTGTCCTCTGACAGGAAAAATCCGCAGGGCAGTGCCTCATGAAGCCCATAATTCCGGAAAACCGTCCCATCAATGCGCGCGGAGCGTCCTGCCGGCTGACTGCTGCCTGCTGCCGGCTGCCAAAAAACTTACACGAATCAAATTATTTATATATTATTCCATTAATCAAATTTCCCGCGAATAGCTTTACCTTACTACATTGCCTATATATAATGTTAAGCACCTAACAGTCCCGATCTCACTCTTCCATAACAGGATGCCGCAGCCGGGACTGTCTGAGTTTCCCGATATCCGGACCGTGCACAGATCTGTTTACCGGGACCGAACAGAAAGGAGGGCCTCGTTTTTTCCCGAAGAAGACCGGGAAGATCGAAACACTACAGCCGCCGCTGTGTACAGGCTCCGGCTGATCAACAGAAATTATTGAGGTATTTTCATGGACCAAACGTCCTCCACTAAAAAAATTGTTCGTTCCCTGTGCATTGCACTGGCGCTCGTACTGATCGGGGCGATCGGCGCCTCGCTGGTCCAGAGCGATTTCGGTAAGATCGAGGTGACCAACCTGACGATCCCCTACTATAACGGTCAGTATGTTTCGGCGGACCTGTTCCGCCCGAAGGCAGCCACCGCAGACAACCCGGCCCCGCTGGTAATCGTTCTGGCCGGATCCAACCGTACAAAGGAGACCCAGCTGCCCACCGCCATGGAACTGGCACGGCGCGGATATGTGGTAATCTCGATGGACCCGAACTCCACCGGCGATACGGCGACGAACCTCAGCACCGACCGCAGCAACGGAATGTACGCAGCGATCGAATATGTCACCAACACCAACATTTTTAACTATGTCGATCCGACAAAGATCGGTCTCACCGGACACTCTGCCGGCGGCAATGCTGCCCTCCGCGCGGTCACTTACTACAGTAATCTGGAGACCAAAGCGCTGGAAGATGCCGCACTGGAAGATTCTGACGGCGGAACAGAGATCACCGAGCGGGAGGCGGCCTACGCGGCTTCCCTGAACAAAATCAACGCGGTCTTCAACTCCGGATATCTGCGCAGCTATACGGATGAGACCTTCGCACCGCTCCACTGCAACTTCGCTCTGGGTTATGCTTTCTATGATGAAGGCGGCTACCGGAATATCAACAAAGACGGCGACCTGCGTTACGCACCGGAAGCCATCGCGATGATCAACTCCACCCTGCCGGAAGACGAAAAGGTGACGGAAGTGGAAATCGGAAAGCTTTACGGCGATCCCGCCAAACGGGAGCTGCGCGTGGCCTACAATGAAAAAACGCTCCATCCGATCCAGTCTTATTCAAAGATCGCCATCGAAGCGATTTTGGAGTTCTTCGAAGTCTCTTTCGGAGTCCCGGCCCCCATCAAACCGTCCAACCAGACCTGGCTGCTCAAAGAGATCCTGAACGGCATCGGCCTGCTCGGCGCTTTCCTCTTCCTGGTCCCCTTTGCAGAGATCCTGATGATGATCCCGTGCTTCCGCTCCATCAAACAGCCGGTACCCGCACGGACAGCCGCACAGAGCAAAAACGGAAAGCTGATCTTCTGGTGCACCTGCTGCTCGGTCTGCTCATCTTCTACCTGGTATGGCGTTTCCATGGCAAAAAGGAAGGGACGACGCCCGAAAACTGGGGGCTGAAGATCAGCTGGAAGGATTTTGGGAAGACCCTGGCCGTGGCTTGTATCGTGGCCGGAGCCTTCTTCGCGCTGGTGCACTTCTGCTACATGTTCTTCAATGTGGACCTGCGCTTTGAACTGCTCTCCGCCCGTCCGCTGACCCGCAGGACCGTCCTGGTCACCCTGAACTATATCCCGCTCTTCTTCATCTTCTACTTCAGCAACTCGCTGCGCGTGAACGGTTCGATGCGCCCCGCGAACTGGTCCGAAGGGAAGAGCCTGACGATCGCGGTTCTCGGGAATACCGTCGGCCTGCTGCTGATCGAAGTCATCCAGTACGCGTCCTTTGCGATCACCGGAACCGTTTTCTGGACCACGGAATGGCTTTACATCAACCTGCTGCTGACGATCATCCCGATGATGGCGCTGCTGCCGATCTTCAACCGCGCGTTCTTCAACAAGACCGGCCGCGTCTGGCTTGGCCCGCTGGTGACCGTGATGGTCTTCATCGGCATGACGATCGCGAACGTCGCAGTCTCAACGCCGCTGCGGTAAGCGTGCTGCGCGCAGCGCGCTTAGGTAAAAAGTAAAAAGTAAAAGGTAAAAATTAAGGTGTCGGGCTTTGCCCGACATTTTTAATTCGACGCGGAGCGTCACATCTTCCGACTGCCGACTGCCGGCTGACAACTGCGCGAGCACTCAGTGCATCGCGCTACCACATTTTTATCGAAAAGTCAACGGGCAACATTGCCCGTTTTCTTTTTCCGGGGAAAGGCGTAAACTGTTTTTTAACAGCAGACAGCAGACAGCCGGTTACAGACAACCGGCAGCCGGCAACCGGAAACTAATGAAAGGAGGCAAACCATGGATCACCCATATGATTATCTGATCGGCGATATGCTGGTATACATGTCCTATGGCATGGAATGCTTCTCCGAAAAAGAAATGGAGCGGTTCGGTTCGCTGCTGCCCAGGGAAGTTCATCACACCCCGGATGAGGTAAAGCGGATCTCCTGCCTGGAGACGCTGCGCGCCACCACGGAAAACCTGAAGCGCTGGCTGAAGGACGGGATGGAGGAGAACCGCTTCGGGCTCCCCTTTGTACAGACGACGAAGATAATCATGGACGCCGTGACGACGATCGGCCGCGGACTGGTGACCCTGCATGTGCTGGGCGAAGACCTGTCCGAGGCGCCGATGCAGATCGGCGAGCTGCTGGATATCGCCGGCTTCCATTTCAAGAAATGCAGTGACGGCGTCAGAGTGTCCGCCGGAGTCAATCCTACAGTCTGCACGCGCCTGTTCACCTGTCAGCTGCGCTGGCAGAACCTGATCTTCCGTCTGTACCGGACGGAAGAATTACTCGGCAAACCGGTCAAAACCGAAAAGAAAAAGGCCGCCCCGGCCGAAGTCCGCGGGTCCCTCGATGCCGCGCCATCGGAAAGCGCCCACAGCGCGCTGAAAGCGGAGCAGGCGTTCCGCGCATTCCCGACGGAAGGTGCTCCCGCGGAAGCGGAGACACGGTCCGCCGAAAGCGAAGCTGCCGAAGTGCCGGCGGAAGTACCGGCTGAAGAGCCGGCAGCGGAAAACGGAACCGCTGAAGTGCTGACGGAAGCACAGACGGAAGAGCAGACAGTGCCGGAAGCGGAAGACGCGGAGATGCCGGAGCTCCTCCCGGTCCCGGTCTTCGGGCCACCGCCGGAACGTCCGCCGGAAAGGTGGATCGATCCGATCGACGAGGCGATCGAAGACGACCGGTGGGACAACATCCCCTACGTCAGCGACGCCCTGGTCCAAAGGATGCTG
>CADBKS010000023.1 GCA_902795255.1 uncultured Chloroflexota bacterium
ATACAGGACACGGAAGCGATAATGATCACGTCCTTCCGCCCGGTCAGGGCAGCGGTGGCCGCCAGCCGCAGCCGGTCGATCTCTTCGTTGGTGTCCGTTTCCTTTTCGATGTAAAGGTCATGGCGGGGGACGTAGGCCTCCGGCTGATAGTAATCGTAATAGGAGACGAAGTATTCGACCGCGTTGTTCGGGAAAAACTCCTTGAACTCAGCGTAAAGCTGGGCCGCCAGCGTCTTGTTGTGGGCCATCACCAGCGCAGGCTTCTGCACCTGCTGGATAATGTTGGCCATGGTGAAAGTCTTTCCGGTACCGGTCGCCCCGAGCAGGACCTGATGGCGGCGCCCGAGGTTGATGCCCTCGACCAGCTCGGCGATCGCCTGCGGCTGGTCGCCCATCGGCTGAAACTGTGCGTGCAATTCAAACGGTTTGTCGATCATGTTTTTCTCCCAACGACTCTATTATAGAACAAAATCCGCAAACTAAAGCGAAAAAGATCCGTCAGGTGATAAACGGATCGGAAAAATCAGCCCGCAGGCGGAAAGGGTTCGGAAATTTTCAGTTTGAAGAAGCGGTCACCGCGTAATTGGGATGGTTTTCCCGGCACCAGCTTTCCGCAAAGGAACCGGAACGGACCAGCAGGGTCACCGTGTCAGGGAAAGCCCCCGTATTGATCGCCGCCACAGACTCCGGTAC
Organism: uncultured Chloroflexota bacterium; assembly: GCA_902795255.1. Next base: position 694 of record CADBKS010000023.1, read on the forward strand.
CGACAGGGAGATCAGGCCGCTGCAGCTGTCAAAAGCGTATTCATCAATAAAGGTGAGCGTTTCCGGGAGCGTAACAGAGGTCAGCCCGATGCATCCGGCGAAAACGGAATTGCCGATCGAAGCGACCCCGGAGGGGATCACCACGGACCGAAGGCCGGAGCATTCACGGAAGGCATGGTCCCCGATAGCCGTCAGCGTATCCGGCAGTGTGATGGCTGCCAGTCTGCCGCACTGATAAAACGCGCCGTAACCGATCGAGGTCAGAGCGGACGGAAAGGTCACGGAGGTCAGGCTGCTGCAATTCTGAAAAGTATAATCGGCGACCGAAGTCAGCGCCTCCGGCAGCGTGATCGCTTTCAGATTTGTGCACATATAAAACGCACCGATACCGATGGAGCTCACGGAGTCCGGCAGGGTCATTTCCGTCAGCCCCGTGCATTTCTGAAACGCATCCCTGCCGATCGAGGTCACCGTATCGGGGATCACAACCGAGGTCAGGCTGCTGCATTCCGAAAAAGCATAATCACCGATCGAAGTGACACCGGAGGGGACCGTTACGGAGGTCAGTCCGCTGTTTTCCCTGAACACCCCGCTGCCGACCGCAGTCACCCGGTACCCGTCCAGTTCTGACGGAACCTGCAGGACCGTTTCATTTCCCGTATAGGCAGCGATCTCCGCCGTTCCGTCCGCGGTCAGCCGGTAAGCCCACACCGAAGTTTCTGTTCCGGTATCATTCTGCCCGATATCCGCTGTCGGTGCGGACACCGGAGCCGGCGTCACGGCCGGACGGGCAAACGGGCCGATCCCCTGACGGGTCAGGATCATGACCGCAGCAAAACATAAAACCGCGGCCGGGATCAGCGAAAGGATCACTTTTTTCCGTTTTCCGCCCAATGAAGGGCGGGACTCCAGCAGCGGGACCAGGATCTCATCAATAAAGGCATCAAACAGCTGTGAATACATCTTCAGCGTCTGCTGTCTGCGCAGGAATTCCAGAGATTCCGGGAGCTCTTCCGGATATTGGAATCCGTCCAGTTTGATCGGAATGATATTCTTATCTTTTTCTTTTGCCCGCTCGACCTCCAGGCGGACCCAGTCTTTTGGATCCGTACAGCGGTCCAGGGCTCCGGGCGGGAGGATCAGCAGGAAATCCTTGCATTCGTCGATCGCAAAATAAAGCTGTTCGTCAAACTGACCGCTTTTCAGCGCGTCAAAATCCAAAAAAACGTCATACCCTCTGCTCTTCAGTGCGTCAAAAATACGCCAGGAGACATGTTCTCCCCCGCTTCTTCTGTATGAGATAAAAATGTCTGCGGGTTTTATACGGTTTTTCGGCATATGACTTTCCGGATCCTGTACCGCTGTGCGGCTGATCACTGACAGAATGGATGGTTATGATTATACCCGATCACTCCGGGTCCGGGGGCTGTTCCCCGCCTACGGTTTTCTGAAAGGCGATGCGCAGGGTGCCGTCGGCAATACGGATCGTCCCGCAGTGCCGGAAACCGTTTTTGCGGATCTTGTGAAGCATGGGGGCGTTGTCCCGGTGGGTATCGATGCGGACATTGCCGATCCTGCTCTCGCAGAAAGCAAGCGCTGTCTCAAAGATCCCTTTCACTTTGCCGCCGGAAGCGATCCGGTGGATGGTTCCGTACGGCTCATCGTTCGGCCAGCCGGGACCGTCCCAGATCTCCCCGTAGGTGGGGTCCGGACCGATGATAAAGGCGAAAACACCGGCGATCTCCCCGTCCTGTTCGACGACGTAGCCGGTTTTATTTTCAAAATCCCCGAGGATCAGGGAAAGCTCGGGAGAAGTTTCGCCCCACTGGGTCGGGTTGCCGGAAGCGCGCATAAATTCACGGGCATGGGCATAGACCTTCTGAATTTCGGGAAGATCTTCCGGCGTACTGTTTCGGATCAACATCTATCAAACTTCTCCTGTAAGAATTTTACCGCAGTAAGAGCCCTTTATAATATGCGCATGGCAACGTAAAGGGAAAAACCTTCAACGTATCGGTACGGGTCAATACTGCCGGCTGCCGGCTGACTGCTGCCGGCTTTTAACAGCGCACGCGTCACAGTTCCCGCTGCAGCAACCGCAGCTGAAGGTCTTGTTCCGGCGGTTCCGGATGACCTTCCGCAGCGCAAAAGCGACTGCCAAAAGCAGCAAAATCCCGATCACCAGATCCGCGGCGTTCACAGCAGCCCCCCGATCTGATAGACCAGGAAGGCAGTGACCCATGCCACCGCGCACTGCCATAGGATCACCGCGAGCTCCCATTTCAGGCCCAGTTCACGCTTGATGGCAGCCACGGCAGCCACACAGGGCGTGTACAGCAGCGAGAAAGCGAGCATCGAAGCCGCGGTCAGCGGGGTCATCACGGAAGCGACACCGCCCGCGTAAAGGATGCGCAGAGTCGCGACAACACTCTCCTTCGCCATAAAACCGGTGATCAACGCAGTGCAGATGCGCCAGTCGCCGAGTCCGAGCGGCCGCATGACCGGCGCGATCAGTCCGGAGATCATGGCCAGGATGCTTGTCTGCGGATCATCGACCATGGTGAAATGCAGGTCAAAATGCTGCAGCAGCCAGACTACGATCGTCGCGATCAGGATCACGGAAAAAGCACGCTCCAGGAAATCCTTTGCCTTCTCCCACAGCAGGCGCATCACATTGATTGCCCGCGGCATACGGTAATTCGGCAATTCCATCACGAAGGGCACGGCTTCTCCTTTGAAAAGCGTCTTCCGGAAAAGCAGCGCCACCAGCACACCCACCAGGATCCCGAGAAGATACAGCGCGATCATCACGAGTCCGCCGACTTTCGGGAAAAAGGCGTTCACAAAGAAGGCATAGATCGGCACTTTCGCCGAACAGCTCATGAACGGCGTCAGCAGGATCGTCATCTTGCGGTCGCGTTCACTCGGCAGTGTCCGGGTCGACATGACTGCCGGGACCGTACAGCCGAAACCGATCAGCATCGGGACGATGCTGCGGCCGGACAAGCCGATCTTCCGCAGCAGCCGGTCCATCACGAAGGCGACCCGGGCGGTATATCCCGAATCCTCCAGCAGCGAAAGGAAGAAGAACAGGACGATAATGATCGGCAGGAAGCTCAGCACACTGCCGATCCCCTCAAAGATCCCCTTGATGATCAGGTCATGAAGGAAGGTACTGACGTTCGCGTTCGTCATCGCCTGATCCGCGAGGTCCGTGAGCGCACCGATCCCGGTCTCCAGCAGACCCTGTAAAAACGGCCCGATCACATTGAAGGTCAGGAAGAATACCACGCCCATGATGAGAATAAAGGCCGGGATACCGGTAAACTTTCCGGTCAGGATGCGGTCGGCCTTTTCGCTTCGTACGCGTTCCCTGCTCTCATCCGGCTTTTTCACCGTCTGATCACAGACCTTCTGAATAAACGCGAAGCGCATTTCCGCCATGGCAGCATTCCGGTCCAGACCTCTTTCGGTCTCCATCTGGGAAACGATGTGCTCCAGCATTTCCTTTTCGTTCTGATCCAGATCCAGCTGTCCGATGATCAGCTGATCGCCCTCGATCGCCTTCGTGGCGGCAAACAGGGGCGGCAGCCCGCAGCGTTCCGCATGGTCCTCGATCAGATAGGTGACCGCATGGATGCAGCGGTGGACCGCGCCGCCGTGGTCGTTTTCATCACAGAAATCCTGCCGGCCGGGACCTTCCTGGTAACGGGCGATATGCAGCGCGTGATCGACCAGTTCATCGACGCCCTGGTTTTTGGCAGCCGAGATCGGCAGCACCGGGACGCCCAGCAGGGATTCCATCAGGTTGACGTCGACGGTCCCTCCATTGGCATGGAGTTCATCCATCATGTTCAGCGCGATGACCATCGGGTACCCCATCTCCATCAGCTGGAGCGTCAGGTTCATATTGCGCTCGATATTAGTAGCGTCGACGATGTTGATGATCGCCTTCGGTTTTTCCTTGAGAACAAAATCACGGGAGACCAGCTCTTCACTGCTGTAGGGAGACATGGAATAGATCCCCGGCAGGTCGGTGATTAGCGTTTCCGGATGTCCTTTGATCACACCGTCCTTGCGGTCGACCGTCACCCCGGGGAAGTTTCCGGTGCGCTGGTTGGCCCCCGTCAGCTGGTTGAAAAGCGTCGTCTTGCCGCTGTTCTGGTTCCCGACCAGGGCAAAGGTCAGGAGCGTATCGTCGCTCAGCGGTTCACCGCTGCCTTTCGGATGGAAACGGCCGCCTTCACCGTAGCCCGGATGTTCCACTTTCTCCTTCCGGACAGCGGCAGCTCCCTCTTTCTTCTCCCCGTCACAGATGACCTCAACGTCGATCCGTTCCGCCTCGGAAAGTCGGAGCGTCAGCTCATAACCGTGGATACGGATCTCCATCGGGTCGCCCAGCGGCGCAAATTTAATAACGGTCAGTTCCGCCTGCGGGATCATCCCCATGTCCAGAAGGTGCTGACGCAGCGCCCCCTGACCATTGACAGCCGAAACGACCGCTGACTGACCAATTTTAAGTTCACTCAGTTTCATCAAATAACCCCTTTTCCCTAATACCGGATAATTATAGTTTTGATTTTGTTTTTGGGGTTTCTTTCGTTATTCCGATATCAGATTTCGCCCCTGACATGGATGCGGCTCTGCCGGAAAAAAAGGGAAGACCCCTTTCCGGAGTCTTCCCCTCTTTCGTTTTGTTTTCGGGTTTACAGATTCGCGAGCTGCGATTCAAGTGAAGCAGCGGTCTCTTTGAACTGGGCCAGACGCCCGCGTTCTTTTTCGACCACGGCAGCCGGCGCCTTCTGGGCGAACGGTGAAGCCAGCAGCTTCTCAAGGCGGTCGACCTGTCCGCGGATCTCGGTCAGTTCCGCATTCAGGCGGGCCTTTTCGGCTTCGGTATCGATCTGCTCGTGCAGCTTCAGGTACACTTCCACACCGGAAACAGCCGTCGCGACCATATCCGCGGGCGGTTCAGCGACGGATCCGACGATCTGCAGCTTTTCCTCATCCAGGTTCGCGAGCGTGGTCAGGATGCGCTTCATTTCACAGAAGGCTTCTGCGTTTTCGCCGGCGGAGATCACGGCCTCGATGCGTTTACCCGGAGCGACCTTGCGTTCGGTGCGCAGGTTGCGGATGGTGCGGATCAGGTCGCGGGTCTTTTCCATATGCGCGACCGCTTCGGCATCATTGAAGTCTTCGGCTTCCGGCCATTTAGCGATGATCAGCGCGTCTTCCCAGCCGCCGGCGGGGGCGAAAGCTTCGCCCTTATCGATCGCGGCTTCCTTCACATGGCCCCAGAGCTCTTCCGTGACAAACGGGGTGAAGGGGTGCAGCAGGCGCAGGCAGGTATCCAGGATGCGCAGCAGCATGCGGGCCGTATTGAAGGCCGTGTTGCCGCCTTCGGCCAGCTGGATCTTCGCGATCTCGATATACCAGTCGGCGTAATCGCCCCAGAAGAAGTCAAAGATCTGACGCCCGGCTTCCCCATACTGGTGGGTCCCGAAAAGCCGTTCCACATCGCGGATCACGGTCTGCATGCGGGACCAGATCCAGCGGTCGGCAGCCGTCGGCTGCACTTCACCGTCCGCTTCCGCGGGGGCTTTGTCCAGGGAGCCGATCACAAAGCGGCCGGCGTTCCAGAGCTTGTTGGCGAAGTTGCGGTTGGCTTCGACCTTCTTGACCGAAAGGTTCGTATCGTTGCCTGGGGTGGAGCCGACCAGCAGCGTGAAGCGCAGTGCATCGGTCCCGAGTTCGTTCATGACGATCAGCGGATCGACCACGTTGCCCTTGGTCTTGGACATCTTTTCGCCGTGTTCATCGCGGACCAGACCGTGCAGATAGATCTCGGTGAACGGGACTTTTCCGGTGAAGTGGATCCCGTCCATGATCATGCGGGCGACCCAGAAGAAGAGAATGTCATAACCGGTCTCCAGCATGGAGGTCGGATAGAAATAATCGTAATCCGGGGTCTTTTCCGGCCAGCCGAGCGTGGAGAACGGCCAGAGACCGGAGGAGAACCAGGTGTCCAGCACGTCCGGATCCTGCTCGATGTTATGGCTGTGGCATTTGGAGCATTCATGGACGTCCGTGCGGGAGACCATCATTTCGCCGCAGTCTTTGCAGTACCAGACCGGGATGCGGTGTCCCCACCACAGCTGACGGCTGACACACCAGTCCTGGATGTTTTCGAGCCAGTTGTAATAGACCTTGGTGAAGTGGTCCGGGATGATCTTGATCTCACCGCTGCGGACAGCTTCAAGGGCCGGTTTCGCCAGGCTTTCCATCTTCACGAACCACTGCTGGGAGATCATCGGTTCGATGACTTCGCCGGAGCGCTGGGAGTGCGGGATGCTCATCTGGTAGGGTTCTTCCCTGATGACCAGGCCGGCTTCCTTCATATCCGCCCAGATCGCCTTGCGGCATTCGAAACGGTCCATACCGGCATACTTTCCGGCCTGTTCGTTCATATGGGCGTCTTTGGTCATGATGTTGATCTCGGCCAGGTGATGGGTCTTGCCGATCTGATAGTCGTGCGGGTCATGGGCCGGGGTGATCTTCAGCGCACCGGTACCGAACTCGCGGTCAACGTATTCATCGGCGATCACCGGGATCTCACGCCCGATCATCGGGACACGGACCATCTTCCCGATAAAGCGCTTGAAGCGGTCATCTTCCGGATGGACTGCCACCGCGGAGTCACCCGGGATGGTTTCCGGACGGGTCGTGGCCACCGGGAGATAATCCCCGCTGCCATCCGCCAGCATATAGCGGAAGTAATACAGGGTACCCGGTTCGGAACGGTATTCGACTTCCAGGTCCGAGACCGCGGTCTGCAGCTTCGGGGACCAGTTAACGATGCGGGAACCGCGGTACATCAGGCCTTCCTCATAGAGGCGGACGAATGCTTCGCGGACGGCTTTGGAAAGGCCCTCATCCAGCGTGAAGCGTTCGCGGTCCCAGTCGCAGGAAGCGCCCAGGCGGCGGATCTGCGCAACGATCCGGTCATGATATTTATCCTTCCACTCCCAGACCTTTTCAAGGAACTTTTCCCGTCCGAGATCCTCGCGGCGGATGCCGTCCTTGTTCAGTGAGCGCTCCACAAGCATCTGCGTGGCGATCCCCGCGTGATCGGTGCCCGGGATCCAGAGAGTCGGGATGCCCTTCATGCGGTGATAGCGGATCATCAGATCCTCCATGGAGACAAACATCGCGTGCCCCAGGTGCAGCTCACCCGTCACGTTCGGAGGGGGGATGGAGATCACATACGGCTTGTGATCCGGGTCGTGGTCAACGGATTTCGGGTCATTGATCGGCTTGAAATAACCCTGGTCCCACCACCACTGGTACATCTTTGTCTCGATGTTTTTAAAATCATACGTCTTTGGCAGTTCTTTTTTGCTCATGCCTCGCTCCAGTAAGTTATGGTTGAAAGATGAAAAGCTGCGTCTGCTTTCATCCGGATTTAAAATAAAAACTTCCGCCCGATTGAGGACGAAAGCTGTTCTTCCGCGGTACCACCTCAGTTCGCGGAGCCTGCTCCGCGCACTCATTGCAGCATGATAACGGACTGTGCCGGACCGGTCTAATAGTCCCGCGCGGGACGTTCTTCGGTCATCCGAGTCAGGCGACTTCAGTCTCCGTCACCGCCGGGGTTCTCAGCTGCTCCCCTTCTCTGTCCGGCACGCAAGGCCTACTGCTCCTGCGGATTTGATTATAACTGAAATTTCGGAATTGCGAAAAGAGTTGTGAGTGGTACAGGAGCACCAGATACGGGTGTGTAACTGTACCACTTTTTTCCGGTTTTTTGTATAATTGAGCGGAAGAAGGAGGACCGATCATGGAACATTATGACCGCAGGATGGTTTACGCGCCGGAATGGATGCGGCGCTTCGCCTGTCTGGCGGGGGACTGTCCGGAAGTCTGCTGCCAGCAATGGAATGTGGATGTGGATCCGGCGCACGCGGAGAGCCTGCGTCATATTGACGATCCGGAGCTGCAGGAACTGATGAACAGCGTGCTGCGGACGGTCCGTATCCGGCGTCCGGGATCCCGGCAGACGGATACGATCCACCGGCTGCAGCTGCTGAACCGGCCGGACCGGCGCTGCCCGCTCCTGAACGAACGGAACGAGTGCCGCCTGCAGAAAAAATACGGCCCGTATGTGCTCTGCGACACCTGCTATTTTCATCCGCGGTCTTTTTTTCAGATCGATGAGAAAACCTTTCTCACCGCCTGTCTCTCCTGTCAGGAATGCGCCAGGCTGGCCGTCATGCAGTCGGAGCCGACGGCTTTTGCTTCTTTTGAAGCGGAACTGGATCCCACCGCGGAATGGCTGGAGACCGAACTGATCTCGGACCCTTCCGCCCGCACACTGCTGCGGGAAAGGGACCGGCTGGTCGCGGAAATCATTTCGCGGCTGCAGGACCGCTCCCTGCCGCTCGAAGACCGGCTCCTCCGGGTGCTGGCTTTTCTCCGCAGCCCGGATCCTGCATCCGGAGACGAAGGACCCTTCCGCAGCGGGACGGAGATGGCCGGACTTTACCTGCAGGTATTCGACCCGATAAGCGAAAGCATGGAAAAAGCGGCTCAGAGCGCCGCGCTGTTCACCCGTGAACTGGCGGGGGGCAGTGACGGATTCGCAGCACTGCTGGCGGAAAATTACAGCCGCGGGCGCACGCTTTACCTGCCGTTCATCCGGGAGCATCCGTGGCTTGAGGAAAACTTCCTGGTCCACTGTGTTTTTTCGGATGCTTTCAGACAGTTTTACCGCTATCAGAATGAGACAGTGACCGCCGAGGAGATCCTGCGTCACGAGGCGGGGCTGATCACCGCCTGGTACTGGTTTTTCCGCATCCTGATGTGCAGCGAAGCGCTGCGGAACGGCGGGATGGATGAGGAGCTTTTCCTGAAGACCGTCGCCCGCACGGATAAGACCTGCTGGCATTATCCGGACTGGTTCGCCCGCTGTGCCGACAGGCTGGAGGAGCTTTCGGCCGGAACCGCGGAACGGCTGATCCGCAGCCTTTAAAATAAAAATCAAAAAAGGATCCGAAGGGATCCTTTTTTGACCGGTAAGCCCGTTTTTCTGCCGGAGCAGGCGGATGCAGAAGGCAGGTCAGGGTTCGCTGATGGCTTCGCGGAAAGCCGGAAGGTCCGTGATCTCATACATCACAAACCCCTCGTCATCAAAATAGATGCGCTCGGCATAGCTCATGGCCGGGATCCCCGCATAGGTCGCCTCGTCCTCCCGGGTCATCAGGAAGAACGCCTGATCGGCTTCGGCCGTCTTATAGCTTTTGCGGCTCAGCCAGTTGGAGTACTCCAGACCGACCCGTCCGCGATGAAGCGGGACGACCGGGAAGCCGTTCATCAGCTCCACCAGCACATTGGCTTCCGTCAGGAACGCGTATCCCGCGTCATAATCATGGGCCCGGATATATTCCAGGGCGGTCTGCAGCCGGTCCGCGAGGACCGGGTCGTTATAAACGAGCCCGTCATAAGGCTGAGCGAAGGTCACCGGATCGGTAAAAAACAGCCCGTTCCAGATCCCGTTCAGCACAAAAAACAGTGTGCAGACGGTGACCGTGACCCTGCGGACATCCGGCAGCTTCAGCTTTTCCGAAAGCCTGCAGCACAGCAGCGGGGCGATCCACACCGAAGCCGAAAGCATATACCGGGAATAGTCCTCGGGAGAACGGAAAGGGACCTCGCCGAAGATAAAGATGACCACATTCAGCATCAGATTGACCGGCAGCATGGTCCGGAGCAGGAACTCCCTGAAATCCGGGATATCCCGCCGGAAAAGGTCCCGGACAGAACTGAAGATCAGCACCGCGGCGCTGAAAAGTCCGCCGAGTGAAAGAACACCCGGCAGGCTGAAGATGGCGACATCCGTCCGGAAACCGAACTGGACCGCTGTGGCCTGCAGGATCGACCGCCACGCGCCGGCATCAGCCACTGTCAGATTCTGTTCGGTCTGCCGGTAAAGATCCAGCCCCGGGATCAGGACAGCCGCGTTGAACAGCGTCCCGGCTGCGCCGGCCGCGCACATGACCGCGGGGACGATCATCCATTTCCGGTACGGCGTGCCGTTCTCCCCCGTGCGGGCCAGCAGGAAGAAAAACAGACATCCCGCGATCGGGATCATCAGGATGAACAGCTGCCGGACATAAAGGACCGAGGAAAGGAAGGAGACCAGAACGATCAGCACATAACGGAGCACCGTCATAAAACGCGGAGCGCCGGGCTTTCCGATCACGGAAAACAGCAGCCCGGTCAGGATGAACCCGGGGACAAAATAGGGAAGATAATAGCAGTGATACAGGACGATCCGGCCGTAAGAAACGCAGTAGGGCAGCATCGCCAGGATCCCGCCGGCCAGGACGGCTTTCCGGCTGAGCCCGCTGCGGGACATCATATACAGGAAACTCAGCAGGTAGATACCCTGCAGGATGCAGGTCCCGAAAAAGCGGACATTCACCCAGCCGTCAAAAAAATTGAAAAGGAAGCCGTAAACCAGCTGGTTCTGGATGTTGAACTCCGTTGAATAGTACCAGTCTTCGGAATAAAGTGCCTTTTCCCGGAAGAGCAGATCCGAGAGCATGATCTCCGAAGAAGCATCGCTGTCCAGCATATGATGAGCCATCTGCCAGTTCACACGGGCAGTCAGCAGCAGTGTCAGCAGCAGCAAACCGGCAAGGAGCCACTCAGAGGCAGACAGTTTTCTCGTTTTCAATCGGGGCCATCCTTCACAAATCATATCCGAAAGAACCGGGCAGAAGATGCCCCGGCTCCGAGTCAATTATAATGCCAAAACGCGGGCACTTCCCGCAATATGCCCGGCCCGAATTCCTCCGAAACTCACAAAAAAAACGTATTTTTAACGAAAACCCTTGTTTTTTCCGAAAATCGTTTATAATAGCAATGTTCGGGGAGGTGCCGGAGTGGCTGAACGGGACCGCCTGCTAAGTGGTTATTGGGGTAATACTCAATCGGGGGTTCGAATCCCCCCCTCTCCGCCAGAAAAAAAGTGTCTTTTGTCTGATCGATAAAAGACACTTTTTTCAATGAAGACGCCCTGCGGGCGAATGAAGAAATGAAGCCGCTTCGCTGATGAAGAAATTACCGGCCGCAAATCCCTGCCGCCGTCTTCATCACTGAGCGGAAGTTTAGTACCTTCATTCGGGCGCAGCCCGTCTTCATCAGGCGGCACTGCCGCCGTCTTCATCACTGAGCGAAAGCTCTGTGCCTTCATTCAGGCACAGTCCGTCTTAATCAGGCGGCCCTGCCGCCGTCTTCATGACGGAGCAAAAGCCCCATGCCTTCATTCGGGCGCAGCCCGTCTTCATTTTTCCGGAGAATTGAGGAATGCGTAAAGATCAACTATCTGTACAGTCAATGGATTTTGCTGTATCGATCATTACCCTCGTAAAAGAGCTGAAAGCAAAACGCGAATCGATCATCTCTGGCCAAATCGGCCGCTCCGGCACATCCATCGGGGCTAATATTCATGAAGCGCAATACGCACACAGCAAAAACGATTTTATCGCCAAACTGCAGATATCCCTGAAAGAGGCCAACGAAACCGGTTACTGGCTGGAACTTCTGTACAGAACCGGTTATTTGACCGATGAACAATATAAACAGCTTAATACTGCCTGCACACGGATCCGCGTTATGCTGATCTCCTCCATCAACACAGCGAAGACAAATCAACAGCCGTGATCTGCCCTTTTCCGGCGCCTGCCGCGGAATATGCATGTTTGGCGGATGCAGGGCTAATTTATGGTATGATAGTAATCAGGTAAATTATGGATAATAAGATCACGATCATCGAAGGACCGACACCGACTTTTGAAAACGTCAGCGCGAACTGGGCCGACAGCATCTGCGAGACCCCGGAACCGGGCTGCATCATGATGACGAACCTGCGCACCATGAACGGGCAGGGGCTGCTTGAACGCTGCCACAATACGTGGTCCCAGTGCGATACGATGTACCTTCACTACCGCAACACGATCGGGCTTGAGGAAAAAGTTCCGATCATCGCCGCGGAAACTCTCGACACCGAAGACGGCCAGAAGCTGATCCTCTGGGTCGTTATGCCGCCTGCCAACCGGGGGCACGTTTACATCCAGACCGACGACTTCGATGACGGCGAGGACGAGGACGAATAAGTTTTCAACCCATGGAACCTGACAGGGATCTGCGCCCTTTTCTGTTATTTTTGCTCATTGTTATCATCATCCTCTGCGCAGGGCTGTTCACGCCGCTGCGGGAACGGATCGTGTTCCACATCGACGAACTGAAAGCACGGCTTTTCTACCTGCGGAGCGACCCGGCGAACACGCTTTTTGTTCCGCAGGGGCAGATGATCACCCCCACGGATGACCCGGCTGCACTGACACCGGAGATCACGCCGACCGCCACGGAAGTGCCTCCCACCGCCACCGCGGCGGAGATCACTGCCGAGCCGACCGCCACCGAGATCCCGACCGAGACCCCGGAACCGACCGCCACGCCCGAACCGCTCCCCGCGAGTTATTTCATCACGGGTGTGAAATACGAGACCCAGCACGGGATCTGGAATTACTGCGCCCCGACCAACCTTTCCATGGCCATGACCTACTGGGGCTGGCGCGGACAGCGGACCGACATCGGGCCGAAGGTCAAACCTTTCAACAAAGACAAAAACGTGATGTTCTACGAACTGCAGGAATATGTGGAAGAATATTCCGACCTGCGTTCGCTCGTTCGTCCCGGCGGGACCGCCGAACTGCTCAAGCGCCTGATTGTGAAGGATTATCCGGTCCTGATCGAAAAAGGCTCCTTTATGCAGGAAGTCAGCGGCGCCTATTCCTGGATGGGCCATTACAATATCGTCACGGGCTACGACGATGAAAAAGAAGAATGGACCGTGCAGGACTCCTACTACAACGCCGACTACAAGGTCTCCTATGAAACACTCGCGCGGGAATGGCTCTGTTTCAACAACCAGTTCATGGTGGTCTACCCCGGCGACCGGGAGGGAGAAGTCTACAGCATCCTCGGCCCCTATACCAACAGCAACTGGGCGACCCAGAACGCACTGAAGATGGCAGACGCCCAGATCGAAGCAGCCGAAACCCCGGAAGAATACTTTTACGCCTATTTCAACCGCGGAAGCTCCCAGGTGGAAATGAACGACTTTTACGGTGCCGCGCAGTCCTACGACTTCGCGTGGAACATGTATTACCCGGATATCGAAACGAACCGCCGTCCGTACCGCATCGTCTGGTACCAGACCGGCCCTTATTACGCCTATTACTACAGCGGCCGTTATTATGACGTGATCTCGCTGGCTGAAACCACGCTGGCCTCCACACAGGAACCCTATCTTGAGGAGTCCCATTACTGGCGGGCGATGGCTTATGTGGCGCTCGGTGAATTTGAGAAGGCGCAGGACGATGTGGAAACCTGCCTTCAGCTGCATACCGGCTTCATTGCCTGCGAAAACCTGAAATACGAACTGGGATTCTGAAATGAGCGTTAAGATCCTTCATTTTGCCGATGCCCATATCGACTCCTATACCGGCGGGCGGATCGACCCGTCAAACGGGCTTGCCTTCCACACCAATGACTTTCTCAAAGCGCTCGACGAGATCACGGATACAGCCATCGCGGAACAGGTACAGCTCGTGCTTTTCGCGGGGGATGCCTACCGCAGCCCGATCCCGGTGCCGACCTTTCAGCGTGAATGGCAGCGCCGCATCGTACGGCTGTCACAGGCCCGCATCCCGCTGCTGATGATCCCGGGCAACCACGACATCTCTCCCAACACCTTCAAAGCCAGTTCGCTGCAGGAGCTGGACACACTCAGGGTCCCGTACCTGCATCTGGCCGCCAAAGGCGTTCATCTCTACACCCCGGACGAGCTGGACGGGGTCCCGGTGCAGGTGATCGCGGTACCATGGATGCCCGTCTCCCTGCTTGCGGCACGCGACGAGGGGAACACCCTGACACCGGAAGAACGCGCCGCACGGATGGAGAGCGAGATCACCGCACGGGTCCGCCGCGCGCTGGAAAACGCCGATCCGGCGCTGCCCGTCATCCTGATGGCGCATTACTCCGTCCAGGGCAGCCGCTACCCCTCCGGGCAGACCGCCGAAACCGGCCGTGATGTCACCCTTTCCCGCTCGCTCGTCTGCGACCCGGCTTTCTCATACACCGCCCTGGGCCACATTCATCTTTTCCAGGACCTGAATGAAGGCCAGCAGCCCCCGGCCGTTTACCCCGGATCGATCGAAAGGGTCGATTACGGTGAGGCCAGAGAGAAAAAGGGCTTCATCATCGCGGATGTCAGTCCGCAACACACCGAATACAGCTTCCGGGAACTGCACACCCGGCGGATGTACAACCTCAGCTGCACGATCAGCGCTGCCGAAACCATGCAGCAGGAGCTGCTGGATATGCTCCCGGAGCCCGAAGATGCCCGGGGAGCCATGATCCGTCTTGAATTCACCTACCCCCACGAGTGGGAGGCCATGTTTAATGAAAAAGAGCTGCGGGCCCGGGCCGAAGGCGCCCTGGACTTCCAGCTGAAGCGGAAACCGACCTATGAAAACCGCATCCGCATCCAAAGCGGCAACGTCAGCAGTCTGACGCCCGGCGATCTGCTCAGGGCATACTGTCAGTCGGCAAAGATCAGCGAAAGCGAAACGGAACAGCTGCTGGACCTCGCCGGACCGATCTTCAGCGGGGCCGGACTTATGAAGGAATAATTTTTATGTCAGAAGGTGTATCGCAGGTCATCCTGCTCTTCGTCCTCATCTTTATCAACGGTCTGTTTTCCATGACGGAAATGGCCGTTGTTTCCACCCGCCGCGCCCGGATGCAGAAATATCTGGAAGACGGTGACAAACGGGCCCGGACCGTTCTGGACCTGCTGGACAATCCGAACGATTTCTTTTCGACCATTCAGATCGCCATCAGTCTGATCGGGGTCATCACCGGTGCGGTCGGTGCCCAGACCTTCGCCCATTACCTCGTCGATATTCTCGTGAAGGTCCCGTTCCTCAAAGGCATCGCCCAGCCGCTTTCCGTGCTGCTGATCTCCGCCCTGATCACCTACTTCAGTCTGGTGATCGGTGAGCTGATCCCGAAGCGCATCGCGACCAATGATCCGGAAAAGATCGCCATGACCATGTGCGGGCCGATCAAAGTTCTTGCTTCCATTTTCCGCCCGGTCGTCCGTGTGCTCAGCTTTTCGACCGAAGCAGGTCTGAAGATCCTCGGGATCCGGGAAAATGAAGACAACGGCGTTTCCGAAGACGAGATCAAAGTGATGATCGAACAGGGCAAACAGGACGGCGTATTTGAAGAAAACGAACAGGATATCGTGGAGTCCGTCTTCCGGATGAGCGACCGGACGGTCGACGCGCTGATGACGCCGCGGACCGAACTCCCCTGGATCGATCTTGAAGAACCGCTGGAAGAGTCCCTGAAAGAGATCGCCGAATCGACCTATCACTATTTTCCGCTTGTCCGCGGGAACCCGGATGACGTGATCGGCGTGCTCTCCTCAAAAGCCCTGCTGGATGCTTACATCCGCAAAGAACCGCTGGACCTGGAAAAGATCGCGGAACCGCCGCTGTTCGTACCGGAAAGCAAACCGGCGCTGAGCCTTCTGGACGACCTGAAAGTTTCGGACAGCAACTCCGCGGTCGTATTGGATGAATACGGCGGATTTTCCGGCATGATCACCCCTTACGACATTCTGAACGAGCTGGTCGGGGACGTCGCGAACATCGGCGATGAACCGAATGATGAAGAAGACATTCTCGTTCGGGACGACGGCTCCTGGAGCTTTGACGGCATGCTGGATATCGAGGAATTCAAGGACACCATCGGCGTCCGGGAGCTTCCGGACGAAGAACGGGTCGGTTACCAGACCCTGGCCGGTTTCATTCTCTCCTATCTGGGTTCCATCCCGGCTGTGGGAGATTCCTTTGACTGGAACGGTTTTCATTTTGAGATCGTGGACATGGACGGGCTGCGGATCGACCGCATTTTCGTGAACCGGATCGAAACGGAAGACGAAACGCCGGCGGAAAAAACAGAGGAAGGACCGGAAAACAAATGATCCCGGTCAGGCTCACCATCAGCGGTTTTCTCTCCTATCAGGAGCCGGCAGAGATCGATTTCACCGGGCTCCATGTGGCCTGCATCACCGGCCGCAACGGGGCCGGGAAGTCCACCATGCTGGACGCGATGACCTGGGCGCTGTTCGGGGAAGCCCGAAAAAACGATGACAGCGTGATCAACGACAGCGTTCCGGACCGGACCGCGAAGGTGGATTTTGAGTTCCGCTATGAAAACGCCTTCTATCTCGTCCGCCGTCAGAAAACCAAAGGCAAAAGCACCGTTCTCGAATTTTACATCCGCAATGGGGACAGCGGACCCTGGAAGCCGCTAACGGAGAAAAAGCTGGCCGATACCAACCGGCGCATCTGTGAAACGCTGCGCATGGACTACAAAACCTTCATCAACGCTTCCTTCTTCCTGCAGGGGAAAGCAGACCAGTTCACCGGTCAGAACGCGTCGGAACGGAAAAAGATCCTCAGCAATATCCTGAACCTGGATGTCTGGGAGGAGTACAAAGCGGAAGCCTCCGAGCGGCGGAAAGCCGCGGAGCTTTCCATCGGGCAGCTTGACCGCCTGATCCGCGAAAGTGAAGCGGAACTGGCGGAGGGACCGGCCCGCAGGGAAAAGCTGGAAGCGGTTCGCTGCCGGCTCGGCGAGGCGGAGAAAGTCCTCACGAACGCCGAAGCCCTCTGGAAAACCGCGCAGGCAGCGCTGTCTTCCCTCAATGCGCTCAAAAACGTCCTGGACCAGAAAGTCCTCAGCGAAGACCGGCAGGCCCGGCAGCTCCGGATGGATCAGGGAACGCTCGAAGTCCGGCAGAAAGAGCTGAACGAACTCCGCGGCCGGCTCGCCGGTGCGGAAAGCATCCGGCAGCGTTATGAACAGATGGTCGAGACCCGGGAACGGATGGAACAGCTGAACAGCATGGCGCTCAGAGCCAACCGGCTGGAAATGGAGCGGTCCGGAGCAGAAAACGCCATCCGCACCGCAGAAAAACAGCTCCAATACGAATACAAACAGCTTCTCCGCGAAAAGGAAGAGCTGGAAAAGCAGCTCCCTGAAAAGGAACGCCTGACCGCCGAACTGGCCAAAGCCAACACGGAACTGAAGTCCCTTACGGAACAGGTCTCCGGGAAGGATAAACTGCAGGAACGCTTCGACAGCGTTTCCGAACTGGGGAACAAGATGCGGATCGACGCCCAGCTGATGGAAACCAGGATCCGCGAGACCGAAGCGAAGATCGCCAAACTGCGATCCAGTCAGGGAGCGGTCTGCCCGACCTGCGGACGGGAGATGGACGCCGAACACTGCCAAAAGCATGAAGCCGAACTCCGGGAAGAGATCCGGCAGTACCGGCAAAAGATCGCCGAAAACGAAACGGCACGGGTGCCGATCCGCAAAGAATTCTGTGATCTCAAACAGGAGATCCAACGGCTGGACAGCCTTCAGGGGCGCATCACGGACCTGAAAGTTGCCGCAGGCACCGCGGGGCAGAAACTTCATTTTCTGACCGAACGGCAGCAGAACTGGGAAAATAAAAAAGAACGCTTTTCCGAAATCGAACGCTCCCTGCGGGATGAGGATTTCTGTCCCGCCGAGCGGGAGACCCTGCGCCGGGCGGAAGCGGAGATCACGGCGCTTGCCTACGACCGGAAAGAACACGAGGCCGTCCGGGCACAGCTCGGGGAGCTTGCCGGCGCGGAAGCCGAACATCAGGAAATGATCCGCTCCCAGTCCCGGATCGAACCGCTCGAACGCGACATCAGCGAACGGAAAGCGGCGGTCACCGCAGGCACCGAACACCTGCAGGCCCTGCGTGAGGAAAGGGAAAAGGCCGAAGCCGAATATCAGGAGCTGAAGGCAAAAATGCCGGATATCACCGCAGCGGAAAAAGCCCGGGATAACGCGGCAGACGTCCGCAACCGGCTCTATATCGAGCTCGGGACCGCCGAACAGCAGGTCCGCAGCCTGGACCAGGCAAAAGCCAATCTGGACCGGTACGGGAGCGAGTTCAGGGAAAAACGCGTTCTGGCCGAACGCTATAAGACCCTTGAAAAGGCATTCGGCAAGGACGGCGTCCCTGCCCTCCTGATCGAACAGGCCGTACCGGAGATCGAGGAACTGGCGAATGACCTGCTCCAGCAGCTCAGCGGCGGCACGATGTCGCTGACCATGAACACGCAGGGCGCGTATAAGAGCAAAAAAGACGAGGTGAAGGAGACGCTGGATATCATGATCTCGGATCCTTACGGGACCCGGGCGTACGAGATGTTCTCCGGAGGGGAAGCCTTCCGCATCAACTTCTCGGTCCGGCTGGCGCTGTCCCGTCTGCTGGCACAGCGTGCCGGATCCCGGCTGCAGACGCTCGTGATCGACGAGGGATTCGGCAGCCAGGATGATGAAGGACGCGCCAGGCTGGCGGAAGCCATTGCCGCGGTGCAGAACGACTTCGAAAAGATCCTCGTGATCACCCATCTGAGCGAGCTGAAGGAAGCCTTCCCTTCCCGCATCGAAGTGGAAAAAACAGCCTCAGGCTCCCGCGCGGAGGTCATCCCGTGACCGTCGGGCTGATGCAGCGTGTCTGCGCATCCTACCGGGTGCCCCTTTTTGATATCCTCGCGGAGTCTTTTCCGGACGGGCTCAGCCTTTTTGCCGGGGACCCGCGTCCGGATGAAATGATCGACCATTCCCGGATCCCCGCCAAAGCGGAACTGTACCGTGCCCACAATCTGGACCTGTTTTCCGGCCGGTTCAGGGTATGCCTGCAGAGGAATGTGCTCTCCTGGCTGCGGGGAACCGACCCGCGGGTACTGATCATGGAAGCGAACATGCGCTACCTGCTCTCTCCGGCGGCTGCCGCCTGGATGCACCGCAGAAAACGCCCGGTGATCGGGTGGGGGCTGGGGACCGGAAGCACCGGGGGGATCCTGCTCCGGCGCCATCTCGCCATGTTTGACGCGATGATCACCTACTCCTCGGCGGGAAAGCAAAGCTATATCTCCGCCGGATTTCCCGCGGAACGGATCTTCACCGCCTGCAACGCGGCAGCGCCGCGTCCGAACCGTCCGATGCCCGAACGGCTCCCGGACCGCTATGACGTTGCGCCGATCGTCCTGTACGTCGGCCGCCTGCAGAAACGCAAACGGCTGGACCTGCTGATGAAAGCCTGTGCCGCTCAGCCGGAAACACTCCGGCCGCGGCTGTGGATCGTCGGGGACGGTCCGATCCGTGAAGAACTGGAAGCGGCCGCAGCGGATCTTTATCCGCGCACCGAATTTTTCGGCGCGCGCTACGGCGATGAACTGACCGCCCTGTTCGACCGGGCTGATCTGTTCTGTCTGCCAGGGACCGGCGGGCTGGCGCTGCAGCAGGCGATGACCTCCGCCCTGCCGCTGATCGCCGCAGAAGCCGACGGGACCCAGGCGGACCTGGTCCGCCCGGAGAACGGCATTCAGGTCCGTCCCGGTGACCCGGATGAACTCAGCGGGGCCATCACCCGGCTCCTTTCGGATCCCGTGAGCCTGCGGAAAATGGGTGCGGAATCCTTCCGGATCGTCCGTGATGAGATCAACCTGGAAGCCATGGCGGCGGTCTTTACGGATGCCGCGGGATATGTTATCAAAAACGGGAGGCGGCATTGAAGATCCTGCTCATCGCCGACGGAAGGAGTCCGATCACCCGCCGCTGGATCGAAAGCATGCGGGCAGTCAATATCGAAGTGTACCTTGCCTCGACCTATCCCTGCGCGAGACCGGAGAATATTGCGGGGTTCTACCTGATGCCGGTCGCGTTTTCCAATTTCACCCGCAGGTCCGGCACCGCACCCGCCGCATCCCCGAACACGGCTCCGCCGGCCAACACAAAACAGGGGCTCATCGCCCGCTTCCGCGGCCGGTTTATGCAGGCCCGCTACATTCTCGGCCCGCTGACGCTGCCGTTCTACGGCTTCAAGCTGAACCGCGTGATCCGCAAAGTCCGTCCGGATGCCGTCCACGCCCTCCGCATTCCCTTTGAAGGGATGCTCGCGGCCCAGACCCCGGCCTCCGTTCCACTGGCCGTCAGCATCTGGGGCAATGACCTGACCCTTCACGCAAAAGGATCCCGGCTGATGGGCCGTGTGACGTCCATGACCCTGCAGCGCGCCGACGCCCTCGCGGCGGACGCGGCAAGAGATATCCGTCTCGGCAGGATTTGGGGATTCGCCCCGGAAAAACCGACGCTTGTGATCCCCGGGAACGGCGGGATCTCGCTCAGCGATATCCGCCTGACCGCGGACGAAGGGCAGTCCCGGCTGGGATGGCTGCCGCAGGACCACCACATCATCATCAACCCGCGCGGTTTCCGCCCCGGTTCCGTCCGCAATGATACCTTTTTCAAAAGCATCCCGCTGGTGCTGGGCAAGGCTCCGAATACGCTTTTCCTGTGCTGCTCCATGGCCGGACAGCCGGAAGCACTGGACTGGGTATCACGGCTGCAGATCGAAAAAAATGTCGTTCTTCTCCCGACGCTGCAGCAGAGCGACCTCTGGCCGCTCTTTGAACGGGCGGAAGCTTCCGTGAGCGTTTCTCAGCATGACGGGACCCCGAATTCACTTCTGGAAGCCATGTCGCTCGGCTGCTTCCCCATCGCCGGAGATATCGAATCCGTCCGCGAATGGATCACCCCCGGGGTCAACGGCATCCTCGTCGATCCGGACTCTCCGGAACAGCTGGCGAATGCCATCCTCTGCGCCATCGGCAATCCCGGGCTGCGCGGCAAAGCGGCCGAAACCAACCGGGAGCTGATCATGAAACGCGCGGAAAAGTCCGTCGTTTCCGCGGAGCTGGCTGCCTTTTACCGGCAGCTGATCAGCAGCCGCTAAGGGTCTTTTATCGGGGAAATATTGCTTTTATCACAGCAAAAGCATTAAAAACTCACCTCTTTTTATTTTTTGACTGCATGGTAGAATATGTATTAATATGAAAACCGCTGCTGTCCAATCTATCCGCGAGATCAAACAGGAGTCCTTCAATCAGGACTGTCTTGACCTGTTTAAAGATCTTTCCGTCGAATCGCTGATCCGGCGGATCCTTTACATTTCCGCGACCTGGACCAACAGCTGCTACAGCATCTGCGGGCTGACCTCCGCGCGCCGGAGATGTACGGATTCACCCCGGCCGAGATCCGGCTGCTCAGCAACGGGCAGAAGGATGCGGTCCTTTCGATCCCGTCGGATGAAACGATCTGCACGGAAACACAGTCCGAATGCGAAAGGTTCCGGATCTTCAACACCGGCGGCGGAAACGGGACCGCGCTCGCGCCGATCGTCGAGTCCCTGCTGTTCGTACCGATCTTCTTCAATGAAGACAGGATCGGCTCGATCACTCTGATCAACAAGATCGGGGCATCCTCCTTCACGCATGAGGATATCAGCCTGATGCAGTCGCTTTCCTCCTACTCGGGGATCGCCATCAACAACGCACGTCTGTACTCCCAGTCGGCGATCCGCGAACGGAAACTGACGAAAAGCATTGACGACCTCGCGCTTCTGAATGAACTGGGGCGCGTTTCACTGGACAATGACGGCGACATCGTCCATATGCTGGACCAGATGATGGACCTGGTCATCGGCTGTCTCGGGCTGGAAACAGCGGAAGTCTTTCTCAACTCCGAAGAAAGACCGAAAGAGTTTTCGATGGCCATCAGCAAGGGGCACAGCGGTCCGAACAGCCTGCTCGGGCTGAACACGGTCAACAGCGGTGAGGGACTGCTCGGCACCTGCGCGGAGAAAAATGAGATCCGCATTTTGAAACCCGCGCAGCTGGATGCCGTCAATGAGCGGGAAGACCTGCGTACGAAACTGAATTACATGAGCGTGCTGCCGATCCCCACCCCAAGCGGTGTCGTCGGACTGATGATCCTCGGCGGACATTATGCCGCCGACGAGGACCTGCCGGACCGGACTTTCCTTTCCTCGATCGCGGGATGGATCGCCCCGCTGATCGAAAACCTGCGTCTCACCCAGCAGAAACAGAAGATCGCCATCCTTGAGGAGCGGGAACGCATCGGGATGGACCTGCATGACGGCGTGATCCAGTCCATTTACGGCGTCGGACTGCTGCTGGAAAACGCCCGGCTCTCCGCGGAGAAAAATCCTTCAAAGACCGCTGACAGCATTCATTCGGCGACCCAGGCCCTGAATGCCACCATCCGCGACATCCGTTCCTACATCATGAACCTGAAGCCGGACCGGCTCACCCATGAAAACCTGATCCAGAACATGCGCAGACTCGCCAATGATTTCCACGCCAACACCCTCGTCCCCGTGAAATTCACGGACAAAGTGGAGCACGTCGAGCTGCTGGATGAGAACAGCAACAACACGTTCTATCTGATCTGCAAGGAAGGACTTTCAAACATCGCCAAGCACGCCCACGCAAAAAGCGTGACCGTCAGCTTCACGGAAATGAAGGACCGTTTTGTCCTGATGATCCAGGATGACGGCGTCGGGTTTGATGCCTCCAAAGAGCGGAAAAGCACCAGCCACGGCGTCACCAACATGTTCACCCGGACCCGCAGCCTGGGCGGGGACATCGACATCCTTTCCATTCAGGGCAGCGGGACAACGATCATCGCCTGGCTGCCGATCAGCCGGAAAGATGCCGGGGAGCGTCATTAACTCATCAGTCTGCCCGCACAGGAACCGCATATCGCGTTTATAATCAGATAACAGCCGGTCATTTTAACCGGATCCGCGGCCATTGAACCATGGCCGGCCCCGGCTAATAAAAAAAGGCGCGGCAAGCAGCTTTCGTAAACACACGGGCAGCAATGCCGCGCCATGCGAAGCACTCACTTTCGACTGCCATGAGCATATCAAAGTGAGCTCTTATAGTAGAGGATTTTCAGTGGAAGACATTCGCAAAGGACAAGAACATTCCGAAAAAGCGGCGGAGCGCGGTGAACCCTCCTACGTCTGGCGCGACGGCCAGAAACGCCGCATGGCGCTGATCCAAAAATACGCGGAAGACCGCATCAGCGGCGTGATCCTGGAAGACGGCTGCGGCGTCGGTTCCTATCTGAACCGCTTTATGCAGACCGCAAGCCGCGCGGTCGGGATCGAGATCGAATATGAACGTGCGCATGCCGCCCGTCAGGTCTGCCCGGATGAAAATACCGACGTTGTCAACTCCTGCGGGGAGTATCTGCCCTTTGCAAGCAATACGTATGACCTGATTCTGAGCCATGAGGTGATCGAACACGTCACGGATGACCTGCTTACGGTCCATGAGATGGTCCGCGTCCTCAAACCCGGGGGACGGATCATCCTCTTCTGCCCGAACCGGGGCTACCCCTTTGAGACCCACGGCATTTACTGGAAGGGCGAATATCATTTCGGGAACAAACCCTTCGTCAACTATCTGCCGCGGAAACTGCGCGACAAGCTCGCACCGCACGTAAATATCTATACCCGGAAAGACCTCGAAAAGCTCTTTGCCGGGCAGCCGGTAAAATTTGTGTACCGCTCGGCCGTCTTCGGCGCGTATGACAACATCATCCAGCGCCATCCCGGATTCGGGAAAGCGCTGCGCGCCGTCCTGCAGAGCCTGGAGAAAACACCGCTGCGCATCCTGGGCCTTTCCCATTTCTGGGTCATTGAAAAGACGGCCGGATAAGGACCGTGCGTGTGACCGGGACCGGAGGACAGACGCCCGCCGGGTGCCTGCCTTTGAACACTGAACTTTTCACTTTGAACATTTTTTATACGGAAGCATTATGAGATATCACATTTGGACAGAAGGCTGTCAGATGAATGTCGCTGACTCCCAGCGACTGGCCTCGGCACTGGAAGCGCTCGGATATGAAGCGGCCGAAAAACCGGAACACGCGGACGTGGTCGTTCTGAACACCTGCATGGTCCGCCAGAGTGCCGAAGACCGCGCCCTGGGCCGTCTGGGATCGATCAAGCCCGCGAAACTGAAAAACCCGGACATGATCATCGCCCTGATGGGCTGCATGGTCGGATATAAGGATCCGAAGCCGCTCCGGAAAAAACTGCCCTTTGTGGACGTCTTCGCGCCGCCTTCCAACCCGAAACCGATCATCGACTATATCATCAGCCGCCGCATCGCCTCGGAAAACAACACCGAAGCGGCCGAAAGCTTTGAATGGAAGGGCGGCGAGCTCCTGCTGCCGAAACCGCAGCAGGGGAACGCGGTCTCCGCTTATGTGCCGGTCGTCTACGGCTGCTCGCATGCCTGCGCCTACTGCATCATCCCTTACAAACGCGGTGCCGAACGCAGCCGCGACCCGCAGGAGATCCTGGAACATGCCCGCTCCCTTGCCGCACAGGGCGTCAAAGAGATCACCCTTCTCGGCCAGATCATCGACCGCTACGGCCTGAACCGGCCGGATTATCCGAAGCTGCCGGAGCTGCTCCGCATGATCCACGACATTGACGGCGTGGAACGCATCCGCTTCCTGACCTCCCATCCGAACTGGATGACCGATGAACTGCTGAAAACCGTCGCGGAACTGCCGAAGGTGATGAGCCATATCGAAGTTCCCGCCCAGTCCGGCAGTGATGCCGTTCTGGAAAACATGCGCCGCGGCTATACCGACGCGCAGTACAGGGACCTGATCGCCCGCATCCGCGATACCATCCCCAATGTTTCGATCGGGACGGACATCATTGTCGGCTTCTGCGGAGAAACGGAAGAGCAGTTTGAGGAAACCGTACGCCACCTCAGCGATCTGAAGCTGAATGTGGTCCATCTGGCCCGCTATTCACCGCGGACCGGGACCCTTTCGGAACGTACCATGGCCGATGACGTGAGTGAAGAAGAAAAATGGCGCCGCTTCCGCGTGATCGAAAAACTGCAGGAAGATATCGCCGCAGAATACCATGAAAAACTGCTCGGACAGACGGTTCCCGTACTGTTTGAGGAAAAGAAACACCGCCGCTGGCTCGGACGCACGGAAAACATGGACCTGGTCTTTACCGACTCCGAAGAGGACTTGACCGGAAAGATCCTCCCCGTAAAGATCAACTGGACCTCCCCCTGGACGATGGGGGGCGAACTCTGTCAGCAGTAAGCCCCAAAAACAGGAACGCCCGTGCTTTGATGACAGAACCGACAGCCGGCTGCTGACTACCGGAAACTGAAATGGACAGAAAATCTCTCTCGATGCTTGAATATCCGCAGGTGATCGAAAGGCTTGCTTCCTACGCGGAGTTCAGCCTTTCCGAAGCGCTGGCCCGATCCCTGCAGCCTTATACCGATCCCGCCCTGATCCGCAGCAAACTCGAGCTGGTCAGCGAGGCACGCCGCCTGCTGAGCGTCAATGACTCGATCCGCCTCGGCGGCTGCATTGACGCCGGTCCGCTGCTGGCCATCGCGGAAAAATCCGGGACCCTGGAGGGCGAAGTGGTCCACCGGCTGGGCTACATGCTTTCCATCGGCCGGGACCTCGGCCGCTCCCTGAAATACCATGCCGCCGAATATCCGAAACTGGCAGTTCTGGCGGACGGCCTCACCCCGCCCAAAGGGCTGATCGAAACCATCAACAACACGGTGACCGACCGCGGGGAGGTGCTGGATTCCGCCTCCGACAAACTGGCCTCCATCCGCCGCGAGATCCACAACGCCTACAACCGGCTGCTCGGACGGCTTGAGAAAATGCTCCATGACCCGAAGCTGCAGCCGATGATCCAGGACGCGGTCATCACCCAGCGCGGCGGACGCTACGTCATCCCGCTGAAAGCCGAATGCAAAGGGCAGCTGAAATCCATCATCCACGACCAGTCCGCGTCCGGAGCGACGATCTTTGTCGAGCCGCTGGCGGTCGTGGACGCCAACAACGCCTATCAGGAGCTCCAGCTGGCCGAACGGGATGAAGTCCACCGCATCCTGCGCATCCTCAGCGAACAGATCGCCGATTCCGCACAGGAGATCCGCACCGTCAACAACACGCTGGCGGAGATCGATTTTGTCCTGATGTGCGCCAAATATGCCGATGACCTGGACGCCAATGAACCGATCCTGGCCGAAAAACGCCACCGGACCGGCAACCCGGTCATCAAACTGTACGGTGCCCGCCACCCGCTGCTGCCGAAGGAAAAAGCCGTTCCGATTGACGTAGTCCTGGAAGAAGACAAATACGTCGTGATCATCACCGGGCCGAACACCGGCGGCAAGACCGTCTCGCTGAAGACCGTCGGGCTGATGGTGCTGATGATGCAGTCCGGCCTGCACATTCCGGCCGAATCCGGCTCTGAGCTGTCTCCCTTCATGAACGTATTCGCCGATATCGGCGACGAACAGTCCATCGAACAGTCGCTCTCGACATTTTCCGGACATATGACGAACCAGATCCGCATCCTCGACCGCGCCAACGCAAAAACGCTGATGCTGCTGGATGAGCTGGGCTCCGGCACCGACCCGCAGGAAGGGTCCGCCCTGGCCCGGGCGATCATGGAATATATCGTGGACCACCGCATCCCCTGCTTCGCAGCGACCCATTTTTCCGAACTGAAAATGTACGCCCAGTCCACCCCCGGCGTGACGAATGCCTCCATGGAGTTCGACCTGAAGACCCTTCGTCCGACCTACCACCTGACGATCGGGCTGCCGGGGCGCTCCAATGCGCTGCTGATCGCCAAAAAGCTGGGGCTGAACGAGGAGATTCTCGCCAACGCGCAGAAGACCATCGACCCGGCAGACATGCATGCGGACAACCTGCTGGATGAGATCCGCCGGCAGTACGACGCGGCCAAAAAGGCCCGTTCCCACGCGGACCGCATGCGCTCCCTGGCGG
Organism: uncultured Chloroflexota bacterium; assembly: GCA_902795255.1. The sequence goes on from CADBKS010000023.1 coordinate 27,613, forward strand.
AAAACTCCCAGCGGGAGCTGCAGAAACGCCTGGACACGATCGAGGATGAACGGGAAAAGATCCTGCAGGAATCCCGTGATGCCCTTGAGGAAGAGGTCCGGGAGCTGCGGGAAGAACTGGCCCGCATCCGCCGGACGATGAACCGTTCCAAAGCTCCGGCCGAAGAAGTCCGGCAGCTGGATCAGGACCTCAAAGCCGCAGAAAAGACCGTCAAAAAGTCCGGCAGCAAAGCGATGAAAAATGCCGCAAACCTGACCGAAGACCGCCCGCTGAAGGTTGGAGACAAGGTCCGCGTCCGTTCGCTCGGGACCGAGTCCCTGGCCGTCATATCCGCGGTGGACGGGGATGAAGCCGAGATCCGGCTGGGCGCGCTGCGGATGCGCGTACCGCTGCGGGACCTTTCCCGCAAAAATGACGCGGAGTCCCCGGAAGAACCTGCAGCTGAAAGATCCGGATCCGCCCGGGTCAGCGGGGAGATCTTCCATGCCTCTCCTGGAGTCGAGATCGACCTGCGCGGGCTGGATAGCCAGGAGATGAGCGAACGTCTTGAAAAATATCTGGACGACGCGGCGCTGGCAGGACTGCCGTATGTGCGCATCATCCACGGAAAGGGGACCGGCATTCTCCGCCGCACCGCGCGCCGGCTGCTGCTGGACCACCCGCATGTGAAATATATCGAATCCGGACAGGATAATGAGGGAGGCGACGGCGTAACGGTCGCCCATTTGAAGAGCTGATGCGGAAGATCCTAATTTCCGGCCTGATCACGGCAGCCCTTTTCCTGATCTGCGGGTGCGGGATCCGCATCCAGCCGATCGCCGACACGCCGACACCGGTCACACCCACCGCGACGGAAACCGCCGCTCCGACCACGGTGCCGACCAGCACGATCGTCTGGTTCCCGCCGACATCCACCTCCCGTCCGCTGAACACGCCGACCCCGTTCCCGACCGTCAGCCAGCTGCCGGAGCTGGGTGCAGTGCTGCTTTCCGACGACTTTTCGACGGACAGCAACTGGCAGACCTACCGTTCTCCCCAGGGAAATGCGGTCATTTCCAATCACGAACTGACGCTCGCCCTGCAGAACAGCGCGTCCGCAATCGCTTCCTATTCCTCCCTGCCGCAAATGGGAGACTACTACCTCAGCATGGACGTCAGCCTTTCGCTGTGCGCGAACGCCAATGACTGGTACGGCGTCGCTTTCCGCATCCAGGATTCGGACAACGCCTACCGCTGGCTTTTCAACTGTCTGGGGCAGACCCGGGTCGACCGCCTGTACCGGGGACGCGCGTATCTGATCAGCGACTGGGACATCAACGGTGCGGTCAAACCCGCCGCCCCGCAGAAATTCAGCATCGGCATCGCCGCCGAAGGCTCCTCGCTGCGCTTCTACGCCAACGGCCAGCTGCTCACCGAAGCCGAGGATACGATCTTCACGACCGGCGGCTACGGCCTACTGGCCGGTTCCGAAGGCCTCAGCCCCCTGACCGTCTCCTTCTCCGACTTCAAACTCACCGCGATCCGCTGAAAGGTGCATGTATAACAGGCCGGTCGTAACCGAATCACTGCGCTTCCGGCTGCCGGATACGAGTCAAAAGATGCGTTATGACAGGACCAGGTGAGTTATAACAGAAGTTCTGCGGCCTGCATTGAAAAATCAGGACCACCGGCTGAGCCGGTGGTTTGCTCTGCGCCTGTAAGGCGCTGGTACCCGCGTGCGCTTGTAAGCGCATGTCTGTAAACGCTTTGCTGT
>CADBKS010000024.1 GCA_902795255.1 uncultured Chloroflexota bacterium
CCGGACGCCGGCACGCTCGAAGTTGTCCGCAAATGCATCGGCAGAAAGAAAGCTCTGCACATGATCCGTGACAGCATTCTGCACGATCTGAGCCGGATCGAGACCAGCGGGCTGGACATGCTGTTGCTGCACGCGGACTGCCGCGAGGATGTTGAATTCATCCGTGACGAAGTCCTGAAAGCCCATCCCGACATGGGAGAGATCCGTATTTCCTCTCTCGGTGTCGTCATCGGAGCACACACCGGGCCCGGACTTCTCGCAGCCTTTTATATCTGCAGCGAACGAACTGCGGAATAAAAGAATTACCGCAACAAAAAAGCTCATCAGAAGATGAGCTTTTTTGTTGTTTCGAATGATCCGTGGCCTTACCATCTCGGCGGAGGACAGGGCGGAAGATCCGGATACGGGCACCACGGATCCCACGGATCACAGGGCCACCAGGGAACCGGACACTGCGGAACAGCTGTCGGAGTCGGTCTGAAGTAAGAAGCGGCTTTGACGGTGTAGGAGGATGTGATCTTCCCGTACTGCGTTCCGTCCGGAGCTTCAAAAATATAGGTACTGTAATAATTCCCGTCCTGTTTCTGATCCGGAACCATCGCCAGCCGCACGGTCAGCGTTTCACCGGGGGCGGTATTGCGTTTCATTGAAAAACGGGTATTGCCGATCTGCCAGCCGCTGTCGAATACAAATTCCCAATCCTGTGTCCATGTGCAGGTTCCGGTATTGCGGATCACCCACTCCTTCCAGAACACTTCCCCGCGCGGAATAATGGAACCGGCGGGATAAGAAGGCTCACTGATCAGATCAAAATTCATCGTACAGGTCGTACCGTCAGACTGATGGACCAGCGCACCGCCGGCAGCAGCCGTATTCTGCACAGCTGCACCGCTTCCGCCTGCTGTCGTATCGGTCTGCGCCATCACGGTCGCGACCACCTTTTGGATCAGCTCTTCCGTTGAGCCGGCTGCGGCAGAAGAGGTCTGATTCACAAGGGTAACGGCATCACCGCTATTCTGATCATTCACAAGAGATACCGGATCGGTCGGATCAGGATGCTTGATCATCGGTTCTTCAGTGATCTCCGGTTCCGGCGTGGCGGTCACAACGATATAGACAATATAAGGAGTCTGCGTCGGTTCCGGAGTCACTGTCTGTGTCGGTGTCTGTCCGGATGCGGCTGCACCGGGATAGGATCACATCCGCAGAGCCCTTGGCATAGACAAGCCTGCTGCCGGAACCATACAGATACAACGGCAGGATCATTTCAAAAGTTCCCTGCATGATTCTGTCAGTGATAATTTGCCAGGAACTCCTCCGCAAAGGAATTGTAATTTCCGGAAAGAATGGCTGCACGTGCCCTTCGGACCAGTTCTTCCAGCGTATGGATGTTATGGATCGAAAGAAGTGTAGCGGCAAGGATCTCCTTATTCTGGATCAGATGGCGGATATAAGCCCTTGAAAAATGCTGACAGGTATAGCAGGTACAATCTTCCGCGATCGGCCGGGAATCATGAGTATACTGCTGATTGACCATATTCATCCTTCCCCGGAAAGACATTGCCGCCCCATGCCGCGCAAGGCGTGTCGGAAGGACACAGTCAAAGATATCGATCCCACGCCAGATACCGTTCACCAGATCTTCCGGTGAGCCGACACCCATCAGATAGCGCGGCTTATCCTGAGGAAGGACCGGGGTGACGACTTCCATCATTTTATTCATATCTTCCTTGGATTCGCCTACGGAAAGTCCGCCGATCGCAAAACCGGGAAGGTCAAATGAGGACACAAACTTTGCGGACTGTTCGCGAAGATCCGCAAAAATACCGCCCTGGACGATTCCGAAGAGTGCCTGGTCCGGGCGCTTCTTTGCGTTGACACAGCGTTCCAGCCAGCGATGCGTCCTTGCCATTGCCCGTTCGTTATATCCCTTGTCAAACGGGTCGGCACACTCATCAAAAGCCATAATGATATCCGCGCCGAGTTTTTCCTGTACAGCGATCGAACTCTCCGGTGTCAGCCGGTGCATCGATCCGTCAACGAAACTTTTAAAAGTAACGCCGTCCTCGTCGATCTTCCGGAGAGGGCCCAGAGAAAAGACCTGAAAACCGCCGGAATCCGTCAGCATCGGACCGGGCCACTGCATGAATTCATGCAGGCCGCCCATTTCAGCCACCAGATCCGGGCCGGGCCGCAGGAACAAATGGTAAGTATTGGACAGGACAAGGGAACAGCCCAGTTCCTGCAGCTGTGCCGGTGTCAGAGCCTTAACGGTTGCCTGTGTACCGACCGGGGCAAAGACCGGTGTCGGGATCGGACCGTGAGGGGTATGAAAGATCCCCGCCCGCGCCATACCGTCTTCAGCCTGCAGCTCGAAATAAAAGTTCGGATTACTCTCCATCAGTTGTTTCCCTTTCTGTTGATCCTTCTCCGCTGTTGATCCGTTCACTGACAAAAATAACAGTCTGCGCGGCAGATTCTGAATTCTTACCTGCAGGCCCTTCAGCGGCCTCTCCGGGATCTTCAATGATCGCGGAGTCCTTTGTTTCCGCAGAAGCACCAGGCTCCGGCTGTGCTTCAGACACATTCACATCCGGAGATTTCCCGGCAGCAGTCTCTTCCGCCGAATTCTCCGCGGAAGAGATCTCCGCATCCGGCTGATCCGCATCTGCGGACTTTCCGCGAAGCAAAGCAATGACCTCGGAATAAGCTTCCGAATTATCCTTCGCGCTGAAATATTCCGCGGCATTGAATGCCATCAGTTCATCCTTTCGCAGCAATTCAGCCGTTCGCACAGCATCTTCAACACGTCCGCTTTCCGCATAAGCTTCAATGACCGGGATCAGTTCAACCTCATCACCTGCTGTCAGTTTTTTATGAGCAGCCTCATCCGCCAGTTTGACCGCGGTCTCCGGATCATTCATCTGCATGGCAAGATCTATTTTTTCATAATAATAACACCAGCCGTGTTCCTGCTCCTCTCCGAGGAAAAACGGCAGGACTGGCGCCATCACCGGATTCGAAATGATCTGCTCCGTTTTTGAATATTCTCCGATTTCAGGGATCTTCGACCACTCACTCAGCGAATAGATCGGAGCGTCACCGTCGATCACACGGAGACATGCCTGAGCGTTTGGCTTGGAAACTGCCAGAAGTTTCTTATAATCCTTCTCGATATAGATTGAACGGACGGTTCTCCCTGTCTTATCCCCCAGAATGATGCTCCGCACGGTTTCGTCCCGCAGGATCTCAGCTCCGAGCGGTGAATGATTATTTTTCGCGGGATAATAGATCAGAGAAGCCGGAACAAATACTTCATAATCCTCTTCTGCCAGAACCGCGGCCCCGCTGACAATGGTCGTTCCGTCCTTCAGTCCCGGGACGCGCCACATCATCTGCTGCCAGTAGTCCTGCGTATTTTTCCAGATGTCAATGTAATTCAGTTTCGTCTGCCACTGTACAAACACCGCCAGAATGACAACCCCCAGCGTCATGATATTGCGCAGTGAGCGGTCTTTGAGCGACCCGAGCAGCCCTGTCAGGAACAACACCGTACCGATCATCCCCGGCCACGCGAACCGGTCAAGACTGGCGCTGAAATTAATATCCCTGCCGGCTAAAACCAGCGGGAAAATGGCGATCGTACCGGTAATCAGCCCGCACCACAGCCACTGGGCGGATTCGTTATGCGCATCAAATGTTGACTCTTCCGTACGCTTCCGATGCATCAGAAAGAGGAACAACTGCGCAGCGGCTGATATGATCAGCACCGGGATCATCGTATAAACGAACGGCTTCATCTCCATACCGTTGAGCAGATTAAAGACCGGGATCGTCCACACGCCCGCAAAAAGCTTCCAGACATTTTTCACAAAACGCATCCCGAAATCAAGGATCTCATGACGGGGATGAACAAGGAAAGGCCGTACGATTTCCCCGATCACGTCCGTACCATTGCGCTGGGCGGAAAAAACAAAGGTACGCCATGCCACAAACCCTGCTGCAGGGATCAGATAAGGCAGATAGGACAGAAGACTCTTGAAAAAAGCCTTCGGTTTGCCGTTTCCGGCCTGTTCACGGTTCATCAGGTAGATCAGCGCAAAACGGTATATCTCCATTCCGATGTAATATTCCATCAGGATCATGCTTCCGAATGAAAAAATAATGGAGAGAAACGTATACAGAACATTCCAGTCCCGCTGGCCGGGCTCACAGGCTTTTGCCGTCAAAAACAATGACAGCATAAAACACAGCATCGCGGTCTGGTGCGGAACATACGCGATCCCATCGATCTGCTGCAGAAACCCGGGGAATGCGACGGTAAGAATTCCGGCCACACCGGCCATTTTGGAGGTCCGCGGCCAGATCACCAGCAGCGTGAGCGCGAAAAGGATCGAACTGAGGATCCGGCAGCACAAGTCATAGATCAGATAGGCATTATTATTGGTCCCGAAGATGCGAAACAGCGCTGAAAGCAGATAACCGTCTGCAGGCCGGTCCGAAGCATAATGCCGGATCAGCATATCCGGACCGTATATCACCGCATTGTAGAAATTATTCCAGTCATCTCTGTAGAGCCCGAGTTTTGTCATCCCGGGAATATACAGCATGCAGCCGATAAGAATAACGGCCCCCGTGATCAGGATAATATTTTTCTTTCTGTGCATAAATGCATTCCTTTTTGCCTCTGTAAGTTTCTCAGTATCCGATAAAAGCTTCTTACCTTAAAATATTACAATCAGAAATTATTCGAAATATTAATAATATTACATCCAATTTACGAGTATTATTCTCATTTCTTAAAAATTATTTTACCATTATTAACAAAACATCATTAATTACATTTTTCTGTAATTTCTGAGCTCGATCATGGCAGACGCGGCAGACACCGCTTCCGGAAACGCTTTCGCAAGCGCGCCGGACCGCAGCAGCGGCTGTTCGGTAAACAAATTGACCAGCAGCGGGATCGCCGCTCCGCTCTGAAGCTGCCTCCGCAGGTCAAGCACATCCAGACGGTCGATCCCTTCCTGCGCATTGCGGCGTTCTGTCATTTGATGGCAGAATGCCAGTTCATTCAGAAATTCATCAGCCGTGAAGATGCGGCAGCGGTCAATTTTATAATATTTTGCCGCATGCTCCAGCCCGGATATTGTTTCCAGATCGAAATTCAAAAGCAGATCATTGAAAGCCGGACGGCGGAAAAAATAGTAATTTCCGAAAAGCTTATGGAAAGCCTTCAGTGTATCCAGATAACCGAGCGTCAGATTTTTCTCGATCCGCTCATGGTTGAAGTCAAATGTACCGCCGAGATCTTCGCTGCAGCTGATCATTTTCAGCGAGATCTTTTCAGCATTTTCCACTTTCTGCGTCAGCCCGATCCCGTTGATATCGACCACCGCCAGATGTGTATATCCGCGTTCGATCAGCAGATTGAACGGCATATTATCATACAGGCCGCCGTCCCATAATTTTTTCCCGTTCAGATTATGGGTCTTATAAATCGGAAAATTTGCAGAGGCCAGCAAATAATCAATAAACCTGGATCTGTCGATATCTTCTTTGAAAATACGGAGCGGCTCCCGCGACTGCACATCGAAAGTAACGATCCCCAGATCAAGAGGCGAGGCGTAGATTTTGTCCGTATCGAGGTTCATCTGAAGCAGATTCCGGAGCGGGCCGTTATCCAGACCGTGCTGTACGACATATTCCCGCATGATCGCCAGAAGGTTGCTCCGGTCAAAGACATTTTTATCCGGATCAATATTCCCGCTGACGGGCAAAACATCCGTAAGCTTGATATTGCGGTAAATTTCCATGATCTTTTTCAGATCACAGCAAAGAAACATCGCTGCATTCAGCGCACCGATCGAAGTTCCGGCGATCCCGCGGATCGGGACCTTCAGCTCACGGAGAGCGCGCCAGGCTCCAACCTCATAGGCCCCTCTTGTACCGCCTCCGGAAAGAACCAGCCCCCATTTTTCATTTTTTTCAGTGTTCAGATTTGTCAGACGGGCTAACAAATTCGGTTCCCGCATCATTTCTCCTTTTCCGGCGCAGATCGCCGGCATACACTGCAATGTTATCACACCTGAACGTATTATCCGAAGATCAATGAATACTGAGTTCGGATCCCGGTGACAAAAATGTCCATCAGAGAAGGGAACATTCCGATCAGGATCAGCAGGACCATCAGAACGATCAGCAGGATCCTGCGCATCAGAACTTCATATCGCACCCGCTCATCCGAAGGAAGCACAGCCGTTTCCGATTCGGTACGCGGAGAGAGAAAGACAAAAAGCAGCCTGATGCCGCTGAAAATCAGTATGGCAGATGCAGCCGACGCTGCCCATCCCAGCCATTGCGAACGTGCAAAACACAGCGTCAGGAGTGTCATCCGCATCTGGAACCCGGCAAGCAGAGGCATACCGCTCACCGTGAAACAGGAAAGCAGCAGCGCCGTGCAGACTACGGGATGAATATGCGCGAACCCGCGCAGACTCTCCAGCGAAAGATCGGTATCATCCGACATAAATTTTACGGAAGTAGCCCAGATCAGCCACACGATACTGTGAATAAACAGCCCTGAAAGGAAAACACTGATACCATCCCTGGTATTTGTCCCGATCAGAAGGATCGAAACACCGTTTTCTGCTGTAATAATAAATGCCATCATCCGCTGCAGATTCTTTTGGAAGAGCGTCAGCACTGAACCGATCACGAACATCAAGATTCCGGCAAGACGCAGCCCCTGAAAAAGCGGCTGATAAGTCCGCAGCCACAAGTGATCGCTAAGAAATTCCAGCAGAATAAACAGAGTGGAAAACTGAAGCAGACAAATAAGGAAACCGCCCGCAAACGGACAGCTTTTTTCCAAAAGCACGGCGATCCAGCTGAAAAACGGAAAAACCGCAAGCCAGAAAGAGAAACCGGCAAAAATCAGAACTGCGGTCCGCTTCAGCAGAAAATTATCCTGCGGATTAATATCAAGCGTTCCCGTAAGCTGTCCGCTGACAGCAAGACAGATCATTCCCAGCATCTGATAGATCAGAAAACGGAAGATCCTGTCCTCATTCTGCAAATCAGTATCACGGAGCATCGGAATAAAAAGCAGGCCGCAGATCATCACCAGAAAGATACCGTAGATGAAGGGCCGGACCGCGATCACACCGATCATCAGCGCGGTGCTCATCAGGGCGATCGGTATAAAAAAACGGTAAACCCGTGCAAACATGCTGCCGAATATCCATAAAAACAGAAAAGCATAGAAAAATGCAACAAGTGTCTGATCCGAGCGGCTGATCGTAACAGAACGGCCGAGCAGGTACGTTGACGAAGAAAAAATCAGGGAAGACCGGTTGAACACGATCATGCTGTTCACAGGGATCCTGAGAGCGGTAAAGGAAAGAAAAGCCGCCAGAACAAGACTCAGGATCCGCGAAAAACGTTTGTGTCCGCTGAAAAGCATCAGAAACACACCGGTAAGAAACGGAAGATAGATCCACAGCGCAGCCGCACTCATATATCTGTCTCCTTTAGCTCTTTATCATCAATATGTCCCGATGTCAGTATGGAGCTCCCGAAAGCCATCAAAAGATTGATCGCGGCAAAACAGGCAAAGACCAGGATCGAGCTTTCCATATAGATATAAACCATTGTGAACGACAAACAGATACACTGCAGAAAAATGCTGCGGTACAGCAAATCATCCTCCATTGCCAGGTCGATCAGGGATGTAAGGAAGACCCAGACAGCTGCGAAAAGAACAGTCCGCCTGACAGGGATCCAAAACCGGATCCGTTCCGTCAGGGTGTAAGAGACCAGCCCGAGCATCAGCATCAAAATGGCTGAAAGGACCTTTCGTCTGTTCTCAGAAGGACCGGATCGGCCGGCGTCCCGGTTTTCGAAATTTCCCGTACCGAGCAGAACCGCAGAACCGATCCCGCATACCAGCAGAGCGAGGCAGGTTTGAAATGAACAGGCCGTCAGGAGGAGAATACTGCCGCCAAGATATATCAAAAATAAACCGGCTAATCTGGCAATTCGTTTTCCGGGCAAATGGACAATAAAGGCGCCCGCACTGCAGATCAGCAGCCCTGCCCAGGGAATCAGTGAAGTGATCCTCATAACAGGCCTCCTGAAAAAGCAGCTGCCAGCAAAAATGCCAACAGCAGGAATTCCCAGACCAATCCGCCGTTATTTTCCAGAATGCCGGATATATGCATAAGGATCCGGTCTGCAGCATGCATCAAAAACCCACCCAGCCTGAACAGCCAGTTCATATTCAGGAGCCTTTCCATCAGCTGCCAGAAAAGGGAAAGGGCTTCCCGGGTCCAGGCGATCACGTTTTGTGTACGGAACCGCTCAGGAAGCCACCGCATATATGCAGCCAGCATCACACCGGCCGCGAATGCGCCTGCTGAAGCGGGGACCACGCCCGAACTGAACTGCCGGTCAAAGCAGAAGAAACTGATGAAAAAATGTGTCCCGATCGCGGCCAGAAACCCAAACGGATAGACCGAACGCATCCAGGGTTCCAGATCCGTAAATTTCCGGCCTTCCGAACGGAAGATATGGATAAATGCACCCGCTGTAAGCAGCGCCATCACGATGATAAACAGCAGATCCTTGACCGAATACGGAGCACTGACAAGTCCCAGCCAGCCGACAGCGTTCGGTGTGTAAGGAATACCGGAAAAGCATACCACGACCAGAGCTGCCAATATATTCATAAAAACATTATGGATCTGATATAACGAGAGTGGTGCACAGGTCAAAACGATCGATATTCCCCAGGCCGTCAGGGCATCCCGATTCCCGCTCAAAGCGCTGACAAACGCCATGGCACCGATCGCAAGGGCCGCATATGAATTACCGGAAAAAGAATTCTCCGAAAGCAGCCAGCCGACCGCACCCACAAGAGAAGCAAACCCGCCGGCCATACTCAGGAAAATGCCCAGATCCGGACTTATTTCGATCAGCGGGATCCGGCTCATGACAGGGATAACGGTCAGCGCGGAAACAAGGCGCAGCATGGTTCCCAGACCGACCCGGGAGCTGTCCATTTCGGAATAAGGCTGTGAGATCGGGAAAATTCCCATACGCAGAGCACAGGCCAGCATCAGAAAAACACCGGCACGGGCAGAAATAAATAACCCTTCCGAAGAAGCGGGGTCCGACATACTGTAAGCAAAACTTGCAGAAGCAAGGACCGTACCGAGAAAGCGGACTCCCAGTGCCCGCAGATAACTGCCGCGGATCCTGCCCGGACGCGTCTGGATATACTGTGTGATCAGATCGATACCGTCAAAAATCGTCCATCCATATATCACAAATGAAAGCTTATCGGCTGATACCGATAAATATCCGACCGTCTCGATCAGCAGATAAAAAATCCAAAGACGGGGAGCGGACTGCGGTTCCATATACGACGGGGCAGTCAGCAGCAATACCACCAGGAGCGCAGAGACCGACAGCATATACGGGTAGGAGATTTTGTCAAGAACAAATCCGATCCCCGAAATATCGGCGATATTGCCTGCAGAGGAACCGATTGAAAAAACACCCGGAATTTCCGCAGAAACGGAAGAAGCGAGTGAGCCGGTCCGCCAGAAAAGTGAGATCGTCCATCCCCAGACAAAAAGCGCAGCAAGGATCGCAGCAAACCAGGACAAACCGATATTTGGTTTTCCGCGGTTTACCAGCAATATAAAACCGGCTGCCGCCAGCAGAACCGCAACGGGGATGTACCACAAACTCAGCATATTACGATAACGAATTATTTACAAAAGTCAGTCAAAAGGTCCGATAAAATCAGCGGCAACAGCCTCAGAAAATATCACCGGCCAAAAGGGCAGATCGGCTCAGCCGGGAATAAACAGTACAAACCTGACAGTTTAACCGACGGCTCCGATCAAACTGTCAGGCTGACCTCATTTAATCCGACGGATCAACGGTCATTTACCGAGCGGACGGCAGTGCAGGAACCTTCCGCCGCCCCGTTTGCCTTTCCATTCACCGTCATCCACAATGATCTCCCCGCGGAGCATTACTTTGACAGGGAAACCGGTCAGTTCCATACCCTCGTAAAGATTGTAATCCGTCCGGTGCTGAGCGACATTTACGCCATACGTCACCTTTTTTCCGGGATCCCAGATCACGATATCCGCATCGGATCCGGGCTGGATACAGCCTTTCTGAGGGTAAATATTAAAAATTCTCGCCGGATTGGCACACATCAGCTGAACAAAGCGCATCGGAGAGATCCGCCCGCTGTTCACGCCCTGCGTCCACATCACAGGCAGCCGGTCACCGATACCGGGCTGTCCGTTCGGGATCTTTGTGAAATCACCGCGCCCGAGTTCCTTACCCGGCCGTTTGAACGGCTTCCCTTCATAAAGGATCTCTTTGGTTCCGTCAAACATAAACGGACAGTGATCCGTTGCAACAACATCCATCGTCCCGTCTTCCAGCGAGCCCCAAAGGGCCGCGTTATCTTCCGGACCGCGCATCGGCGGTGAGCAGACGAATTTCGCGCCTTCCCAGCCGCAGTCCATATCCGCCTCTGTAAACATCAGATACTGCGGGCAGGTCTCGCCGTGCATATTGATCCCGAGATCTTTGACATAACCGAGAAGGTCAGCCTCTTCAGCAGCATTCATGTGAACGATATAGATCGGAGCATCCCCGGCGGTTCTGGAAAGCATGCAGACATTCAGGAACTCAGCTGCAGCTCCGTGCTTGGAACGGGTCCTGGCGTGCCAGACCGGATCGGTATGCCCGGCCGCCAGCGCTTCACTGATCTGCAGATCAATGAGGTCGCCGTTTTCCACATGAAACATGGAAATAATGCCATGCTCCTTCGCCTTCCGCATCGCCTGAAAGATCTCGCCGTCCTGAAGGCGCATCCTGCCGTTATAGGCCGTAAACATTTTGATCGAATTCACGCCCAGTTCGGGAAGCTTTCCGATCTCCGCAAGACTTTCCGGAGAAAACCGCGTGTAATTCATATGCACCCCGTAATCCACGGCCGCCTTTCCAGCAGCATTTTCCTCCCAGACATGAAAGCTGTCCGTCAGTGAAGGCAGATCGTGGTTCGCGAAATCGATCACTGTCGTCGTTCCGCCGAAAGCAGCTGCCTTTGTCCCGGTGTAATGGTCATCGGAAGAGGTCGTATTCGGCATAGGCAGGTCCAGATGAACATGCGCATCGACACCGCCCGGCAGGATCAGTTTCCCTGAAGCGTCAATGATCTCGGCGTCAGCGAAACAGTCAAAATTCTGTCCCAGCGCCGTGATCTTCTCACCATCGATCAGAATATCCGCACTGAACATTGCGGATTCTGTAACGATCGTACCGCCTTTAATGATTTTTTTCATAAGGACCCTCCATAAGCCCGGTTTTTTATTCCAGATCCAGTCCGGAAACAGATAAGTTTCCGAGGAGAAACAGTAATTCTTTCGGAAAATCTTCGGGAAGCCCGCTCTCCGTATGTCCGGATGGACTCCCGTATTTTTCCTCACGTTCACGCAAAAGCCGCCAGAGGTCACCCCGCTCCCGCGCATTCATCGCCAGTCCCCTGATCGATTCAGCCGTACAAAGCCTGCCGCCGGTGGTATAGAAGAAGGTAAACCGTTTCCATTCATCCGCCCGGATCGGGTGAGGAAGCATCTCCAGAGAACGCAGCTGGATCCTGAAATATTCCTCATGCGCACGCGGATGGTCCGGTTCATCCCGGAAAAGCTCAGCACGGGTCGTCAGTTCCACCCCGGCGACTTCAGCGTAATATTCGATCTGACTGCGGTGCCCCTTTGCAAAAGCAGAGGTCTGATAAAACGCGATCAGGTCCGGGTGCAGGATCTTCGGGGCCGTTTTCAGCGGGATACGGTACCAGCCCAGCAGGCGTGCGATATCCATATCTCTCGGATTCGGCATGATTGCCACCAGAACCAATGCATCATCAGATATTTCCATAATTCCATTATAATTGCATTCCTCTGTTCAGCCTTTATGAATTTTCGATCCGCGTCCCCGGAAAATCCGTGTCCGATGTATTTTCGTCCCGACCATGGGCTTTTTTGCAATAATGATCCGCACGGACCGGTAAAAATGTCGTCCGTCCGGCGACCACTTCCACCTTCCTTTGCCATATACTCACATCAGAATCAATTACAGGAGGATGCAAAACATGAACGGAATTTGTGAAATGGTTTTTATTCTTGACTGCAGCGGATCCATGCGCAGCCTTAAGGCCGATACGATCGGCGGTTTCAACAGTATGGTCGCAAAGGAGCGGGCTGATGACGTCAATGGCATGATCACAGCGGCCCTGTTTAACGGGAATCTGGAGATCCCCTTTGACCGCGTAGATCTGAAAGATGTGCCGGAAATGACCGAAGAGATCTATGATCCGCGCGGATGCACTGCGCTTTATGACGCAGTCGGCCGCATGATCATGCGGGTAAAAAACCACCGGAAGGATCTGGCTCCGAACGAGATCCCGCTAAAAACCGTCTTTGTGATCACGACCGACGGATATGAAAACGCGAGCCGGGATTTCAGCGGTCCCCGGCTGCGAAGGCTTATTGAGCAGCAGAAAGAAGAAGGCTGGGAATTTCTTTACCTCGGTGCAAACATCGATGCATCCGCTGAAGCAGATAGGATCGGAATCAGGGCTGACCGGGCTGTCCGCTACCACGCGGATCCGCGGGGGATCCGAAGAAACTTTGAATCGCTCGGGGACACACTTTCCTGCTATGCGCAGTCAGTGCCATCCGAGAGGATCTCTCCGCACTGGGCAGAAGATATCGAAGCAGATTACTTTTCAAGGGAATCCGACCGCTGATCCGGCGGATCTTTCCCGGATAACAAAAAGCGGGATGGCTGTAAGTATCCCGCTTTTTTGTTATAACCATCCCGTTTCCGACAGGCCGTTCCGGATATAGGCGGCAGCCGTGTTCTGCTGCCGAACCATCTTTATTCACGGGCGCGGCGTCTTCGTCGGTCTCGGTGTCTGCGTCGGGCTCATGGTTTTTGTCGGCTTCGGCGTAACGGTCGGGCGAAGTTCATCAACGGCGGTCGGCATGGCCGGTGTCTGCGTCGGTTTGGGAGTCCGTGTCGCGGTCGGTGTGACCGCCGGGCGCGGAGTCTTTGTCGGCTTGAGTGTCCGTGTCGGTGTCGGCGTGATCGTCGGACGCGGAGTCTTTGTTGGTTTTGGCGTTCTTGTCGCAGTCGGTGCGATCGTCGGACGCAGGGTCTTTGTCGGCTTGGGAGTCCGTGTCACAGTCGGTGCGACCGTCGGACGCGGAGTCCGTGTCGGCTTCGGCGTTTTTGTCGGCCTGGGCATCCATGTTGGCGTCGGTGTTTTTGTCGGGTACCGGCTCCCTGACGGTCTCGGCGTCTTTGTCGGGCTCAGTGTTTTCGTTGGTTTCGGCGTCGCTGTCGGGCGAAGTTCTTCAGCAGGTGTAGGCGTCACCTGTGTGACCGGCGGTTTAGGCGTCCTTGTCGCAGTCGGGATTGCCGTCACCTTCGGAGTCCGTGTCGGCGTTGGCGTCTTTGTCGGATAACGAACCACCGTCGGTTTCGGCGTGCTCGTCGGCTTTGGTGTTCTCGTCGCTGTCGGCGTACGGGTCGGCATCAGAGTTCTTGTCGGCTTGAGTGTCTTCGTCGCTGTCGGCGTGCTCGTCGGGACCGGGGTTTTTGTCGGGACAGGTGTTTTCGTGGCAGTGGGTTTCGGGGTCGGTGTTTTTGTCGGGCTGACATCCTTTATCCACTGGGCGTACAGTACGATATTGCCTTCCATTCGGACGGCTTTGCCCGGCCGATAAGCTGTCCCGCTTCCGTCCGCTGCGGTGTTCCAGCCGGAAAAAGTATAGCCCTTTCTTGTAAATGCAATATCAGAACCGCTGGCAGTGTTGTATTTTACTTTCAGGCTGGTCCCCGCCTCCGTTTTCTGGGAAGCGATCCTGCCGCCCGACGCACCGTTTCCTTTATAAGTGATGGAAAAGGATGCCTGTCTGTGTCTCCCCGTGATCCCTTCCGGGCACTGCCACCAGGCGTACAGCGTATACCCT
This sequence comes from uncultured Chloroflexota bacterium, assembly GCA_902795255.1. The sequence continues at coordinate 14,070 of CADBKS010000024.1, forward strand.
TTAAAGGACTCATTGTAATAATGGATGATCGCCTCATCGTTGACCGTCCATTTTTCACCGCCGGGGAATATTTCGATCAGCCCCTCGTCAATATCTTCCTTGATGCTCCATCCGAGGAACGAACAGTTTTTCCGCGAAAAGGGCTTGTCAGCGGTTCCCGCATTTGACGCATTTTTCTTAAGGATAACAGCAGTACCCGATGCACGCTGATCCGATATACTGCCCGAATCGGCGCCGTTCCCGCTGTATCTGATCGTAAAGGTTTCTTCGGCACGTACGGAATAAAATACACACATGCAAAAAACGCATAATAACAGTGACTGAAAAACAGGCACAGCGAAAGCCTTTTTCCACCGGGTCAAAACAAAATGCTCTCTCATCTTTGAATAACACCCTACCGGCTGTCAGAGGCTGCGAATCGTGCCTCAACAGGATAAAAAATGATAAAACCATTGTTTGAGAATTATATCAGATTTTTTAAGATTAAACGAAGTGCCATTTTTGATTTCTCACAGGATTTCTCTGAAATCGGGTTTACGATTTTTATGCCGGACAGCTTATTGTTTAACCTTAAAACTTTTTAAATTTACGCAAAAATCATATTCCGGTTTTATTATTTTGCTTTATAATGAACACAGTATAAAAAGCGATGGAGACAAATATGAGCGAAAAAACAGCCCTTCTGGATAACCTGATCGAAAAATACGGCTGTGATGCAGCAGCCTTTATTCCCAGCGCCAATTTCACCTGGCTGACCGGACAGTCCAAACATTTGATGGAACGTCCCACAACACTGCTTTACCGTCCGGGGAAAAAGGCAGCCCTGGTCATTGCCGGTTTTGAAGTCGATGCGGCGCCCGAAATGGATATTCCGGTCGAAGTGTTCCCGTTTTCCGACGTTCCCTCCGAATGGGGAGAAGCGTTCCGCAAGGCGGGGGAATATCTGGGTCTTTCCGGGAAAAAAATCGCCGTAGAGCCCCCGAATTTCCGCTTTTTTGAGTACCGTTTCCTGATGGACGCGGTCCCGGACTGCACCATCAGCGGAGAGCAGCCGCTCTTCACCGAACTCCGGCTGCGGAAAACCGAACAGGAACTTGCCTGGATGCGCAAGGCCGCAATTATCGCACAGGATGCGCTGGAAGAAACACTGAAGCTCGTCAGACCCGGTGTTACCGAACGGCAGCTTTCCGCGGAGCTGGTATCTCAGATGCTGCGTCTGGGAAGTGAGCCCAGACTGCCCTTTGATCCGATCGTCGGATCCGGGCCGAACTCAGCCAACCCGCACGCGGAAGTCTCCGACAGAGAGGTCTGCAGGGGCGATTTTCTGCTGTTTGACTGGGGAGCCCGCTATCACGGATACTGTTCCGATATTACGAGGACCTTCGTCGTAGGGGAAGCATCTGATAAGCAAATCGAGATCTACAACACGGTACTGGCCGCCAACCGTGCGGCACTTGCGGCCGTCCGCCCCGGTGTCACCGCCGGAAGCATTGATGATGCGGGCCGCGCTGTGATCGAAAAAAACGGATACGGCCCATTTTTCACGCACCGGATCGGCCACGGGCTTGGCATGGAAGAACACGAAGAGCCCTATATTTTCGGTGGAAATCCCGTGGTCCTTGAAACAGGCATGTGTTTTTCGGATGAACCGGGGATCTATCTGCCGGACTGGGGCGGTGTAAGAATTGAAGACGACATCACGGTAACGGCGGACGCGGGCCGTTCTGTCAGCGATTTTCCGCGTGAATTGAGAGTTTTATGAGAATACAGGAAGTTCGTTTCGAAACCCTTCACGCCGTTCCGTACATCTGCGGACCGATCGACAACAACACCTATGTTCTTTTCGATGAGGACAGCAAGGACTGTGTTGTCATCGACCCGTCTTTTGCTTTTGACCGTGTTCTGGGACATGTCAGCGAATCAGGGTATACGCCCCGGGAATACTGGCTGACCCACGGACATTATGATCATTTTGTCGGTACAGCATATCCCGAATCCCTCGCGTCGGGGGTCCGGGCGCGGCTGCACCCGCTGGACAGGGTCCTTTTTGACGAAGGGCGCACAACAATGAGAAAAGCGATCCCCAGAATTGCAAACAGTCCGGAACCCCGGTACGACCTTTCAGACGGCATGATCCTGAATGTGGGGAAATACGAATTCGAAGTTCTGTTCACCCCGGGTCATGCTCCGGGACACTGCTGTTTTTACTGCGAAAAAGCAGGCTGGCTGTTTTCGGGGGATCTGGTCTTTTATCACAGTTACGGACGCACAGACCTTACCGGCGGAAATGAAGCGGTACTGATGAAAAGCATTCGGGAAAGGATCCTCTGCCTCCCGCCCGAAACACTGATCCTGCCCGGGCATGAGGACTACACCACGGTCCGGGACGAGAAAGTTTTCTACTGATGGAATTAGGCCGGTTTTTACGCAGCACCATAAAAACAGTTCTGCTGCCTGCAGTGATGCTGTGTTCATGCTCCTTGCCCGGGGCACTGCCCACCGGCACCCCGGTTCCGGACAGCACCGCCACACCGGTCCGGCCGACCGAGCGTCCGACAATGACACCGACCGCGACAGCGACACCGCTGCCGGATTATCTTTCCGTAGAGCCGGGAGCTCTGGAAGGAGCGGAAGTCACCCTGCGCTACAGCCTGGACGGCAGGGCAAAGGATAAACTGGAAGAGCTCGCAAACCGTTTCAATGAAGAAAATGAAGCGGGGATCCGCATAAAATGCGTTCCGGCTTATTCCATGGATGAACTTTCGGCCTTTCTCACCGCGGATGGCAGCGCTGACATCATTATCGCGGACTCTGCCTGGCTCCGCAGCCACGGCACAGGGATCTGGACCGACCTCAGCGGGTTCATGGATTCGGAAAGTCTGTCTCTGACCGCAAATAATATTGAGCCGATCATGCCGGTCATGCTGAAACAGGAAAACCAAAACGGAGCGTATTATGCTCTGCCGCTGTGGGCGGAACCGGCATTCCTGTTTTACAACAAGACATGGGCGATCGAACTCGGCTTTGAAGATACCCCCACGGATCTGGCCGCTTTCGCGGAACAGGCATGTGCGGCCGCCAAAGCCAGTTACAATGAAAAGGATGAAGGCAGACACGGCACCGGCGGCTGGATCGTCAGCTCAGACCGCAGTGATGTAATGAGCTGGCTGATGACCTTCGCCGCTCCGGGACAGACACCTTCAGAGATCCTGCACAGTGACACGGGCGATACCTTTGCAGACGCTGCTGCGTGGCTGCGGAACCTTTTTGACAACGGATGCGCATGGAACAGCCGCGTAAAAGAGCCTTATGATTATTTCGCGAACCGCTATGCCCTTTTCTATTCGGGAACTTATGCGGACGCAGAACGTCAATATAATGCGTTCGGACAGTCGGCTGAGCATATTTACGACAACTGGGACCTGATCGTTTACCCCGCGCGTTCTGTCGGGAAACAGACCGATCCACGTATTTATGCCGACACCGTTTCGGCAGCACTGCTGCAGGGAAAGGCCGAAACGATGAACGCAGCCTGGCACTTTCTCCGCTGGCTTTACGCGGATGAACACGCGGCCGAACTGGCTCTCTCAGCCGGCGGATGGCCGGTTCAGGATAACGATGCTGTTACAAAGATGTACCGGAACAGCGGCGAAGACAAACTGTATCAGACACTGTCGTACCGTCAGTACCTCGTCAATAACGATGCCGACGGGAACTGGCTGACGGATCAGCTGATCCTTGCAGACGGATTTGCCTATATTTTCAATCCGTCCGTCAAGGCCGAAGACATTGCGGGAATCTGGGGACAGATCGGCAGCGCGATCTCGGAAGTCAGCAGCATATCGAATGGATCCGGAAGTACGGATATTGAATATACAAATGAATAAAGGAGACAATCGCATGAAAAAACTTACCAAACTTATTTCGATCATTATTTGTCTGACCGTGCTGGCTGTCTGTCTGAACGGCTGCAATTTTCCGCAGCTGGGGAAGAAAGCCGCACCGACCGAAGTTCCGGCCGAAGCACCTGCCGCAAGTGAAGAACCCGCGGAAGAAGCCCCGGTAACTGATGAAAAAGTTCCTGTGGAAGAGGAAGAAGAACAGCTCATCACCAATCCGTCCCATTCCTCCCTTTTCAACGGAACCATGAACAGCGGTGCTCCGATGATCCAAACCGCTTCGATGGCAACAGGCAGTTCCTCTCTCATCCGGAACGCACAGATCGTTAAACCGACCGCATCCTCCGGTGACGATATCACGATCCGGAATGATCACACGATCGTCTATCAGGAAAATCCGCCCGTCATTCAGAACAGTGTGCCGACCGGCAACCTGCAGCCGCTCACCTATATTCCTCCGACCCAGCTCGGCAGCGGGCAGGCCATCCAGTTCGCCCCCGGAGCCACATCCGCCGTTATCTCCGGCTATGTCCAGGCCGGCGGAACGGTCAGCTATAACCTGTACGCGTTTGCGAACCAGAACTTTCTGGTCCTGCTGACTTCCGACAGCGGGACCTCTGTACTGAGCGTCAGCGATGTTTACGGGAACGTCTTCCTGGATGCCGGCCGGCGCCAGACCAGCTATAACATGTATCTGCCGCGGACTGCTACCTACTATGTCAACATCCACTCGACCGGGTATGCGGAAAACTTCACACTCCAGGTATTCATTCCCGCCCGTGTGACCATCCCTGCCGGGAAGACCGCGGCCGTCATGGCCGGTACGGTCAGCCCGTACAGCGTCGTCAGCTACACTGCTTACATGTATGCCGGACAGACCGCACGGATCGATGACTATTCCGGCGCCAGACCGACTTCCTTCCTGCGGGTTTCCGGCCTTCAGACCGGCGTCACTTACATGGATTACACATCCTACAGCCCGAGCTGGTATTCCGTCGTACCGGTGACCCAGGATTACCTGATCGAAGTGATCTCCATGGACCAGTCATCCAATTACAGGCTCACGGTCGACGTACGCTGACGCAGATAAAAGAAAGATCATGAATGACAGAAACAATAATCAGGGTTGCCTGAGCGGTTTGCTGCAGCTCTTCCTCGTCAAAAAGATCTACGACTGGGGGCAGGAGCATTTTGGGGCCAAACGGGGCGGATGCTGCGGCTGCGTATTCGGCGCCGTATTTTTCGCGATCTTTGTTTGCGTCGTCATCAGCATCATTTTCGGAACAGACTGGCTGCACTTAGGTTTCTGATAAGATCATAAGGTGATGCGGTGGGACGGCTGAAAATTTTCCCGATCAATACGAACGCGCTGAACATGGATTTTGAATCCGGTGTTCAGACAGGATTCTATCTGTCAGCGTTTGTGGCAGTGATCACCCTGATCGCCGCGATCCGGACCATCCGCAAGGGAAGCCGCATCACCTTTTTTCAAAAACGCCAGCAAATGGTTTCCAAAGGCTGGCGCCTTCTGTTTTTCAGCCTCCTGATGGGAGGCTTTTCCTTTTTCCTGAACCGCTACGGGGAACAGGCCATCTATTCGGTGATCGTCCCGACCCCGACCGCGACACTGACGCCAACCATTACGCTGACGCCTACCATCACACCAACAGAGACACTGACCCTTTCCCCGACAATTACCAATACGCCTTCCATCACCAACACACCGTCCCTGCCTTCCGATCTGCATCTGCGCCGTGAAGGCGCGCTGATCGGGACGAATGTCGTTGTCAGCCCGATCACTTTTACACTTCAGATCGGCACCAACGGCATGCCGGTCGAGACACGCGACACCTTCGATAACCCGATCCGGGAAATCACCGCTTTCTTCAGCTATGACAGCATGGTCAGCGGATCGCATCTGGCATTCGTCTGGTACAGAGTCGATGACTGGGTGACCATGTGTTCAAGCGCCACGGTATATGAAGGCAGCACGGGCGGGTATTACCGCACCACCTGCAGTTCGGAAACCCCGGACCGCTGGCTGCCGGGGGAATATGAGCTGCAGATGTTCGTCAACGAGCAGTGGATCAACTCCGGACGCTTTACCGTGGTCGGAATGCCCCCGACGCACACTCCGACCATCACACCGTCGCCGACGATCACACCGTCACCGACACGGACCTTCACGCCGACACCGACCAACACCTTCACGCCGACACCGACCAACACGGCCACGGCAACACGCACACCGACGATCACGCCGACACCCACGATCACACGGACCCCGACGATCACGTGGACGCCGTCCATTACACCGACACCGACCATTACCCGGACGCCGACCAACACCTGGACACCCAGCAGCACCCCGACGATCACGCCGACGGTGACCAATACCTTTACGATCACGCCGACCCGGACCCCACGCCCGACGGATACGCGCGTCCCGACTTTCACACTGACACCGTCCAAAACGCTGATCCCGACCAACACCCCGCGTCCGACGGATACGCTCCGTCCTACCCTCACGCTCACACCGTCCAAAACGCCCTGGCCGACCAATACCCCGAAACAGTAAAACATTGCAGCGTGCTGCAGTCCGCATATATCCGTTTTTGTCACAACCCGTCATATTAATTTGATAATCATTCCCAAATTTCTTGACAATTGAGAGGAAAGAAGCTAAAATCGGGAACTGTTCTCAAATTTACGGAGGGACCCAAATGGATCAAAAATCAAAATACAGGACCAGACAGCGTGAACTGCTGCTGGACTACCTGAAAACGCTTTCCGGGACACATTTCACGGCAGGAGATATCTGCGAATATTTCAACACACAGAACATTTCCATCGGACAGTCCACCGTTTACAGGCAGCTTGAACAGTTCGTCGCAGAAGGTATGGTCAACAAATATATATTCGACCCCAACAGTCCGGCCTGTTTTGAATATATCGGCATGGAAGTCCATCAGGAAGGAGGGACCTGTTTCCACTGCAAATGCGAAAAATGCGGGAAACTGATCCATCTCCACTGTGATGAACTGGCTGCCATCAGCGGTCATCTTTATCAGGCGCACAGGTTCACACTGGACCCGCTGCGGACCGTTTTTTACGGAACATGTGATGAATGCAGAGATGCAGAGGAAAAGAAATGAAGCAGAAAATGAAAATGCTCCTCACGGCCGTGCTGCTTCTTCTCCTGCTTACCGGCTGCGCCGCAAAGACGCAGCCCTCAGAACAAGGCGCCGGCCCCCTTAAAATCACGGCTGCCGTATTCCCGGCCTATGACTGGGTCCGGAACATTCTGGGCGAAAATCCGGCAGGAGCAGAACTTACACTGCTGACCGACAGCGGTGTGGATCTGCACAGCTATCAGCCGTCAGTGGACGATATCCTTACGATCTCCAACAGTGACCTCTTCATCTATGTCGGCGGGGAATCCGACCGGTGGGTCAGCGACGCGCTCAAACAGACGTCAAATCCGGATATGCACATCATCAGCATGCTCGAAACGCTGGGAGATGCCGCCCGCCAGGAGGAACTGACGGAAGGGATGCAGGCCGAAACAAAGGAGAAAGAAACAGATGATACAGCCCCCGAATATGACGAACACGTCTGGCTCTCGCTCCGCAATGCAGCGATCCTCTGCGATGCCGTCACCGCGGAACTTTCCGCTCTGGACAGCGCCAACGCAAAGACCTACAGCGAAAACAACGCAGCCTACCAGCAAAAGCTCCGGGAACTGGACCTGGCATATCAGGACGCTGTATCCGGAAGCCCGATAAAAACACTGCTTTTCGGGGACCGCTTTCCGTTCCGCTACCTTACGGAAGATTACGGTCTGAGCTATTATGCGGCTTTTTCAGGATGCTCCGCAGAGACCGAAGCTGCTTTTGAAACGATCACCTTCCTTGCCCGGAAAACCGACGAACTGGATCTGCCGGCAGTGCTGACCATTGACGGCAGTGATCAGCGCATCGCACAAACGATCGTTCAGAATACAGCAGACAAAGACCGGCCGATCCTGATGCTGGATTCCATGCAGTCTGTCTCTGCAAAAGACATTCAGAACGGAACAACATACCTTTCCGTGATGGAGAAAAATCTCGAAGTCCTGAAACAGGCACTTTTCCGGGAGGAACACAAATGAGACTGATCACCGTAACCGATCTTTCCTATGGGTACGACTCCCATGCGCTTCTGTCACACCTGAATTTCACGGTCGATCAAGGAGACTATCTCTGTATCGTTGGGGAAAACGGGTCGGGAAAAACGACGCTGATGAAAACCCTGCTGCATCTGCGCGAACCGATGAGCGGACAGATCACCTTCAGCGGCGGGCTGAAACGGAATGAGATCGGATATCTCCCCCAGCAGACGGTCGTGCAAAAAGATTTTCCGGCCTCCGTCCGGGAGATCGTCCTTTCCGGCTGTCAGGGCCGTGCCGGGATCCGGCCATTTTATAACCGGGAAGAAAAAGCCCTGGCGCAGCAGAATATGGAACGAATGGGTATCACGGCGCTTGCGGATACCTGCTACAGAGAACTCTCCGGGGGTCAGCAACAGCGTGTTCTGCTGGCCCGGGCGCTCTGCGCCACGCAAAAAGTATTGCTGCTGGACGAACCGGTTTCCGGACTGGATCCGAAGGTGACAATGGAAATGTATGACCTGATCCGGTCGCTCAACAGCACCGGCACAACAATCATCATGATCTCCCATGATATCGCAGCCGCCGTAAAATATGCATCGCACATTCTGCATATCGGCGCTCAGATTTTCTTCGGGACGCGTGATGAATATGTCAGCAGCCCGCTGGGGCAGTATTTCCTGCAGCAGCCGGCGGAAGGAGCGGGAGCATGATCGAAAAACTCGGACTTTACCTGCAGTACCCGTTCGTACGGTACGCTCTGATCGTAGGGATCCTGATCGCACTCTGTTCATCACTGCTGGGTGTGACCCTTGTTCTGAAGCGCTTCTCTTTCATCGGAGACGGGCTTTCCCAT
>CADBKS010000025.1 GCA_902795255.1 uncultured Chloroflexota bacterium
CGTTTCTCCCCATATCGAAAAATCCTCTCGGGGCGATCGTTGCAAAGCAGATGAAACATCGCACACAGGAGGCAAGGGTCGCACAGGCGATGAGCGGCCGACCCGCGGCATACCCGATCATCTTTGCGTAATCGGCAAGCAGCATGCCATTGGCATTCCACTCATTGATGAGGTCAGCGGTAACGTTCGTCATCCCTGCCGTCCACAGCCAGCAGGTGACCGCATAAACCGCACCGATACCGATCACACTGGCGGTTATGGCAAATTTTACGGACTTAGCACCGCCCTTGATTTCCTCACCCATATATGCAGCGCCTTCAAACCCGACAAAACACCATACGGACACCAGTACGGCAAACATCAGGTTCGTTATTCCGAAAGAGGGGACAAAAGCATGCGCGGAATTGGCAAGGATGTTTTCAACCTCGGCCGCCTGAATCGTCCACACCCGGATCGCAGGATAAATGATCAGTGCCATCTGTACGAACCAGATCGCGACCAAAGCTTTCGTTGAAAATTCGACACCGCGCCACCCGAGGAAAAACACCGGAAGAAGCAATATGATCACACAGACAAATTTGGGCAGTCCCGTAAGATCATTCAAATACGATGAAAAAACACCGCCGATGATCCCGGTGCAGATCATATTTCCGAAAAACAAATAGGCTGTCACAAAACCGAGCTTGCTGCCGAAAGTATCCCGCACATAAGCGTATGCACCTCCGGCACTGTTGAACCGTTCCGATAACCTTCCGAAGCTGGAGCCGACCATTACCAGAACGATCGTCGCGAGGATAAATGCCAGCGCGGCTGCTGTTCCTGAAAGTGACATGATATCCCCCATGGAAGCGGCGATACACATGACCGGAGCAGCGCCGGAAATACCCATGATCGTGACATCAAATTTGCTGACTGAGTTGGCATTCAGCTGCTGTTCCGAATTGTTTGAATGATTATCTGCCATAAAAACTCCTTTCTCATTAAGCAGAAACTCACCGGCAGTATTTTTCGCCGGCTTTTACGACCGCGTCATGCCATGCCCGCATGTTTTCTGCCGGCGTATCGGGCGGAACATCACAGCCGGCCGAAATGATGATCCGGTTGTGTGTTGCTTCGATCCGCTTGTTCACGTAAGTTTCGTATTCTTCCGGCTTGCCGAAAAGGACTTCTTCTGTGGTATTCAGATTGCCGCAGAAACGCTGGTTGTCTGCCAGCAGATGTTCCACGGCAGCCAGATCGACCTGGGAATCCACATCCAGAATGCGCGTACCGGTCCCGAGTGTATACGGCATGATCCTGCTTGTGTCTCCGCAGATATGCAGCCGGCAGAATCCGCCGTCTTTCTGGATCTCTTCCACCATCTTTGTATGGAGCGGCAGGACATGATCCCTGTAAAACTGCGGCGAGATCAGTGAACAGCTCGGTTCAACGATCTGGATCCCGTCGGCACCGGCGGCCATCTGCGCTTTGATAAAGCTCATGCAGTTTTCGAAGAAAATATCCATGCCGCGTTTGATGGCATCCGGATTTTTCTTGGTCTCCCGCAATGTCTGCGTGATATCACGGGCATTGCCGTATTCTGTAAACGGTCCGATGCAGATCCCGAAGATATATTTTTTGCCTTTGACCTTATCTGCCACACGCTGAATGATCTCGATACGATTTCCCTGCCTGGTACCGAGTTTTATCTCCGGGACTTTAAGCCTGTCGATATCCGACGGATCTTTGATGATCGGAGGAGCCTGGAACCCGATATCCGTCCAGGTGGGGATCTTCCCGAAATCTTCAAGCTGTTCAAAAAAATCGGTGTCCGGAAGAACACAGTCAACATCAAACGCATCGCAAATATCCAGATAAGCCTGTGCACGCACCTCAGGTTTGTAGACAAAATCAGGGTAAGGGATACCCTTTTGCCTTGAGACCCATTCGATGATCAACGGCATAAAAGGCGGACGGTCAAATTCACCGCCATTGACAAATGCTTTCACCCGCTCGTAACCATTCATATTTCCTCCTGCTTTTTTGCAAAATAGTTCGTCATTTCTTTGCTGTTCCGGCTAACGCGGAATCAGGCCACAGCAGCATCTTTCGTGATTTCCGACAGCTGTTCTTTTCCACCTAGGGTTGGTTCCGGCGGATGCGCTGTCCATGGGTTTGCCGCTCTTTTCAAAACTCACATTTAATCTTTTTCGGCGTCCCGGTTCGCAGCACGGAAATCAGGGGCCTGTGAAAATCCGAAAAACTGCACCGCACCGTTTGTCGGCACGAAGCACTCCGGTCACGATCCGGACCAGATCGTGTTTTGCAATGCGTCTTCATCAAGGCCACAGCCGATAACGACAAAAATATCCGCCTTATCGCCGGCTTTCTCCGGATCGGCTTTCCGGCAGCTGCTGCCGGCTGGCGTCACATCCACATAAAGCAGTTCCCCCTGAGCATTCCGTACATATCCTTTTCCCCTCAGGATCCTGCCGAAATCACCGCTTCGAAGCGTTGCAATAAACATTTCCGCCGTATCGGAAGGAAGGCGGACATTCCGTAATACAGCCGAGGAAAAGATATCGTCCGCATGCCGGTGCACGTGGTCATGATCGTGCCCGTGATGGTGTTCTTCATGATCTTCGCAGTCATGAGGATCTCCGGCATCGGGAACATCCCGGCCGGCAGGTATCGCCGCGATCAGATCCATGAACATACTGTCGTCAAGATTCCGGAAATCATCCCGATAGATCATAGCCTTCGGGTTCTGGTTTCTGATATCGGCACAAATGACAGTGATCTTCTCAGGGAGCCGGTTCCCTGTATGGCTTAGGTAAAGCATTGCGGCCTGCCGGATCTGATCCGTATAAAAATCCCCAAAGAACTTTACATTTTCTTCGTAATCGGAAACATCAACGATCGTGATGCATTTGCTGACCGGATATTCTCCCGGATAAGCAGCATTCAGCTTTCGGCAGACGTTCAGGACATCGCTCAGCCGGCCGACACCTGTCGGCTCGATCAGGATATGGTCCGGATCCGCAGAGGCTTTCAGTTCTGTCAGCGCCTGACGGAAATCACCCGACAATGTACAGCAGATACATCCGGACGTGATCTCACGGACTTCCGCAGCCCCTTCGATCAGACTGCCGTCAAGGCTGATATCACCGAATTCATTTTCAATGACGACGGTTCCGGGGCCGAGCAGGGGAAGATACCGATTGATAAAAGTGGTCTTGCCGGCTCCCAAAAACCCTGAAATGATCTGAATATCCATCTGTCCCCTTCTCCGGTTCGATGATTTCCCGAATAAAGCTTTTGGGATCACCTGCTGCTCAGGTAATTATTTATTGCGGGAATTACTGATCACAAATCATTTATCCGGATCACGTCCTAATTACCTACTACAGCGATAGGATTATCTGTATTATACTCTATTACCTATTTATTCAATAGGTTTTTTGGCTCTTTCCGGGGAAAAGACAGGAAAGCCAACTTACCTAAGCATCGGACCGAATTGCGCCTTTTGCGCCGGCTCTGCTGTAAGAACTTACTTTGAAATGCACATAGAGGTGGAAAGAGAGAAACCTGTTCTGTAAGAGATAGTCGCCGTCCGGCGCTATTTATGATGCCGAGCAGGAGCTGCACTGTACCCAGCTTTATCAGCCTGGGCCGATCGTGCTGCGCTTCACAGGCTGAATACCTGCACCATATAGCGTTAACTGCGCACACCCCCTTGTTGATGTGATGCAGGGTTTCTCACTTTATGATCACAGTCTTTCCAGGATCCGGACCGATGTGCCCACATGATAAAGCTCATCGGTACATCAGCCGCAGCGGTACTGAAGAAACGGGTATAATACAATAATGAACCCGATCGTCCATGTGATACGCAGCTTACAGATCCGCGCTAATACTCCCCGAATAAAGGCAAACCCCAATCCATATAATGTTTACATCCGGCAGGATATCCCGTACCAAAATGATGGCAGTCCATATCATTTACTCGATGTTTACTCCCCGGATGCCCGGCGGGAAAAACTGCCCGTGGTTATTGAGATCCATGGCGGAGGATACATCTCCTGCAGCAAGGAAATCAACGCCCAGCACGGACAATACATCGCTTCAAAGGGATTTCATGTTGTAAACATCAACTATTCGCTTTGTCCAGAATTCGGAATCGGTGATATTTTGAACGAACTGACCGATGTGCTGAACTGGATAAAGCATAATGCGGATCAATATGGATTCAACACGGAAAGCATAGCGCTGACCGGAGACAGCTCCGGCGGACATATCGTACTGCTTGCGGCCGCTGTTTATACCAGTGGAAAACCTGCGGATTATTTCCGTGTCCGTATTCTGGCCCTGAAGCCGCGCGCTTATACAGCATCCTGCCCTGAGGGCAGTTTCCGCTGGGATCTGCTGCCGGGCACGCTCATGGCAAAAGCACTTTTCCTTCTGCTGCACCGTTATACATTTGATCCCGAATGCACAAAATACGCTTCCTATGACTATTATATGGATGTAAATTATCCGAAAGTATGGTTCTGCACCGCACCGACTGATTCCATGCTCTATGATCACACACTTGGAATGCACGAATACATGCTCAGAAACGGGATCGCCCATGAATACCGGGAATATAAGTCTGAAACGGGAAAGCTTGACCATGTGTTCAATGTTCTTGCCCCGGATCTTCCGGAAAGCCGTCAGGCCAATGATGATATGATCGGCTTCATAAAAAAAACTTTTGCCGGTGAGTGAGCACAGCTCCCGGCTCTTTTTGCCGCATATTATCAGAGAGGCCTCCGGCACCACATAAACGATCTTTCCCAAAAACAGTACTGCATGCCGCAATTTTGAATTATTCTGAACAGAAGCCCGGCTGAATCAAGAACAATATCTATATGACAGGCCCGGATCAATGTCAGAGCAGGGCATCATTGAATTCTGTTCAGCGCTTATCGCAAGCCATAACCGGCCGGGAAAACACACCGAAAAATGAATCCGTGAGATACACGAGAACAGGCCGGAGCCGGCTCACATTCGCTGCTGTGAGCGTTGGCCCCTGCATCAGATGAGCATTTTTTTTCGGAACGATTTCATGGCTGAATATAATTTCTGATTTTTTGACATCATTGGATAAAAAATTGGATAAAAAATCAGAGATCCCGGTAATATTTATTAGCCCCGGAAACTTTCCGAATCTTTTTTTCACAGGATCAACCGGAATCATATGCGGTTCTGACGGGAAGCAGGTACCGGATTTATGAATTGGAAGGATGGCAATCATGAAAAAATACGAAATAACAATGAAAGGTTTCAGGACCATAAATATGTATCGGGCACATGGCCTGTCAGTCGAAGACATTTGTGATCTCAGCACAAAACAGGAGAATCTTATAACACAGATCCAGGAATCATTTGATGATGAACAGACCGCCCGAAAAGTTTTCATTGAAACCTACTGTCCCGATGCTGTTTCCCATCGTGTAGAGGATTTTCGAACGATGTATGTTGAGATCGTATTTTTCGAATTGTCTGAAGCAGAATATCTTCTGTAAATTTTTTCACACTGACCGCATAACCGGTTTCACTGTTTCCGTTAATGACCTCTGTCGTTTCCACTGCCACCTTATATTTTAGATCCGGTTCCAGTTCATTAAACCAACCCATCCAATAAGGATGGTATCGATCTCCTGTTCCATTCGTGATTCTGTCAGGGCAGAATACTGCAGGGCGGCTTCACCGATCCCGGTGCGGGTCTCATCGACGACATAATGAATATCTGAAAAAATAGCGATCTTCACTTGTCTTACGGTAATATTTTCCTGTGCATAAACTGTCATACCGGTGGTCAGAACCGGCTGAACAGTCATGATCAGGACAAGCAGAAAATAAACAAAAGGTCTCATTCGTGTTCCCATAGATCTTCTTTCCCAAAAATATTTATCAGAAAAGACAGCAATTTTTAAACAAAATGGAATTTGCCAATTAATCAAAAAAGATTAAAGCTGTCTTTTTCTGAAAATCCCTGACTGCGAATATGATCCGGGGAAACGATCTGCCGGACATCAGGTTCCATGATTCGGGGCACAGCCGTGCTGCGATGCTTCCGAACCCGGGCTTCAGTATGAAAACGGTGCAGGAACAGCCCGGTCATACCCGGTACACAACAACGGCAAATCCTTTAGATCATTCACAAAAATATTTAAAAAATTGCAGAATACTGAGTGCAGTCCAACAGTATTCTGCAATTGTCTATGGCAAAGGATTTATGGCCGGTCAGAGTTACCGGGAATACTTATCCGAATATGTCTGTTTTTCTTCGAACATGTAATTCTCCTGTTCCGCATCCTCAGGCGGCCATTCGGCCGGTTCATCTTCTTCATTTTGAAGCCCTGCCGGATCTTTTCCGACCGGTTGAAGAATGACCTTGCCGCAGTAATCCAGGAAACATACCGCACAATGAGGGTCCTCACCCAGCGTGGTTTTCAGGGCCAGGCGGTAGTTTTCGAGCTGTTGACGGTGTTCTTTATTCGCTTTGTCCAGGGCTTTGAAATCTTTCAGATCGTCCGTCTTAAAATCGATGATCCTATACCCGTCCCTGTCTTTTATGAGAAGATCGATCACTCCGTTAACCGTGAAGTCCCGCTTTGTAAATGAGAACGGGATCTCATGCCAGCGTTCCTCTGCAGATTCAATGATCGGAAATACTTCACTTTGCCTGAATCGCAAAAGAAGCATTTCCGCCTTTTCGATCACAGCCTGCTGTTCACCCGGATCCAGATTATCCGTCTGCATCAGAATATTCCGGAACGCATCCTTCAGTACGGGATCCGACTTGTTTTCCTGCGGAAAACGCCATAATTCCATACCCTTGTGAACCAGTTTTCCGACAGCAAGTGAAAAAGGATTTCCCGGTCTTCTTGGCTTCGCGGGTCTTTCCGGCAGCGGATCCATCAATGAACAGTCGTTCCTGACCGTCATTTCCATAACCTTCTGATCCTGGGAGCAGGCGGGTTCGGCAGGAAGTTCAGAACAGCACCGGACCATGACCGTATCTCCGCCGAGTCCCCACGCGGGACCGGTATTTTCACCCGGCTGCAGCATTTCGTCAGGCAATTCCGCTGTGAGACGTCTCAGCCATGAGTCCTGTGTTCCGCCTTCAGCAGGCTTATTCCCGACGAAAATCAGCCGGTATTTCGCACGCGTCACGGCAACATAAAACAGGCGCAGCCATTCAGCTTTGTCCCTGGCATTATCCAGGCTCTGCGCATCGAGATACTGCGGGGTCGCAGGAGAACTGTAAAAAACCGGAGCTCCGTCAGAATTCACAGAAAACTGAGGATAATGCGGACGGGATTCATTTTCTGCGATGACCGTTACCCTGAATTCCAGCCCCTTTGCCTGGTGGATCGTCATGATACGGACCGCACCGTTGGTATCGGAAGGAGCTTCACCTTCCCGGGCGCCGGTTTCCTTGATGCTCTCAAGATACTCAAGAAATTCGGATACCGAGGTAAGACCGGATTCGCGGGCTGTCGGGAGAAGCTTGTCAAGATTCAGCCAGGCACGGTCACCGGAATCAAACGCCAGCATGGTCCGTATCCCTGTCAGACGGTAGGCTTCTTCGAGGACTTCATCCAAAGGGACCTGCCCGGACAGACGGATCAGAATGCTCAGAATAGAACGGGCTCTTATCAGTTTTTTCTGTTTTTCTTCCGTTTCATAGCTGAAACCTTCATCTGTCAGCGCCTGATAGAAAGACATCTTTACCCCGCCCTTGTTTGCATATCTGTATACCAGAGCCGTCATCTCAAGAGAAAAGCCAATGGAGGGACTCAGAAGAAAACCGGTCAGCGCCACATTATCGTGAGGGTTTTCGGCTGCACGGAGCGTGTTCAGGATATCCCTGATCTCGGGGCGGTCGTAATACCCCTTCCCGGCCACCGTCACATACGGGATGTGCCATGCCTCAAGAGCGTCCTCAAACTGTTTGAAATCATTGGAATTGCGGCAGAGTATTGCGACGTCATTCCAGGTATGGACCAGTCCGGAATCCATCAATTCCGTCAAACGCTGAGCAAGCATCCGTCCGGCGCATTCACCTTTGGGATCGTCCGCCTTTTGCTGAATATCGCCGAGAAGAACTTCAATACATGGCTGCGTCTTCGGAAGCGGATCCGTCTTTTTGCGTTGTTCATCCGGCGTCTTCATCGCTTCATAAGCCGCGAAGTATTCCTTTTCAGCCAGATCAGCGTCTGCCATCACCTTCTCAAGAAGTCCGCCCATGGCCGTAAGCAGTTCGGGTTCTGTCCGATATGTCGTATCCAGAATGATATCCCTGCCTTTGTGTTCCAGTACATCAGCACCGCGGCGGTCGAACAGGGCAACATTGGTGCCCCGGAAACCGTAAATGCTCTGCTTCTTATCTCCTACCGCGAAAAGCCTGTTATGCGATGGATTCAGCAGCGTGAACAATTCAGCCTGCGCATCATTTGTATCCTGAAACTCATCCACCAGAAGTGCCTTGACCTGAGCAGTCCATGTTTTCCTGATTTCCGGCCGCTTCCGCAGAAGCTCCAGCGTCAGTGTTTCCATGGCTTCAAAATCGACAGCCTGCGCAGAATCAAGCATCTTCATATAATCACTGCGGATCGAAGGCCAGAGTTTTCTCAGACTTATTTCAGCCTTATCATAATCTTCCCAGAAATCCTTATACCATTGGATATCCCGTCCTTTGTCGTCAGTTTTCAGGAACGGGAAATCAGCGGTCAGCTGATCACGGAACTTCATCGCACCGGCTTTCATCTGTTTATTGCCCGACCTGAAATCCCATCCGACAAACGGCTTGTAAAAAAATGCAGCAGCATCCGCCGGATGGCTGAAAGTGCTGAGATTTTTCATTCCATCATCATAAGTTTTGATCAGACACCGGATATTTTCGGCGAGGTTCCCGGCTCTGCTGTCAAAATCAGAACGCTGAATATCTTCGCGGTATTCCTCAATGATCTCAGCATACTTCGGGTCCGGAAGAGATTCGATAACCTTTTTTCTCAGATAATAAACGGTCTTTTCACCGGGGACCGCCATGATTTCATCGGTTTTTCCGCGGTTTTTCAGCAATTCTGTAAGGATCCTGGTCAGCCGCTTCCCGTCATAAAAAGTCAGCAGTGTTTCATAATCCCGATCGGCCGAGATGCGGGTGATAGCCGCCTCTGCGATCTGTGCTGTCAGCATGACGGAAGTATTGTCCTCCAAAACGGAAAAGGCCGGGTCAAGTCCTGCTTCCGCAGGATGCGCGCGAAGGATGCGCGCGCAGAGGCTGTGGATCGTTCCGATATTGGCACTGTCCATCTCATTCAGGCGTTCAAGCCAGAACTTCTTTTCATCCGGATCTGCATCCGACAGCCGTGCAAGCTTCATCATCTCCGTCCGGATGCGGCTCTGCATTTCACGCGCGGCTTTCCGTGTGAATGTAACGGCTGTGATGTCAGCAGGTTTCCATCCGCGGTTTTCATCCAGAAGCAGGAGATAGCGAGCAACCAGCGTTTTTGTTTTTCCGCTTCCGGCTCCGGCCCGTACAAGGACATCGCATGCTGTACTTTCAGCCGCTTCCCGCTGATTCGGGGAAAGCCCTTTCAGAATAATTTCCTTCTGTTTACCCATAAAACTCTCTCCTGACATATCTCTTGCACCACGGAGCGGCAGGACAGTAATCCGGGCAGGATCCTCCTGCCGGATCCGCCGGATATGCCGCGTCACGGATCCCTTCGCTGAACCTGTTCAAAAACTCGATATTCGGGAATTTCTCATCATTCTGCGAGTCATACACCATGTATTCCCTGACGAATTTATTGTTGATGCTCCAGTACATTCCTTCGCATTTAGGTCCCATACGGAGCGCATGGACGACAGCGGCGGCATAAACACCCGCCTGAATATGGGAACCGGCTGCGATCTCCTCTTTGCTGAAGCCGGATGCACCTGTCTTGTAATCCACAACTCTCAGGAGACCGTCGTCACGCCGGTCGACCCGGTCGATGATCCCGCGGATCTGAATCGGGCCGGCACTCGTTTCGACCGTCAGCGGATCCGTGTTTTCTTTGCCTTTTTCCGGATAACCGAATTCCAGCTCCGCACCGACACTTTGCCATCTTCCGTTCACCGGCATTTTTGTCTTCCGCGCGTCAAACATTTTTTCAATGGAATCCAGCAGTTTTTCCCTGTATTTTTCTTTTTCGTATTCCCAGAGTTCGGATTCGACAAATCCGAATTCCTTCGGTGCCGTCGCAAATACTTTGTCGATGTTTTTCTCCGCATTTGCCAGTGCTTCGTCCTTGGAGCTGTAGACCGTGCCCGCGGGGAAGGTAAGTTCCATAACTTTATGGTTCAGCGAACCGATCTGAGCGGCATCCATTCCTGTACCGGGTTCCTGCAGCTGTTCCAGTTTCATCTTTTTCATCAGGAAGTATTTGAACGGGCAGGTCAGCCATGTTTCAATTGCGGAACAGCTGTACGGCACTGCATCCTTTATCGGATCCGAGATAACGTTTTTCAGTGCGGGATCGGTCTCAGGACTGTATCTCCCGTTTGTCTGCGAATGCAGCAGTTCCATTTCATTCCATGCATTGTCCAGTTTTTCCTGCAATTTTTCCGGCGCAGAAAGAGGGACCTCTGCCGGTACCGCTTTCCGGCCGCTGCGGGCAAGGCGGAAGGCAAATTCATCCGCCGATGCCGCAGTTACAGCCATATTTTCTGTTACCGTAAGCAGGTTGGCGCTTTCGGGCAGGTTTTCACGGATGGTCTGCCAGTAGATCGAAGCCGGCCATTCTTCACCTTTATCAGTTTTCTGGGGCCGCGTAATTACAAGACCTGTTTCGGAACGGGTGATCGCCTGATGAAACAGCAGGTGCTGATCCATATCAGCTGGGATCCCGAGTCTTTTCCGCAGCCCGGACGTGAGGATCAGATCCTCATGCTCGGCACCCGGGAAAACTCCTTCTGCGAATCCGGTAAGAATAATGACCTTCCATCGGCAGCCGCTGGTCTGACTGATATCTCCGACAAAGATACGGTCGGCAGCAAATTCCTGCTCCGTCTGCTCGGCCGCATCCATTTCAGTTTCCAGTTCCTCCAGAAAATCCTCATAGGAGACTGCGGGCTGATTCAGCTTATCCTCACAGAATGCGATCCGTTTGAGCAGAGCCTTGAAATCCTCCTCGAAAGACCTTCCTTTTTTATCTTCGATCTGTTCATAGAAATGGATCGCATCCAGAAGGTTTTCAAGCCATTTTATCCATTCAGCACATGATTTTCTGCCTGCCGGAGGGGTTGCCATTCCGGCAAATTTCAGAAAGCTGTCCCGGATACGGTTCATTTTTTCGGGTTCGGGATATTCGTAGACCTTTCCCTCATCCGATTCCTCTTCATCACGTTTTTCCTTTTTCCGGCTTTCAACAGAGGTGCTGATCGCATCCGAGAAAGCTGATTCCCATTCTCCCAGACCGCTGATGACATTCATCTTCCTGCCGATCTGATCGATAACATTCAGATCCGTACCGTAATCTCTGCCCGATTTATCTTCCGGATCCGGACAACCGGAAAGGAACGGAAGACGAAGCACGGACAGAATTTTCATCGTTTCAAACTCAGGGTACAGATGCAGCAGACGTTTCAATGCGGAAGCAGCCGGAGATTCTGAAAGCGCCTCCTTCCGTGAAAAACGCAGCGGGATCCCCATTTCGCGGCCGAACTGACGGAAAATGGGAGCATATGCTTTCATATCGGGAACAAATACCGCGCACTCGTTCGGCCGGATCCGGCTGTCGGGACGTTTTTCACTTTCCCTGATCCGTCTTTTCAGTTCCCGGAGTGCCTCCCTTACTTCCGTTGTCCGGGATGAAGCTTCGATCATCAGGAAAGCATCTTTCGCTACAGACATTTTCCGGATCTCATTGTTGTCTGAACTGACAGAAGGATAAATAACGTGGTCCGCCAGCTGAAGGATCTCAGAATTCTGTCTACGGGGTTCCGGAGAGATATATTCGGCGTGAAGCTCCGAACAGATGGTTTCTGCATTTTTCAGGATCCGCTGATCCGTAGGGTTGGCGGAAAACGGGTTTGCGGGAAGGGTGATCAGGATCTCATCACAGATTTGGGACAAGCTTTGGAGCAGCTTCCTGCAGTCTTTATCAAGTTCATCGAAACCGTCTGCGACCAGAAGCGGACACTTGGAGAATGCTGACGGATCCTGCTCCAGATGATCCGCAGCCGCAGACAGGAGACCGGCGGAGCCTACCCAGTTGTTTTCTTTCAGAATTTCAAGATACGCGCGGTAAACACGGGCTGTATCTGCCGCTTTCGGCTCGTCACCGGCAGTTTCCTCCAGCATTTCCGGTGTGATGCAGCTGTGAAGAAGCATACGGATCGTCTGTTCAAAGACGGAAACCAGACCGGGTTTTTTGCGGATCGGATCGAAATACTGCAGCGGTTTTTTCTTTGAAGCTTCAGCGATCGCATCACGTATGCACAGAGTGTCCAGTCTGGCAGGAATAAGCCGGGGCGTCCGGACAGATTTGTCCAGAATTTCCATGGAAAGTTTTGAAAAGGAAATGATTTCTGTACCGATGAATCCCCCGCCGCGTCCGGCTGTCAGGGACTTTTGTGAAAGCATCTGCTTCCAGTATGCCATCTGCATTTTGTCCGGAACGATGACCCTGACCGGAGCCATAGGATTTTTCATCCGGATCCTGCGGATTTTTTCAATACAAAAGGAGGTTTTTCCTCCTGCCGGTTGTGAAAGAAGAAGTTTTACTGTCAAGATTTCCTCCTCCGGTGATCGTTCCAACATGAGCAGTACAGTATGGTCCATTTCAACCGGAAACAGGCATTCCGCTAATCTGAGAGAAACCGTGCCGCTTCATGGATCAAATATTCGTTCTTTACTGATATTGTATCGAAAAAAACGATATTTTACTGAAAGATCAATGGGAAATTTCCGTTTTTTCGCGCAGGGTCCCATTAATAGGACTCACAAACAGGCCAGTAATATTTTTAGACTATACGCAACAGCAAGTACATACATTCATGCGTACGAAAAGACAAAACAGATATCCGCCGTTATGTACGGGTGAGTCTTATTATGAGCCGCGGATGCATAAACAAATGTGACATCTCAGGCACATTAACTGGGGGTGCCGGGGCCGACGGGTGGCCGACAGGCCAGCCCGATCGGCCCCGGCTAAACAAACCAGGCGCGGCAAGCAGCTTTTGCAAACATACGAACGATTGGGCCGCGCCTTGCAGCGCAGCTCCTGCTCCGCATCTTAAAAGGCGTGGGCTTCGCCCACACCATACGGAGCAGGTTTTCAACTTTCGACTGCCATGTGCTTATCAAAGTGAGCTCATATAGTAGAAAAACTCTTTTGGGAGAATGATCCAGGATCCGAAAACATTTTAAATATAAAACGGATCCGTTTCAATTTTTGCGGGTTTTGAAATCTCATTCTCCGTTCATGCCGGGGAAATAAACCGTATCACTCCCCCGGCAGCAAAACAAGATGTTCCAGATAAAAAAATACCCTAAGAAGATTCCTAAGGTATTGTGTAAAATCAGATTATTTTCAGTGGGAGGGACAGGACTCGAACCTGCGGCACCATCCTTACCCCTGTTCGGATCCGTCTGATATAACGGGGAACTTTTTTTCCGCCACTGTGAAACCGACCAATCCCGCAAAAACACCGATGATCATTCCTCCCAACACATCGCTCGGATAATGAACGGCACGGATGATCCTTGTAATTCCCACGATGATCGGGATAAGCAGAAGAAGCCATGCCCACTTTTTCTTTTCCTTGATCAGGAGAGCGGCAAGAGCCGTGAATACTGCAAAATTCAGCGATGTATGGCCGGACGGGAAAGACAGGTCATCCTCAAGATGCGAACCGGCATTTTCCCAGTGAGTCTCATAGGTTTCCCCGAAGGGAGTGTCCGGCAGCGTTTCATAGGGTCTCAGCCTGCCCACCCCCGGTTTGATGATGACGTTTACCAGGAGAAGAGCCACTAAATAGGCTGTCACCATAGCCACTCCGTATCTTCTGGTCTTCTTCGGGAAACAAAGAGCCAGTGAAATCACAAAATAAATGATAAAGGCTGTCGTATCTCCCAGATGCTGGCATACATCAGCCATTGCGATCGTCACTAAGTTCTGAAACTGCCAGAAAAATGTATAGAGCGCAGTATCAAATCCATAAAAAAGCTGATCCATTGTTATACTTCCTTTCTACATGCCATTCCGGCCATCTTTGTACACTTCCGGACGCAATTGATTCCGGCCCTGACCGCATCGGAAAATAACACCATGATCGGTCTTTTATCTCTCAAGCGGCTAAAGAAAGCCCCTTCTTTAGCTAACATATCCTGATCTTTATTATAGTCCTGTCAACAAGCCGGAGTAATAGATCCGGATTTGTAAACATGATGCGCACACACATTTCCGGCAGGTCAGGAGAATCAATGCCGGAAGAAGGATCAAATACAGCAATAAACTTCAGAAGACTTATTTTCCAATGAAGATCCCAAATAAAAAATACCCTAAGAAAACTCTTAAGGTACCGTGAAAAATGAGGCAATATTCAGTGGGCGGGACAGGACTCGAACCTGCGACCCCATCCTTGTAAGGGCTAGTTTACGAGTAAAATAATCGTCTGAAAACCACTGAAAAACCATATTTTTCCTCGTAAATCAGTTTGTTCTGCAATTTACTTTTCAAAATTTTCTGAAAAGTGTTAGACAGACTGTTAGACAAAAACCATATTCTCCGTAGAACCTCTTCTGCATCATTTACCGCATATCAGCATCTTTTCAGATACTGATATGCGATTTTTAGTCCTCATAATATCCGAACATTGAATATCCAATTATTTCAATTTTATATTACAATCTGTTAAGAAATAGATGGAAAACGTTTTCATAAAAATACAAATTAATTTCATATGGTTAACAATAGGGAGATCAAATGTCATTAGTAAAGCAGGAAATTTGGGATGAGCTGCCCGTTAATATCTACGAATCAAACCAGGAGATGGGGTGTGCTGCGGCAGATGAAGCAGAAAAGGCTATTTTAAAATCGATTGCAGATAAGGGCTCTGCAAATATTATTCTTGCTGCGGCAAATTCTCAGTTATCTGTTTTGAAAGCACTTAGGGGAAAGAAATCCATCGACTGGAGAAAGGTAAATGTCTTTCATATGGACGAATATGTTGGTTTACCCGTGGGGCATACCGCAAGTTTTCCCAGGTTTCTCAGACAGCATTTTTTGAAATTTATTTCTGCCGGAAGTTTTCATCCGATATCCGGAAATCCCGAAACACTGCGGGAAGACACTTTTGGTTATGCGAAACTGCTCACAGAGAATCCCCCTGATTTGTGTATATTGGGCATTGGTGAAAACGGTCATATTGCATTCAACGATCCTCCCTTTGCTGATTTTGACGATATCTTTCTCATTAAAAAGGTTCGGCTTGCAGAAAAATCCAGATGGCAGCAGGTCGGAGAAGAGCATTTTCACTCTATTGAAGAAGTTCCGCGATATGCAATAACGCTGACGATTCCAGCACTGCGTTCCGCAAAAAGAATGATCTGCGTCGTACCGGAATCACGAAAAGCTGATGCTGTTTATAAAACAAAGACCGAAGAACCAAACGAGGATTGTCCAGCCACTATTTTGAAAAAGACACCATGGTGTACCCTTTATCTTGACAGAGATGCGGCTGAAAGTATTCTGTAAGTCTGGAAAAATGTTCATGCACTGACATTTTGATTGTTGGCAGAATAGTACTGTGTCTCTATATATTATAGAAATGACACTGCGATGGGAACTCAATGTCGATTTCAGGGCATTCTTTCGACCTCTTTGTTAGATTGGGAGCAGCGTATTTCTATATGGTGCTCCGATGAGAACAGAAGCAATGAGACCAATGAGCCATTGCTCAACATCATCATGTATCATTCTTCATAGAAATTTATAAAGAATACTGTCATATATTATCGAATTGATTAGGTGATGAAAATAACTATTGACGGTATTTTTTTTTGGTGATATTATGGAAATCGTTATCCGGAAAACGATTTCCATAATTATTAGAGCCAAAAAGAGGCGAATGGATTTCTGTTTTCAATCAAATTATCTACAAAGGAGCACGAAATGAAAGGTAGAAAATTGTTGTTGTGTGTTGTACTGACCGCTTTACTGCTTTCCCTTTTTACTGCAGTAAATGCTGAAGAGCACGAACCGGTCACATTAACTTATTGGGATTACAGTCAGGAAAGACTGGAATTCTATAAGGAGGCTGGGGCGGAATTCACAAAAGAATATCCGTGGATTACTGTCGAATACCAGACATTGACGGAAGGCGACTATAAGCAGACATTGCCGCTGGCATTCCAGAGCGGTGATTCTCCGGACATTTTCGTATACACCTGGCCCGCAGCAGGCGGTTACTTTGAAATGAAGGAATTGCTGAGCCTTGGTTGGTGCGCTCCTTTTGACGAGGATGTCCTCCCGGAAGATTTTCGCGGCCGTTTCATTGATACCGACAATCTGATGGAAGGTATCTACAGTAAGGACGGAAAAGTCTATACAGTTCCGCGTCCTTCATCCAACGGCACCGCTGGTTATGCATATATGTATTACAACAAGGATGTGATTGAAGCAGCCGGATTGACTGACAACCTCCCGACTACCTGGTCCGAATTTACTGCTGCGTGCCAGACAATCAAAGATAAGACCGGAAAATACTGCTTTGCAGCTCCGATGATTGATTCCCGTGAATTAGACCGTCTGATTATTCCGTGGATGGGTGTTTCAGTTCCGGGCTTCAACGATACCCTGGTTTCTACCAAAACCGGTATGTTTACTGTCATGACCGATCCTGAATTCGTGGAAACCATGGAATATCTTCGCAGTCTATACGAAGCTGATTATGCAGTTCCCGGTCAGCCGGAAAAGAACTTCGCCCGTCAGGCTGTAGCGAACGGCGATGCTGCATTCTATTTTGACGGCGGATGGATGTCGTCCGTATTCCCCAGTACTTTCGGATTTGAAAACTTCGGCGTAGCGATTATTCCTGGTCCTGATGGCGGTTACCGCGCTAAAATCGCCAATGGTGTTCCCCTCGGCGATATATTTATCAGCTCACAGAGCAAACATGTAAAGGAAGCCACAATGTATCTTGAATGGATCACCCGCCCTGAAGGCTGGTATACAAAGAATTTCATGGCACGTGGCTTTGATGTGCTTCCGTGGGGAACTCCTGAAGAACTGCTTTCCTATATGCCTGAAGACAATCCGACTCGTGATTTGATTCCGCTGGATCCTCAGGTCCATGTGATGGCACCTCAGGCATCTCTGAAATGTCCGGATCTGGCGCAGTCTGAAGCTTTGAATGTCGTTGATGAACTGCAACCGAACTGGGCCTGGACTGCCATGGTCGAATATTTGACAAACGGAGGCGACTGGGTCTCCATCGCTACGGAAATTCAGGATGCTCAGAACGAAGCCTTCAAGGCTGCATTGGCTGAAGAGGCTGCTGCCGGACTGAACGTTTCTATTGAATGTTTTGCAGAACCTGAATGGGACGGACTCACAAACTTCGACTATTCTGTGTACAACAAATAAACTATCTGTACTGTATATTTGCTGGGGCGGGATGCTTTCCCTGCCCCAGCAAATTTTATCAGTTGTTATCTGTGGAAGCACAGAATATATCAACAGCTCTGATATCTTATTGGACAATCGAAATACTGATGCGGGTGGATATTTGACAAAGAATAAACAGTAAATTATGCGTCAGGCGATTTTGATTCCAGAAATGAGATGAGAGCTTCATCAGGAGGAAATAAGCGATGAGCCGGTCAAAACAAAAGCGTTTAGATTATCTGAAATGTTACATTATTCTGGTTCCTTTTCTGATCCTATTTTTAAGCCTGACTGTTTGGCCGATCATTCGAACTTTTCAATTCAGTCTTTATGATTATAAAGGCATTGGAAATGTCGTAAATTCGCCTTTTGTCGGGTTTAAAAATTACATCACTGTTCTCAAGGATAAGATTTTCCAGAAAGCTTATCTGAATTCATGGATTTTTACAATCGGCCAATCGGTCATAAAACTAGTTTTTTCTTTTCTTCTGGCACTTTTGCTAAACCAGAAATGGCTGAAAACACGCGGTTTTTTCAGAACTATTTTTTTTCTTCCCTGGCTCATGCCTTCATCGATTGTTGCTATGGTTTTTAACTACCTGCTGAATCCGCTGAATGGCGCAGTCAATGAAGGTCTCAAAGCCCTGCATCTGATTGACCATTCAATCAATTTTTTTGGGAATGGAACCATTGCCTTTATCACAATTGCTATTATCAGTTCCTGACAGATCAACGGACAATATATGATTTTCTGGCTCGCAGCTTTGCAGAGCATACCAGACGAGATTTATGAAGCCGCGGAGTTGGATGGAGCCAATGCGAAACAAAAAGCCCTCATGATCACACTTCCACTTATCGCTCCAACAGCCATCGTGATTTCGCTTCTTGGAATTACATGGGCATTGAGCATTTTCGACTGGGTACAGATTATGACAGGCGGGGGCCCCGGCACTCAGACGTATACTGCATATTATTACATATATATGAAAGCTTTTGCAAAGATGCCGATGCGTTACGGCATCGCAAGCGCGGCCGGAATCATTTTTGGTGTCACCGCACTAATCATTTTTGCTTTCAACGGCAAGATCATGTCTTATGCACAGAATAAAAGACGAGAATATGGAGTCTGATTATGAAAAAGAAGATGTCAAGACTCGATCGACGCAACATTGTTGTTTCCATATTGTTGGGATTGTTTTGTCTGCTATGGATCTATCCTTTTGTCTGGCCGATTTTTTCCTCCTTTAAATCTTCAGCGGAAATGTATCGTGCTGGATGGCACCTTTGGCCTAAGGATTGGACTGTAGAAAATTATATTCGGGCATGGTCAAAGGCTAACTTCAGTAAATACATGCTTAACTCCATTTTCTATTCCATTTCTTCGACACTGATTTCTGTAACTTCTTCCGCTCTGGCCGGATATGCGTTTGCGCGATATAACTTTCCGGGACGAAAATGGATCCGACTCATTGTGATGGGAATGGTTTTCCTGCCAACCTCGACTAGTATACTGCCTGTGTTTGACCTGATGCAGCGACTCCATTTGCTGAATTCGCCTTTTGCTGTCATATTGGCTTTAAGCGGAAGCGTAGGTTTTTCCGCAATGCTTTTTGAAGGGTATTTCAGAAATATTCCTAGAGATTTGTATGATGCCATGGAAGTAGATGGAGCTTCCTTCTTTCAGCAGATTCGGATTACTCTCCCTCTGGCGAAACCTGTAATCTCTACGAGTGTGATTATGGCTTTCAATGCTTCGTGGCAGGAATATTTTATTCCGCTGGTTTTCACACTGGGAAAACCAGAACTGCGGACGCTGGCAGTAGGGTTGAGATCGTTCACTGGACAGTATTCTTCCGATACATCTGGTTTCGCAGCTGCCACAACGATTTCCATTATCCCGATTGTTATTGTGTTTATTCTCTTCCAGCGACAGTTTGTAGACGGATTAGCAGGTTCTGTAAAAGGGTAGCGGAATTATGAAACAGATTCTTAATTTAGCAGGCCTATGGAAACTTCGCTTTGACGGTGATCGTCAGGGTGAAATTCTGGACTGGTCAAAAATAATGCCGGAAGACTGCGAACAAATGTATCTGCCTGGCTGCTGGAATGAAGCCTTTCCCAAAAGAAAGCTGTATGATGGGCCTGTTTGGTTCTTCAAAGAGATTTGGCTCAGCAAGGAACTTGCGCCATATCGTGCGGAGATCGCATTTGAGGGCGTTGGACATGCGTGCAGTGTCTGGGTAAACGGAATATTCTGCGGAGAGCATGAAGGTGGATTTACATCATTCTTCATGCCGCTTGGGAATACAGTGAAATATGGTGTCTTGAATTACATTGTGATTCGGGTAGACAGCGAGCTGTCTGATAGGACAATTCCTCCGCGAGGTGTAGACTGGTTTAATTTCGGAGGCGTCTATCGGGATTTTCTGCTTGTTTTCAGAGATACTGCATCGATCCGCGATTATCGTCTGTCGACGAACAACAGCGGAAGTGTTTCCATCCGTATGCAGATCGATGCCGATGAAAAGACTTCCGCAAAAGTCATTACCGTTCAATTAAAAGATCAGAAAGGCCTACCTGTCCTTTTTGAAGAATTTGTTCGGGAAGAAACAGATCTGGAACTGTGTTTTAAGATAGAAAACCCACAGCTGTGGTTTCCCGGAAAGCCATATCTTTATACTCTGGAATTGTCACTTCAGGGAACGGATGGTCGTGAATATGATCATGTTACGAAGCGTTTTGGCTTCCGGGAGTTTTCAGTTTCGGGAAACCGCATTCTGATTAACGGAAAGGATTTCAGGCTTACCGGATGCGCAAAGCATGAGGATTACCCTTTGACGGGAAGAACAGTATCTAAAGAACAACTGCAAAAGGACTATTCCATGTTGCAGCAAATGGGTGCAAATATAGTCAGGTTGTCTCATTATCCTCATGACAGAAAAGAACTTGAAATTCTAGATGAACTGGGAATTGCGGCAATCTGTGAAGCTCCGATTGTATTTTTGAAAGCTTCTCAGATGAATGATCAGATAATACAGAAAAAGTGCCGGATGATGATCCAGGAATTGATTCGTGATGACGGTAATTTTACCTGTGTGATGTTCTGGAGCCTGTTTATAGAATGTGAAACATTCCTCCCAGAAGCACGGGATTGTGTAAAGGACCTTGTGGAATTCACGAAAAATCTGGATTCTTCGCGTTTGGTAATTATGGCATCCAACCGGCCGAAAAAAGATGACAGTTATGATTTGTTTGATGTAGTTGGAATTAATTACTGGTCAGGATGGTACGGAGGGGAAAGCATAACGGATGCCGATGCGTTTTTTGAGTGGATGGTTCATAAATATCCGCAGAAGCCGCTGTTCATAACATCCAATGGATATGAGGGTTTATACGGCAAACATGACCGGAGTGCTCTGACACCCTGGTCTGAGGAAGCGCAGTCTGATTATCTTACATCGATTTCTGACATTTACATGAATTACCCGGCAATCAACGGTGAAATCATATGGACTTTTTCGGATTTTCGTGTCTCGAACTGGAATGATATTTCAACAACTGAAAATGACAATATCTATCTCGGTCGGCCAATGCTTTTTAATCATAAAGGAGTTGTCTGCCATGATCGGACGCCGAAA
>CADBKS010000026.1 GCA_902795255.1 uncultured Chloroflexota bacterium
AGTCAGCCGATCCCACGGAAAGAGGTGTTTTCTGTCCGGCAGCTTCCGGATCAATGCCGCCGGTATCGATGATATCGAATTCCGTACCGCACCATTCGGCATGACCGAACAGACGATCCCGGGTCGTCCCCGGAACGTCATCCACGATCGCATCCCGGGTCCCCGAGAGACGGTTGAATAAGGTGCTTTTCCCGACATTGGGACGGCCGACCAAAGCCACAACAGGTTTACGTGTCATTTTCTACCTCCCATTTACAGACCGGCACGGTCCGAACTAAACAATTATTTTACCAGATTTTATGTGTTCGTACTTTATCCGGGACCATGGATGTGAATCCGCTCCTTTCCGTCTTATCTTAAAAAAATATGAAACGGATTTTCTTCAGAGAATTGTGAAAAAACTATCGTTTTCAGCCGGTAATAAACTTTAGCTTAAAGAAATATTATTTGAAATTCGATTATTTTGTGATCCTTTTCCCGCTTTTCTGGTACACTTATATCCGAAATCAGCATTTTTGGAAAGAAACGGTGCCGTCGGAAAAACCGGATGGCAGCCGGAAATACAGATCATTCCGGTGAACGGATAACGGCTTCACCGGAAATGTGCTCAGGCGTAAAATTGGTGTACAATTCTATTAATAAAAGCAGTTGGTGAGGTGAGAAATGGCGCAGAAAAGTCTTCATAATGAAAAAACGGATGCCCTGTTCAGGGCGATCCTGTCACTTGACTCGCTTGAGGATTGTTATGCTTTTTTCGATGATCTCTGCACGATCAAGGAACTTACTGCGATGGTCCAGCGCTATGAGGTCGCGGACCTTCTGAACAGGGGGCATACTTTCAATTCGATTTCCGAGGAGACGGGGGCTTCACCGGCGACGATCGCCCGTGTGAACCGCTGCCTTCAGTACGGCGAGGGGTATATCCGGGTCCTGAAAAAGGAATCCCCAGAGCAGTAATTTCTTCAGAAAATCACGGCAACAAAAAAGTGCGGGAAACTTTCCCGCACTTTTTGTATTTTACCGGACAGACCGGATCACATCGCGGTGTAGCCGCCGTCGACCGGGAGGTTGACGCCGGTCACATAGGAAGACTTCGGGGAAGCGAGGAACAGCGCGGCTGTGTCCAGTTCGCCTTCTTCACCGTAGCGTTCTTCCGGGATCATGGTCTTGGCGTTCTGCTGGAAGAAGTCGGAGTTGAGGGTGTCGCGGGTCAGATCGGTGTAGAAGTAGCCCGGGCAGATGGAGTTGACGGTGATGCCGTATTTGCCCCATTCGGCTGCCAGTGCGCGGGTCATGTTGACGACGCCGCCTTTTGCCGCGTGGTAGGGAGCGGAACCGGCGATTTTGTTGCCGACCAGACCGTACATGGAGGCGATATTGATGATGCGGCCGTATTTCGCGGGGATCATGGCTTTCTTGGCGACAGCGCGGGCAACGCGGAAGGAGCCGAAGAGGTCGATGTTCATTTCGTTCCCGAACTGTTCGTCGGTGATATCTTCAGCCGGGGCGACTGCGCCGGTGCCGGCATTGTTGACCAGGACATCGATGCGTCCGAGTTTTTCGAGGACGGTATCGACCATGGCATTGACAGCTTCCGTATCGGTAATGTCGCAGCGGACTGCGAGTGTGGGAACATTGTATTCTTCAGCGATTTCTTTGGCGACTGCATCGATCATGTTCTGACGGCGCGCGACCGCGACGATCCCGCAGCCCTGGCTGGCGAGGGCTTTTGCCATCTGGACACCGAGTCCGGTGGAACATCCGGTCACTACAGCGACCCGACCGGTAAGATCAAAATAGTTCTTCATTAAATAACTCCTGTATTTTGTTTGATAAAGCAGCATCTGCCGCTTCTTCTAATTATATATTAAAAGCTGCTGATTTTGGGAGAATTTTTTACCGGTTATTCGCCAATAACAGTACTTCTTCAAGTACTCCTTGGGATATATACCTCGCAGCCGAAAGTGAGGAACCTGCTTCGCAGCGGGCGGGCGATCCACACACTCCTTCTATGATGCGGATCCGGTGCTGCGACTGTTTTTCTCCGGGCGGGGCCGGTGTTTCTCATAAAAACGGACCGTCGCAGGGATTATGGTTTAGAATGTATATGTAAAAAATTGCATATTGCTTTAAGGAATTCTATGGAGAAACTGAGAACGGGATTAAAAGGACATCAGGATTTTGTTGTGAAGGAGAGTGACAGCGCGCATGCTTTCCGCAGCGGCAGCCTGGAGGTCCTGGCAACGCCTGTGCTGATCGCTTCGGCGGAAGAGACCTGCGCGGATCTGGTGCAGCCGCTGCTGGAGCCGGGCATGGGAACGGTCGGGACCATGGTCAATATCCGGCATCTGGCACCTTCCCCGATCGGGATGAAATACAGCTGTGACTGTGAGATCACCGAAACGGAAGGCCGTGTGATCCGCTTTCATGTGGTCCTGCGGGATGAACGGGAACAGATCGGTGAGGGTACGCATGAGCGCGTCATTATCAATGAAGCGCGTTTTTTTGAAAAATCACAGAAGAAACTGAAATGAGTGAAATGATCGAACTGAGCCAAACAGCACGCGGTGTGCTGGCTGAAAAAATCAAAAATGAGATCCTGTCGGCCCCGGGGCGCAAAGCGCTGGAATTCGGCAGCGGGAAATATTCCCTGGCGCCGGACCTGCGGGAAGAACTGGAATATCTGGCCTGTACGGACAAGACGGAAGCCGGACTGGGATCCGTCCGCCCGGCTGCAGAGGCGAGTGACATCAGCCTGATCCCGGACAGTGAGATGGGAGAAGACTGCTATTTCGGCCGTTTCCACCTGGTTTATACGGTTTTCGGTTTTTCCGGACTGCCGCATCTGGTGGATGAGATCATGCGGCTGCGCCGGCTGATCATCAAAGGCGGAAAACTGGCCGCAGTCGATTTCGCGGATGACGGTTTCGAGACGGAGTGCGTCAAACAGCTCAAACGCTGCGGCTTTGCCGAAATCAAAACGAATCATTTCCTGCTTGACGGCAGGCAGGCTTTTCTGCTTTCCGCGGAAAAATAGACGGTATCATGGAAAGCAGCTTGAAGCGGGGACTCAGCCTCTACTGGATCTTCTGCAAAGGGATGATGTTTGCCTTCACCAACGGGATGGCGGCCCTGCCTTCGATCGAACGGTCGATCGTTGACCGGCGGAAATGGCTGACGAATGAGGAGTTCTGGACTTATCCGGTGCTCGGGCAAAGTCTGCCCGGCGTGATCTCCCTGCATAATGCCGTTCTGATCGGGAACCGGATCTCCGGTCCGTTCGGGGCCGCAATGGCTGCGCTGGGTGTTCTGACCCCCGCTTTTGTCTGTATGCTTGCCATCGCGGCACTGTTCCGTACCTTCGTGGATGATCCGTATGTACAGGGGGCGATCCGCGGGATCCGTGTGATCTCGGTCGTGATCATCTTCAGCAATGCGGTCCGGCTGCTGCGCACGGTGCAGAAAAACCTTTTTTCAGTTGTTCTGGCCGCTGCCGCGCTGATGATCCCGCTTTTGGGCCGGGGCAGCGCTTTCCGGACGATCATCGCCTGCGGTGCGGCGGGGATCATCAGTGTCCTGATCGATCCGGCTGCCGCTGACAGCGGCAATGCGGAAAGGAAGAGTGGCTCATGAGTATCGGGGTGAGGCTTTTTCTGCTGTTTCTGAAAATCGGCATCACCTGTTTCGGCGGGGGATACGGCATGATGTCCATGATCTTTGATGAAGGCGCGAAGCTGGTCGGCCTGACGGCGGAAGAATTCGCGGATATGACCGCGCTGGACCTGATCTGTCCCGGCCCGGTCGCGCTCAATTCCGCGACCTATGTCGGATACATCAAGGGCGGTGTTTCCGGTTCTGTTCTCGCGACCGCGGGCATGATCCTTCCGACCGTGATCGTCAGCATCCTTGCTGTGATTTTTATGAGCAGATTTTCCGAAAACCGGATCGTAAAGGGCCTGTTCCGCGGGATCCGGCCGGCCTGCGGCGGTTTGCTGATCTATACTTCGGTCAGCCTGCTGCTGAATGTCTTTTTCGGGACGGAGTCTGTTTCCGCAATTACCATGCCCACGCTGAGTGCTGATCTTGCTGCCATGCTCGGGCTTTTTGTGCTCGCTGTTATTCTGGTGTTCCGTTATAAGATCGATCCGATCCTTCTTACCGTGATCGGTGCGGTATTCGGACTGGTTTTCCTGCGTTGAGGTGCTTATGGAAGAATCAAGACCCGGACTCGGCCTTTTTTTCGTCGCCTTCAGTCTGCTTTTTTTAGCGGGCGTTCTGACCTTTCTGGCTTTTCAGCAGTACCGGGCAGTTGAGCCGGTCATTCCTGACGGTTCCGTGATCGGGAATATTCCCATCGCCGGACTTTCCGCAGATGAGGCAGTTGAACGGGTCCGCTCCGTTTATGATCTTCCGGTCGATCTGGTCTATCAGGACCAAATCATCCGTCTGCCGGTTTCCGACAGTATCGATTATGACGGTCTGAAAGCGGAGCTTGAGGCCCGGATCGCGGACCTTTACGAAGGTTTCAGTTTCATCAGCTGGCTTTCCGGAAGGTTCTCCCAGGAACCGATCCGGATCGGACTGACCTTTACCGAACTTCCGGATTCGGTCCGGGCATATCTTGAAGAAGAGGTCCGCCCGCGTTATGATGTGGTGCCGATGGCGGTCCGGCCCGAGGGAAACTCGTTCCGGGCGGGACATGCCGGCAGGATGCTGGACACGGAGGCTTCTCTGGCAGCGATCGATGATGCCCGCCGGTCGGATTCGGACCGGACCGCTGTGCTTACGGTCAATGAACTGGAGGAACCGGCCGGAAACCTGCAGAACCTTGCCCTGATGCTGCGCTCCGTTACGGATACGTGGCAGGACAGCGGGCAGGTCACGGAGATCTGGCTGAGCGATCCCTCCTCCGGACAGAGCTTTGACATCGCCCGCAGGGACCGGGAGGATCTCGCTCCGGAGATCGCTTTTACGGCCGCCAGCACGATGAAGCTCCCGATCATGATCTCATCCTATATCCGGATGGATGAAGCGCCGGATGCTTTCACGATGAAGACCCTGCGCCTGATGATCACGGAGTCCAAGAATGACCAGACGGACTGGATGATGGAAAATGTGATCGGCGGAGCTCGTGCCCCGATCACGGTGACGGAGGATCTGCAGAAGCTCGGGCTGATGAATTCATTTCTCGCGGGCTATTTTTATCTCGGCGCTCCGCTGCTGGATGTCGTGCGGACGGAGGCGAATTCCCGCTCGGACATCGATCTGAGACCGGATGTTTACAATCAGACGACTGCAGCGGATATGGGAACGCTGATGGACGCGCTGTACCGCTGTTCCGAAAATGAGGCTTCGATCCTTACCGAAACTTTTCCCGGACAGATCACACAGGCGGAATGTGCGGAAATGATCGGCCTGCTGAAAGACAACCACCTGCCGTACCTGATCAGTGCCGGTGTGCCGGACTATATCGCGGTCGCCCATAAACACGGATGGATCGAGGAAAATGACGGACTGCTCCACACTATGGGGAATATCGCGGCTGTTTATACGCCCGGAGGAGACTATATTCTCAGTATTTATACCTATCATCCGGAAAATCTGATTTTTGAGGAAGGCAGTACGCTCTTCGCGCAGATCTCCGCAGCGGTTTTCGGTTTTTTCAACCCGCAGAGGGCGGAAGATACGCTATAATCAAAATATAATCAGTGGGAGAGTAATTATTATGCAAACATTATTTACGATGATCCTGGTCGCTGTGGTAACGGTGCTGAATCTGATCGCTCCTCAGGATCAGACTTCGCTGACGGATATGTTTCTCCAGGCGTATACGGATACCATGTCAGGAGGACCGGTGCGTGAGAACAGTACGGCCGTCATTCCGGATATTCAGGCGACCGCGGTATCACCGTCTGCAGATGCCGCTTTGATCGAAAATCCGCATACTGAACCAACTCCTTTGCCTGTGATCCCGACAGCTTCCGCGCTGGATATGCTGCAGACCAATCCGAAGATCCTTTTCGGAAACCCGCAGACGGAGGATAATTTTGAGCGCGGTTCCACGGGATTCGGGATCAATGCCGGGCTGAACGATGATGAAGGGATCCGCATCATCGCGCTGAATAACCGTATTTCACTGGAGCCGAAGAAAAATAACGGCTGGCTGAGCTGGAGACTGCGTCCGCCCGCTCTCAGTGAAGGTGCGGCGGAAATGGAGTTTTCGATCCTGACCTGTGCCCGCGGCGACCGTACCGGTCTGGTCATGCACGCGCCGGATTATACCGGCGGTCACGGTTATTATTTCAGCCTCGCCTGTGAAGGTACGGTCAGCATTCTGCGGGACGCGGAAGTTCTCGGCACCGCGGATGCCGCAAGCCTGTTCAAAAACAGTTCCGGCGATGTGAATACGATGACCGCGATCATCCGCGGGAACTCGCTTTCGCTGATCCTGAACGGACAGAACGCCCTGACGGTCCAGGACAGCACGTATCCGCAGGGCTACAGCGGCTTTTTCACGGCTCCGCAAAACCAGGATACGCTGACGCTGGATATCATGACTTTCAGAAGCTTTTCCCCGCAGCAGTGACCATGGATCCGGAAAAGTTTGCCCATGAACTCATTCAGGCCGCAATCGATTCGGTGCGGCCTGACTTTTTTATGCCGGAAACCCTGCGCCTTTCGGGAAGCACCCTGCGGATCTGCGGACAGGCTCATCCGGGGTATGATGAATATTTCGAGACCGATCCGGGCCGGTATGAGCATGTTTATCTCGCGGCTGTCGGCAAGGCTGCCTTCGGGATGGCTGCCGCGGCAGAGCGGACACTCGGCCGTTATATCAGCGAGGGGATCATCGTGACAAAACAGCTCCCTTCCGAAAGTCTTCCCGGACGGTACCGGATCTTTCAGGGCGGGCATCCGGTGCCGAACGCGCAGAGCGCAGCCGGAGCGGAGGCGGTCTTGCGGATGCTGGATAAAGCCGGTGAAAAGGATCTGGTGCTTTTCCTGATCTCAGGCGGCGGATCCGCTCTGATGGCGGCTCCGGTTGACGGGATCAGCCCGGATGTGTATCAGGCATTCTGCACCGCTGTACTGGGGTGCGGGGCGGATATCGGTGAGTTCAATACGCTGCGGAAACACCTGGATCAGGTGAAAGGCGGCCGGCTGGCGCTTCGGGCTGCTCCGGCAAGGCAGGTCACGGTCATTTTGTCGGATGTTGTCGGCAGTCCGAAGGATATTATTGCGTCCGGACCGACCGTTCCGGATCCCTCAACTTTCCGGGATGCGCTGGAGATCCTCGACCGCTATTCCGGTCAGGCGGTTTTTCCGCCGGAGATCCGCGCAGCGCTGCTGAAGGGGCTCCGCGGGGAACTGGAGGAAACAGCGAAAGCGGATCAGGATATCTTTCAAAAAAGTTCGGTCTTTCTCGCGGCGGACAACCGGACCGCGGCGGAAGCGGCCGCGCGCAGGGCCCGGGCGCTGCGCCTTCCGGCATTGATTGATGATGTGAATTACACGGGCATTGCTTCAGAAGAAGGCATCCGGCTCGCGGAGCGTTTCTGCGAATCGGATACACCCGGCGTGATGATTTTCGGCGGGGAGACGACAGTTCACCTGAAAGGCAGCGGGTATGGGGGAAGGAACCTGGAAATGGCGCTTGCAGCGGTCCGACCGATGGCTGAATTTCCGGATTGCGCGCTGGTGACCCTGGCGACTGACGGCGAGGACGGACCGACCGACGCGGCCGGGGCTTTTGTCACTTCGGAAACACTCGCGAAAGCACTCGCGGCCGGATGTGTTCCGGAAGATTATCTGGAGCGGAACGATTCCTGGCACTTTTTCGAAAAAACCGGCGGCCTGATCAAGACCGGATCGACCGGGACGAACGTCAATGACCTGACATTCCTGATCCGCTTCCCGCCCGCTCCCGCGGCATGCAGCTGAGGCGCTGCAGGCAGCCTGCCCAAACACACGAATGATCATTCCTCACCGTGCAGTACATGTACTGCCGGCTGCCATGGGCCCGGCAAAGTGAGTTCTTATTGCAAAAAAGGATACCGCCCATCCGGGCGGTATCCTTTTTTGCTGACCGCAGCTTTTGCCGGATCAGAGATATTCTTTCAGGTTGTGTTCAACAGCGTAAGCGGCTGCTTCGGCCCGGTTGCTGGCGCCCAGTTTGGAAAGGATGCTGCTGACATAGTTGCGGACCGTCCCTTCACCGAGGAACAGGGATTTTGCGATCTCGCGGTTCGTTTTTCCTTCGGAGACGAGGATCAGGACGTGTTTTTCCTGCTGGCTGAGGATCGCGAATGCGGAGGCTTCTTCCTCCTTGACCGCCCGGCGGACTTCCTGGAAGACGCGCTGGGTGACCATCGGGTCCAGCAGGGCGTCGCCCCGGCGGACGGACTCCAGCGAATGGATCAGGTCCTCGCTGTTGATCTGTTTGAGCAGGTAACCGGAGGCACCGGCGCGGATCGCGGAAAACAGCATTTCATCTTCTGCGTATGACGTGAGCATGACGACCCGCACTTCAGGATATAATTGAGTAATCTCCTCGCAGGCTTCGATGCCGGATGCCCCGGGGAGGCGGATATCCATCAATACGATGTCCGGGCGGAACTTACCGGTGATTTCGACAGCTTCTTTTGCGTTGTTGGCCTCGCCGACGACTTCGAAATGATCGCTCTGTTCCAGGAGAACCTTCAGACCTAAACGAACTACTTCGTGGTCATCAACTAAAACGATGCGCATTTTTGACATTTGTTATTACTCCTCTACCCAGGGGCTGCGTCTGTCATGGACAAAATAAACAATAGTTACCTATGACATGTCACAAATTTTCGTGTCATTTAAGAAATTTGTAACTGACAATAGTAATTTTACACCAAAATATACGGATTAAGCAAGGATGAATTTTGGAATAATCGGAGCAGGACCTGCGGGAATCTTTTCCGCACTGATGATCAAAGAGCAAAACCCCGAACACAGTGTGACTGTTTTTGACGGGAACCAGAAAATCGGGCGCAAATTGTTCGCGACCGGGAACGGGCGCTGCAATATTACGAATATGCAGGCCGGGCCGGACAGTTATTACAGCGAAAAGCCGGGGGACCTTTCACCGGTATTCGACCGTTTCCCGCCGGAAAAGATCCGTGAGCAGCTTGCCGCGCTGGGGATCCCGACTGTTCAGACGGAGGACGGCTGGGTCTACCCGCAGTCCTATTCGGCCGCCAACGTCGTACAGATCCTCACGGATGCGCTTGCTTACAGCGGGATCGAAGTGCGGAGCGGGGCACGGGTCCTGAAAATATCCTGCGGCGGGGACAAATTTGTGCTTTCTGCGGAAGGGCTTTCCGGACTGCCGGCGTATGACCGTCTGATCCTCGCCAGCGGCAGCCGCGCCTTTCCGCAGCTCGGCGCGAACACCAGCATCCTGAGCGAGCTGTTTCAGTTCGGGCACCGCGACCTGCCGTTCGTGCCGGCACTGGCGCCGGTCACCGCGAAGGGCGATATTTTTAAAGTGCTCCAGGGGGTCCGGGTCGACGCGGGGGTCACGCTGCTGCACGGGAAGGATGAACTCGGGAGCAGCTTCGGAAATGTCATTTTTACGGATTACGGTCTTAATGGCCCGGGGGTGATGAATGTTACCCACCTGATCGATCCGAATGATCAGAAGGGCTATTCCCTGCGCCTGAATTTTGTCCCCGGTGAGCTGAAACGGC
This sequence comes from uncultured Chloroflexota bacterium, assembly GCA_902795255.1. The sequence goes on from CADBKS010000026.1 coordinate 9,720, forward strand.
AGCTGGACGGCTTTTTCTATTCGCATATCAACAGAGACTATCCTTACCGCAGTGTTTTCCTTTCGGTCCTCCCCGGAAAACTGATCGAATATTTCTTCAGGATCTGGAAGATCGACTGGGAGACCTCCTGCCGGCGGATCGATTCCAGAACGTTCCGTGTGCATCTCAAGCGCCTTGAAAGCGGGGTGATCCCGATCGAGGGCTCGCGCGGTTTTAATTTCGGACAGGCAGCAGCGGGCGGGATCCCGCTTGCGGAAGTGGATCTGCATACGATGCAGTCACGAAAGCAGAAAGGGCTTTATTTTGCCGGTGAAGTGGTGGATGTGGTCGGTCCCTGCGGCGGGTACAATCTGACCTGGGCGATCGCGTCCGGGATGCTGGCCGGTATTTCCGCCGGAAAGGGATAAAGGGAGGAAAAATGTTCAGAAAAATGCGCAGATCCGGACAGCAGCTGCCTGACAGTGAGGTGACGGAGATCATGGAGCGGAACGCGGACGGTGTCCTTTCCGTTATCGGGGATGACGGATATCCGTACGGGGTCCCGGTCAATTATGTTTATACGGACGGAAAGATTTATTTCCACGCGGCAGTTTCCGGGCATAAAAAGGACGCGATGGAAAAAAACAGCAGGGTCTGTTTTACGGTCGTGGATACACATGAGGTCCTGCCGGCTGAACGTGCCACCCGTTACCGCAGTGTGATCGCGTTCGGTCATGCCCGTTTTCTGACGGATGCGGACGAAAAGCTCCGTGCGCTGCAGGCCTTCGGGTACCGGCATTCGGGCGATTATAAAGCCGATGTCGATGCAGAGATCCAAACCGAATTCGACCGTACGCTGATGGTCGAGATCACGGTCGATCAGATGACGGGGAAGGAAAGCAAAGACCTGATGCTGCTGCGAAAAAAGGAGCCTGCCGCATGATCCGGACAGGCAGCGCGGCAGTGCGGTGATGACCGGCGTCCGGCAAGCGGTACGCAAATCAAAAACAACTCTTACAGCAGTATATTCGTATAAGAGGAAAACTTTCTATAACAGAACGGACAGATTTTTTCCGCTCTGTTTTATTTTCGGCAGTTTATCCGACTGAACGGCACTCAGGTGCCGGCGGGACAAACGGGACCGGCGGGTCAGTCTGCTTCTTCGTAAAGCCGGTAATTTCCGCCTTTGATCTCCAGGGGCCGGCCGTAAACGATCGAATCCGCGATCTTTTTGCGGGCTCTTTCATAGATCAGCGCAATGGTGGTTCTCGCGACTTCCATTTGGATACCGCATTCTGCCTGGGACAGTCCGCAGTGGTCGATCAGACGAATGCATTCAAATTCGTCCAGCCCCAGTACGATCGCAGGGCCTTCCTGCCTGTACACTTCGGGAAGTGCACAGATCCGTCGTATTTTTACCGGTCGAGCCATAGTCCTCCAACTTCTGACTTATTCCTGATTTCAGGCTCTTCTGTCAAATTACTTCCTGCTGGTAAAAAACCAGCTTAATGCTTGAACCACTGAATTGCTATGTCGTATATCTTACAAATTATAACTGATTTAAGACATTATTATACAAATCATGGATATCTGTGATTACAATGATTATACCAAATAGATAAGTAATTAACAAAAGATATTATTATGAGCAGTACAGGAGTATAAACAATGATGAAAAATAATCCTCATTTTCCGGAAATTCACGGTAAATTCGGCTTCGGATGCATGCGTCTGCCGATGACGGAGCAAAAAACGGTCGATCTGGAACAGACAAAGCAGATGATCGATGAATTTTTGGCGGCCGGGTTCAATTATTTTGATACGGCCCATCCTTATATCGGCAAACAGAGCGAACCGGCGCTCCGGGAGTGCCTGACCTCAAGGTATCCGCGGGAAAGCTTCCTCCTGGCGGATAAAATGTCCTCTTCTTTCTTCAATTCCGAGGAGGATGTGCGGACCCAGTTCCTGAAGCAGCTGGAGATCTGCGGGGTGGACTATTTTGATTTCTTCCTGATGCACGCGCTTTCGGCTGAGAATTATGAGAAATATAAGCGCTGCAATGTTTATGAAGTCCTGAAACAGTTCCGCGCGGAGGGGAAGATCCGCCATCTCGGTTTTTCATTCCATGATAAGCCGCAGATGCTCGAAAAGATCCTTGAGGATTGTCCGGAGACCGAGTTCGTGCAGCTTCAGTTCAACTATATCGATTATGATGACCCGGTCGTGCAGTCCAAAGCCTGCTATGATGTCTGCGAAAAATACGGGAAGCCTGTTGTCGTGATGGAACCGGTCAAGGGCGGTACGCTGGTCGATCTGCCGCCGGTGGGTAAGGCGGCGTTTGAACAGCTCGGAACGGGGAAAAGCACCGCTTCCTACGCGCTGCGGTTCGCAGCCGGTTTTGACAATATTGCCGTGGTGCTCTCCGGAATGAGCAGCATTGAACAGATGCGGGACAACATCCGCGCGATGGCGGAATTCGAACCGCTGAATGCGGCCGAGAACGCAGCGGTCGAAAAGGCGCGGGATTCGATCCGGTCGCTCGGGACGATCGCGTGCACCGGCTGCCGCTACTGCACGGAAGTCTGCCCGCAGGACATCATCATTCCCGACATCATGTCGATCCTGAATATGAAAAAGATGTACGCGGACGGCGGAAACTCCTGGTATTACTGGACGCTGATCCAGGGACACGGAAAGGCTTCCGACTGTCTGAAGTGCGGAGCCTGTGAAGCACAGTGCCCGCAGCATCTCCCGATCCGCAGCCTGCTTGAGGAAGCGGTAGAGAAGGTCGAAAAGGCCTGAGCCCGAAACGGAAAATACTGCCGAAGATATCAAAACAGCCGCCCGGAGGCGGCTGTTTTTGTCAGTTCGTTTCCTGGACCCGGCTGACTGTCCAGGCGATGCAGACCGGGAGAGGGATCAGCAGCGGCAGCATATAGCGGAAAAATCCGTTGATCGCAGAGTTCTGCAGCATGATGAAGGTGACAAGCCCCGGCAGCAGCGGAATGATGATGCCGCGGACTTTCTTCCGCAGCAGGCTCGCCAGGCAGAAGATCATGACCCATGCGCTGAAGCCGAGTGAATAAAACAGCGCGGTCAGCGGCAGCCGCGGCATTCCGTCCGCGATGTTGGTGAGCACGGTCCGGAGACCCCCGAATGCCGGATCGTATCGGAGGTCGAACAGCCCTTTATTTACATATTCTGCCTGTTCGATCCCGAACCAGCCGTAAATATCCCGGTGGACACCGAGAAACGGATCGTAGTAGCGGGTGTTGGAGCAGAGAAAGACATTCAGGTAAGTCAGCGGATGCTTCAGCCCGAGCCCGGCCCAGACTTTCATATAGCGCAGGATCGCTTCCCGCGGGGCCCACGGGTCGAACTGGCCTTTGAGCGCGTCAGCGTTCTGGAAGCTTTCCGCGTACATGGCGGGGATCTTTTCGTAGACGAAGAGCTCGTGCAGGACCGCGGACTCTTCTTCGGTCAGGCTGTCTTCCATTTCAACGACAACGGCGGAGGTCTGGCGGATCGGCATGGTCAGGGCTTCCCGGGCAGGGGCGTCTGCGATGCCGAGCTGCGGACGGATCACGCGGTCAAAGACATTGATCAGGCAGAGCGGGACCAGCAGGACCGGGAGGAGCCGTTTCCAGAAACGGCGAACGGCAGGAAGCGTGAAAAGGGTCAGAAAGATCACGCCGCCCACATACTGACCCTCATGCCGGACCATGACCATCAGGCACATGGAGGCGCACATCAGGATCAGATTCCCCGGCTTGCCGCAGAATTTTTCCGGATCGCGGATGATCCGGATCAGCTGCAGAACAAACAGCAGGATCATGGCCATGTAAAGGCTGTCCTTCAGCAGGGAATAAGCGTAATTCGGCCAAATCGGGATCAGCGCGAAATCCGCCAGGGCCAGCTTCCGGATCACTCCCGGGGTGCGCAGCTGCCTGAAAAGCGGGAAACAGGCCGCCATCACCGCGGCGCAGATGAGCATCTGCGGACCGGTGAAGAGGAACAGGCCGAGATTGTCAGAACCGAGTTTCCGGCCGAGCATCATGGCCCATCCCATCAGCATGCTGGAGAAAGCCGGATGGTTGTCGGTAAAGTTGCCGGAGCCGAAAAAGTTGTTCAGCTGTTTGAGCCCGTCCGAGGGGACGAAACCCGGGTAAAACGCAATGAGATAAGGGAGCCAGCAGAACAGAATGATCAGCAGCGGAAGAAGAAAGCAGTGCTCCTCAAACACAGCCCTGCCGGTCTTCCCCGTGACGGACCCCGGCTTCGTTCCGTCGATCAGGACGAAACCGGCGCGGATGACCGTGTAAAACAGCGGCAGATATCCGCAGCATTTGATGACGGAAATCAGGATCTGCGGCATATTGCTGAACAAAGGCCGCAGGTCCGCATAAAGCGACGCGCATTCCCCGAAAAGCAGGTACAGTGAAAACAGGACCGCTGTCAGCAGTGCTGAGAGTGAAAACTGTTTGCCGCGGATCTTCGGCAGCACCACCCGGTAGAGCAGGAAAAACAGCAGGAACAGCAGCCCTCCGTGCGGGAACATCCGGCTCCCGAGCACCGGAAGAAAAGCGGTATATTTTTCCCAAATGCTTCCGGCAGACATGCGCGCGGCAATCTCCGCCGTGTCAAGCAGTTCAAAGGGGAGCGAAAACGCACAAGAGGTCAGAAAAGCGAAAAGGATCGTAGTCATCACGGCTTAATCATAACGCACACATGAACATAAAATCAAGGCTTTGGCCCCCGATTCGGTACAGCGTTCCCCGTTTTATGGTACGATAAGCTGGAAACAGGTAACCTCCGCTGAATGCTGCTGCGTCTTAATATGAGCCGGGGATACACATTGAAAAATGCCGTCTGCAGCGTATTAGAACCCGGGGAATTAAAACAGGCGCGGCCAGATTGCCGCGGATACAACAAAGTAAACTCTTATAGCGGAAAGGAATGGCAGAATGAAACTGGAAACACTTTCGGCAGAACTGACGGTATGCAAACCCGCGGATGTGTCGCGGATCGATCTACGGAAAGACTTTTACTTTATTGGAAAAACGGATGAAGAGCTTTCGCTGGTCTGCCGGACGGCGGACACGCCTGCGGAAACACTTGAACGGGAAGACGGCTGGCGCGCCTTCCGCATACAGGGAACGCTGGATTTTTCGCTGATCGGGATCCTTTCAAAAATAACCGGGATCCTCGCGGAAAACGGGATCGGCATCTTTGCCGTATCGACCTACAACACGGACTACATCCTTGTGAAATCGGAAAACTTCGGACGGGCGCTGCAGGTCCTTTCGGAAGCCGGCTATGAGGTGATCTAAACTTCCCAGCGGAAGCGCTCCATATCCACACAGCCGTTGGCTTTGAAACCGACACCTTCTTCTTCCAGCAGCCGGCGCTGCTCCGGAAAGTGCGGGGCGGTCCTGCCCGATGCGGAAACAACGCGGTGACAGGGAAAATCACCGTAAAACTGAGCCATGCTCAAAACACGGCCGACCAGCCGCGCGTTTTTTGCCTGCCCGATCATTTCCGCGATCTGTCCGTAAGAGGCTGCCTTCCCGGCAGGGATCTCTTCCACCACGGAAAGGATCTGCAGGATCAGTTCTTCGTTTAAATGCAATGCCATTCCCGTTCCTTGCCCTGATATTATTTTACAGTATAATGAAAACAGGCATCCGCCCCAATATGTGCAAAACAGGCAAATGAAAACGGGCGGAAAGCCCGGCAGACCGGTGCGGCTGCCGGCTCATGTGGACTCACGTGCGGCTGTGTACGTGGCAGCGTGAGCGCTTAAAACGGAATGCCTTATGCCGGAAACGGCATGAAATATATGATTTTCACGGGAGGTTTATGGACAACTATTTGTTTCAGGGAAAGCTTGTCGATGTCGATGAGGCTGTGGCCCGCATCATCGAGCTTGAAGAAGAACGGCAGAAACGGAAACTGATCATGATCGCGAGCGAATCCTTCGCTCCGGAATCGATCCGCGAATCCCTCGGCTCTGTGTTTCAGAACGTGTATGCGGAAGGCTATCCGGACGAAGCCACCCGTAAGATGAGCGAGAAGGAGATCCTGGACCTGGACTACAGCCTCGGGAATTTCCGCCGCAATTCCGACCCGCGCTACTATAAGGGTGTGGAATATGTGGACGTTCTCGAAGCGCTTGCCCGCCGCCGCTGCGCGGAGGTGTTCGCCAATGACCGGGTCCCGGCCGATAAGATCCAGGTGAACGTTCAGCCGCTTTCCGGCGCTCCTGCGAACAACGCCGCTTATCATATTATTGAACCGGGTGACACGGTCCTGGCGATGGATCTGCTCCATGGCGGACATCTGAGCCACGGGTCACCGGTCAACCGGACCGGGATGCTTTACAACATCGTCCACTATACGGTGGATCCGGAAACGGAGATGCTCGATTATGACGAGCTCCAGCGCCTGGCACTGGAGCATAAGCCGAAAATGATCATCTGCGGTTATACATCCTATCCGTATATTCCGGACTGGAAACGCTACCGTGAGATCGCGGATTCCGTCGGCGCGTACCTGCTGGCGGATATCGCCCACATCGCGGGCCTTGTGGCTGCCGGTGTGGTGGAGAGCCCGGTCGGATACGCGGATGTGGTCTCCTTCACGACACACAAGACGATCACCGGGCCGCGCGGGGCGGTCCTGCTGACGACGGATCCGAAGATCAGCAAGATCATTGACAAAGCGGTTTTCCCCGGTGAGCAGGGCGGTCCGCACACGCAGGTGTTCGCGGCGCTTTCTACGATTTTCAAACTGGCAAAGACCCCTGAATACCGCGCGTATCAGGCGCAGATCCTCAAAAATACGCAGGCACTGGTGGCGGAGTTCAAGGCCCGCGGTCTGAAGGTCCCTTATCAGGGCTCCAACAGCCACATGCTCCTGCTGGACTGCAAGGCGGTGAAAGGGGAGGACGGCACTTACCTTTCCGGTGATATCGCCGCCCGTGTGCTGGACATTATCGGCATCGTGCTGAACCGCAACACGATCCCGGGCGACATGTCCGCCCTGAAGGCCAGCGGTATCCGCATGGGCACCGCCTGTGTCACGCAGATCGGGCTGAAGGAAGATGACATGAAGGAGATCGCCGACATCATTGCCGACGTCCTCTATGCCTTCCATCCGTACGCCATGCCCGGCGCGAAATCCATGCTCCAGCGGGCCCGGGTCGATTTTGACGTTATTGAAAACGCCAAACTCCGCGTCCGTGCGCTGACCGAAAAATGCACGGAACTCAGTGAAGATCCGAAGTTCGGATATCCGAATTTCTATTACATTGACGACAAGTTCAAGACTGTTAAGGGCAAAGCCCATCTGCTGATCCATGGCGGCAATTACCGTGAGTTCGTAAATTATGCTTTCCTCAGTGACGCGGAAGCGCTTTCCGAGGGCGAAGAGCAGGATACGGTCCTTTCCATCGATGGAAATGAGATCAGCGGTACGCTGATGCTCCGCCCGGACGGTTTCCAGTTCAGCTGCAAAGCGGAGGAAGCCGGCGCGGCGGCAGCCTGGCTGCGCGATCTTTCCGACGGCTTCGTGAAGTTCGATCAGGATCTGCGCAAGCGTCTGCCGGGACCGGTTTATGTGGAAGAATGCAAACCGGCGGAAGGAAAACCCTGCGGAGCGCCGTCCTTCACGAAGGCTTATGCGGTCGGAATGTCCCCGGATGAGGGAACACCGCTTCCGGAGTTTGATTTCAGCGCCTATGATGAGGACGAGAACGCCCCGATCAAGCGGACGCCGCTTTATGAGACGCACAAAGCGCTCGGCGCGAAGATGGTCCCGTTTGCCGGCTGGGATATGCCTGTCTGGTATACCTCCATCAAGGAGGAGCATAATGCCTGCCGTCAGGCCGGCGGTCTCTTCGATGTCTCCCACATGGGTGTCTATGAGGCCAACGGTGCCGACGCGCTGCCTTTCCTGGACAGTGTCTGCGCCAATGACATCAGTGTCCTGGCTGTGGGCGACACGATCTATACCCACTTCCTGGATCCGGACGCGAATGTGATCGACGACCTGATCATCTACCGGACCGGTGAGGAGAAATATCTCATCGTTGTCAATGCGTCCAATAATGACAAGGACTGGGCCTGGCTGAATGCGGTCCGCGAAGGGAAGGTCCTGGTGGACCGCAGCCGTCCTTCCGCCCGGGCATTCGGCCGGAACGTGACGCTCGAAAACCTGCGCGACCCGAAGGCGGGCGACCGGATGCGTGTAGACCTTGCCCTGCAGGGCCGGATCTCGATCCAGGTCCTGACCGCGCTGGGCTGTTCCGAAGAAGACGCACAGAAGATCAAAACCCTGAAGAAGGGCTGTGTGACGCATGCGGTGGTCGGCGGTTTCGACCTCTATCTGGCCCGCACCGGTTATACCGGCGAAAAGATCTCCTTTGAGCTCTTTGTCCATCCGGATAAACTCACGGATCTCTGGAACCGTCTGCTGGAAGCCGGCGCCCCGCTGGGCCTGAAACCCTGCGGTCTGGGTGCCCGCGACAGCCTGCGCACGGAAGCCGGACTGCCGCTTTACGGTCATGAGATGGCCGGCGATATGGGCATCAAGGTGAATGAGGCCGGGTTCCATTCTTCGGTCAAGACCTATAAGTGCTGGTTCATCGGACGGGATGCCTACCGAAAGGATGAGGCGGCCCAGAAGGTGACTGCGGTCCGCTTCCGCTTCAACGACCAGGTCGTCCGCATGGCGCATCATGGGGATCCGGTCCTGGATCTGAAGGGAAAGGTGATCGGACATGTCACCAGCTGCGCGATGGATAAGGATGGCTGGGTGACCGGCCTGGCGCTGGTCGACCGCAAGTGCAATGCGGAAGGCACCCAGATCCTGATCTATCAGAACGCGGAAAAGGCGAACCTGAAGTCGCCGTCCGGACTGAAGTTCGGCGAAAAAGCGGTGCTCCCGGGTGCCGCGACGATCCTCAGCCGCTTCCCGAAGCTCAGCTGAGGTCTGTGGTCTTTGTTGAAATAACGTGCCGGGGCGGCAATGCTGCCCCGGCCTTTTTATATCAAAACGGTGCAGTGCCGGAATCAGCCCTGTTCCGCAAAACTTCCTAATAATATCTTTGTCCCCTTTGACGCTTTCATCTGATATACTTTTTGTGAATTTAAACGCAATTTACCGGTGAGATCGATTTCGCATTTCGCTGCGCAGATAAAGGGTTAATCAATGATCGATATTTTTGAAAAATGTGCAAAACGTGCCATTCAGGATGACCTCCGCGACCAGGGGATCTACCCCTATTTCCACTACCTGGAGACCCGCCAGGCTCCTGAAGTGATCATGGAAGGCAAACGCCGCATCATGCTGGGCTCCAACAACTACCTTGGCCTGACGACGAATCCCGAAGTGATGGAAGCCGCCATCAAAGCCGTCGAACAGTTCGGCACCGGCTGCTCCGGTTCCCGTTTCCTGAACGGGACGCTCAAGCTCCATCTGGAACTTGAAGAAGAGCTGGCGGATTTTCTGCATAAGGAAGCCGTCATCACCTTCCCGTCCGGTTTCCAGTCCAATCTCGGCATCATCAGCGCGCTGGTCGGCCGCAATGACTATGTGATTCTGGATCGCGAAGATCATGCCTCGATCTATGACGCGGCCCGGCTCGGCTGGGGCAAAATGCTCCGCTATCATCACGACAATATGCAGGAGCTGGAACAGTGCCTGCAGCAGGTCCCGGAAGACCGCGGCTGCCTGGTCGTGACGGACGGTGTCTTCTCCATGAGCGGCGGGATCGCCAATCTGCCGGAGATCTGCCGCCTCGCAAAACAGTACGGTGCCCGGGTGATGGTCGATGACGCGCACGGTCTCGGCGTTCTCGGTGAAGGCGGCCGCGGTACGGCCAATTATTACGGTCTTGAGGATGAAGTTGATATCTATATGGGTACCTTCAGCAAATCCCTGGCGAGCCTCGGCGGTTATATGGCCGGCAAAGCCCGCATTGTGGATTTCGTCAAGCATAACTCCCGCCCCTTCATGTTCGCTGCCTCCATCCCGCCGGCTCAGGCTGCTGCCGCACTGGCATCCCTGCGTTATCTGAAGGCCCATCCGGAACTGGTCTCCCATCTGAACAGCCTGGCAGACCGCTTCCGCTCACAGCTGAAGGAAAAAGGGCTGGAGATCATTGAAGCCAAGACGCCGATCGTCCCGATCTTCACCTATGAAGCCTACCGGACGCTCGAAAAATGCCGCAGGATCTATGACGGCGGTGTTTATGTCAACTCCGTGCTGCCGCCTGCCGCTCCGGAAGGCGAATGTATGATCCGCACCAGCCTGATGGCTTCCCTGACCGATGCACTGGTCGATGAAGCTGCCGGCATCATTGCGGAGGCGATCAACAATGACTGAAAAGATCGCCATCGTGACCGGGGGAACCTCCGGGATCGGGCTCTGCACGGCGGCCGCGCTGCAGAAACAGGGCTGTAAGGTCTATACCATCAGCCGGCGTGATTTCAGCGATTCGCGCTTTACGCATATCCGTGCCGATGTCACCGATCCGGAAGCCGCGGAACAGGCGGTCCGGCAGGTCAAAGAGGCAGAGGGGCGGATCGATATCGTCGTGAACTGTGCCGGGTACGGGATCTCCGGAGCGATCGAATTTACCCCCGCGGAAGACGCGAAACGTCAGATGGATGTGAATTTCTTCGGTATGGTGAACGTGAACAAGCCCGCGCTCACCATCATGCGCGAACAGGGCGGCGGACGGATCGTCAACACCAGCTCCATGGCTGCGGTTTTCGCGATCCCCTTCCAGGCTTACTATTCTGCCTCGAAGGCCGCCATCAACAGCTACACCTGCGCGCTGATCAACGAAGTAAAGCCCTATAACATCACCGTCTGCGCGGTCCAGCCCGGCGACATCAAGACCGGATTTACCGCCGCACGGAAAAAGATCGAAGACGGCAATGAAGCTTACGGCGGACGGATCGTCCGTTCGGTCGCGAAGATGGAAAAGGATGAACAGACCGGCCTGGATCCGCAGAAGGCCGGGAATTTTATCGCCAAGGTC